>NZ_JBIVGT010000017.1:0-109414 GCF_044748825.1 Pseudomonas sp. NPDC089741 | reverse complement strand
ACCACTTCTTGATCACAGCCGGGTCTTCGGAGTACTGCATGCCGGCGAACAGCGGGCTCGCTTGCAGGGCTTCGTAGCGCTTTTTCAGGAACTTGATGTTGTCATCGCCCCACACGAAGCTCATGTGCGGAGTGGTGTTGATGAACGAGCGAGGGTTCTTCAGAACGCCTTGCTGAACCTGCCACGCCCAGAACTGACGCGACACCTGGAACGCTTCGTTGATCTCGACCGCTTTCGGGATCGTCACGTTGCCTTTGTCGTCTTCCGGGGTGTAGTTCAGCTCAGCCAGAGCCGAGTGACCGGTACCGGCGTTGTTCCAGCCGTTAGAGCTTTCGAGGGCGACGCCATCGAGGCGCTCGACCATTTCCATCGACCAGCTTGGCTCCAGCTCATTGATCCACACACCCAGGGTGGTGCTCATGATGCCGCCGCCGATCAGCAGAACGTCGACTTTCTTTGCTTCGTCAGCATTGGCGGATGTCATCCCCATCGCCAAGGCCAGACCCAGCAGGGCTGTGTTCACTTTTTTAAACATCTGTTGCACCTATGATAAAACGCCTTCCGCCCGCCGCTGTTATCTGTATGCGATCCGCTTTGATGACGCTCAGGCTAGCGTCTGGGATTGCGGCACACTTCAATTTTGACGGGTGGGCACACAAGGCCGACGTGCTGCATCGACCTCAGTTAATGTCCCTTCTGAACTGACTTCTTATCATTATTGGCTTCAGCTACTTGAGCGACAGGGATTCCGTCAGCCCGCCCGAAGGCAAGCAAACTGAATTAGGTCAAACCAAGTTGGCGCGAAGAATATCACGTCAGGGCAAACCCGCGCGTCTGTTCCCGACTTGAGAGTCCTTTTCCGCTCAGGGACTTATCGGCCGTCAATCGCCGAACATGACCCTGGTGCAGGCTCTGACTGAAGCCTTTCAGCGTTGCGGCTGTGGTTATAGCCGTCCAAGCCCCTGGCAACGCTGCCCAATCAATCAAGAAGCTGCTAAGTTGTACGATGACTGATGAATTCACATATTGAATCAATCAGTCATCAAACCCATAACAACAAGGAAATACCTTCCATGAATAACACCCGCCTCCTGATCGGTTTTCTCTGCGCCTTCAGCGGTTACACCCTGGCCGCCCCTGCTCCGGCGGAGAATGACGTCGCCCAGGCCGTCGATCATTTGACCCAGGCGATGCTGCACAAGAACATCGCCGAGCTGAATGCCCTGACCGCGCCCAACCTGACTTACGGCCATTCCAGCGGCAAGATTCAGGACAAGAAAGAATTCATCGCAGATATCGAAACCGGCAAAAGTGCGTTCAAAACGCTAGAGATGCAGAAGCAGACCATCACCTTGTCTGGCGATACCGCGTTGGTGCGCCACCACTTTTCTGCGCAGGCATTGAAGGGCACTGAAGTGATACCGACCGAGATCGAGAACTTTCAGGTCTGGCAGAAGCAGGATGGCAAGTGGCTGCTGGTGGGGCGGCAGGCGTACAAGTACTGATTGTTGTAAATCTATCCAAAGTTGATGTTGGCTGATCTGGCCTCTTCGCTGGCAAGCCAGCTCCCACAGGTTCCCATGGTGTGAACGCAATTGTGTTCGCACCAATGCCCACTGTGGGAGCTGGCTTGCCAGCGAAGAGGCCGGCTCTAACACCACAAATGCAATTGCTCCAGCCGTTTTCACAACCGAAACCGGTCCACCGACTGCGCCAGTTGCCCCGCCAGGCTCGACAACTCATCCGTGGTATTCGCCGTCTGCCCGATCACCCGGCTGTTGCCCTCGGACATCCCGGCAATCATTTCCACCTGATGGGCGATTTCGTTACTGGCCTGACTCTGCTCGCCAATCGTGCGGGTAATGTCATTGACCAGTTGCGTGGTGCTCAAGGTCGCTTCGAGGATTTCGCGGATCGCGCGTTCGACGTCAGCCGTCACCGCCATGCCCTTGTCGACCTGCGCCACCCCCGCCTCCATGCTGCTGACCGCCTCACGGGTGCTGTTTTGAATGCGCGCGACCATCGCCGCGATCTCTTGCGTCGAGGCACTGGTGCGCGCCGCCAGACTGCGCACCTCATCCGCCACCACCGCAAAGCCCCTACCCTGTTCACCGGCGCGAGCCGCCTCGATCGCAGCGTTGAGCGCCAGCAGGTTGGTCTGGTCGGCAATGCTCTTGATCACCTGAATGATGTTGAAGATGCCTTCGGATTCCTGATCCAGCGTACGAATCACCTGCGCCGACTGTTGCGCCGAGCGAGCGATGTCGTCCATGTCGCTGACCACTTGATGAATCACCCCTCCGCCCTCTTTCGCCAGGGATTCGGCCTGGTTGGCCATGCTCAGGGCGCGCTCGGCGTGACGGGTGATTTCCTCGATGCTCGCGGTCATCTGGCTGGCGGCCGCGGCCATGGTGCTCGCGGCAACGCTTTGTTGCTGGCTGCTGTCGGCAACCTGATGGCAGCCCTGACTGAGCTGTGCACTCATGCCGCTGACGCCGTGGGCATTGCTGCGCACCACGTCGATCATGTTGCGCAGGTCGCGCTGCATGGTCGCCAACGTGCGAATCAGCGCGCTCGCCTCATCCTTGCCGGACGGCTCGATAATCGCTTCGCCGAGGTTGCCGTGAGCGATGCTTTCGGCGATACGGCTGGCGGTTTTCAGTGGCCCCATGATGCTGCGGATCACCCAGCGTCCTTCGATCAATAGCAGCAACAGCCCGGCAAGCAACACCACACCGAGCGCGAGGTTGGCATTACGGATCGCGGCTTCAGTGCCAGCGCTGGTCTGCCGGGTATTGGTTTCGATCAGCTCACTCAAAGCCGCCATCTGCTCTTCGAGCTGGCCAAATGCGTTATTGAAGGTGCCAAGTTCCTGCTGCGCGGTATCCGGGTTGTCCAGCGCCAGGCCGACAATCCGCTCGCCCGCGTTGATGTAGGTGTCGAGGCTTGGCTTTATCTGCTCCAGCGCCGTGCGCAACGCAGGATTGATCGGCAACTTGAGGTTTTCGTCGAGCACTTCGCGAAAATGCCCCGCGTGTTCGTCGATCGACTTGCGCACTTCTGCCGCCGTGCTGGTGCTCTTGCCCAACCCCACCAGCATCGCCGAGTAGACATCGGCGCGCAGGGCGTCGTGCATCATGTCCGCCTCCATGTGGTTGCGCAGCGCGCTCATGCTGACCGCGTTGTCGCTCACCGCGGCGGCCATCCGCTGGTTGCCGACGTAGCTGACCAGGCTGACGATCAAGGCCGTGAGCAGGCTGGTAACAATCAGCAACACTAAACGCAGTTTGATCGACACCGTGTTTTCCTCCTTGGGGTGCGCCCGAAAACGCTCGTCAGACCTTGAGTTAAGCCTATTTGCACCGGTCTGCTGCGCCAGAGCGTGTCAGCAGGTCCGCCGGACGCGGTAACCGCCATAAAACTTTCGGATTGGGCGGCAAGTCTCACTTTGCAACGCACCCGGACATGCCTTCATCGCTGGTTAATACCGCTGGGCTATCAGTCCACCCTTCAAAAAACTCGTTACAGCAAAAGGAAACGCTTATGAAACGCGCACTGTGGTTGGGCTTGCTCGGTACCTTCGCCATCGGCACCGCTCAGGCGGCGGAGGAAAAAGTCGCCATCAATCTGGTCAGCGCCGATGGCGCCCCGCAAGCGATTGGCTCCATCACCATCAGCGAGACGCCGTATGGCCTGTTGTTCACGCCCGAGCTGAAATCGTTGCCGGCCGGCGTGCACGGTTTTCATGTACATGAAAACGGCAGTTGCGAAGCCGGCATGAAGGATGGCGTCAAAGGCGCCGCACTGGCTGCCGGCGGGCACTTCGACCCGCAGAAAACCGGCAAACACCTCGGCCCTTATGCCGATGGCCACTTGGGTGACTTGCCGGCGGTCTATGTCAGCGCTGACGGTAACGCCAACTATCCGGTGCTGGCGCCGCGCCTGAAGAAAATCGCCGAAGTCAAAGGCCACGCGCTGATGATCCATGCCGGTGGCGACAATCATTCGGACATGCCAAAACCTTTGGGTGGCGGCGGCGATCGCATGGCCTGCGGAGTCATCTGATTTCCCCGCGATGAAGACCCGGGCAACCCGCAACGGCGTTGCCCGCATCGGTTTTGCAATCACACGGACTTTTTCACGCCACGGAACTCCGCCCCTGCGCGCCCCTCTCACATTATGTAGTCCTTCCCTTTTTGCTTCGCGCTTGTGGAGGAACACCGTCATGCGCAAGTTAGTGCTCGTTTCTTCTTTACTCTTATGCCTGCCGGTCGGCTCGGCGCTGGCTCGCGTCGACGCGGGCGATGTCGCCACTTCGGCCGGTGTCTCCGCGTCGCTGTACTCGACCTTCAAGGATCACAAAATGGTGATCCCGGCCCGTGACGACTTGTCTGCATTTGTCGCCAGTGGCGGGGCCATCCGTGGGGTTTATCTCGAGTCGGTGCTGCAGCAGGTGCGCCAGGACAACCCTGGCCTCAACGCCAGCGATGAAGACCTCGCCAACGCGATTCTGGTGCATTACGAAGGCCTCAATCAGTAGCGTTCAGGGACCCGGCAGCCGATGGACGGCCGCTGAACGCGCATAGGCAAAACTGTCCGACGGCCTCTATGATGGAGGCCATGACGACCACTGCGCCATTGCGCTCACCCTGCCCGCCCGGCGCCTGCATTTGCGGGCGCGACCCGTTGCTGGAGACGCCCGGTGCGGACTTGCGCATCCTGCGCCTGACCCGCGAGGAAGAAAAACGCTTGCTCGCGCGTCTGGAAATGCTCAAGGATCTCGACGACCTCAAACGACTGCAACAGCGCATGTTTGACCAATTGGGCATTCGCGTGGAAGTCGCGCCGGGATTCAATGAAGTGCGGACGATGCGCGGCATCGCCATTCAGATCGACGCCTTGCCAGGATTGTGTCGCAAGACCCGCGCGGCGATTCCGGCAGCGATTCGCCGCGGCCTGGAAAATCATCCGCAAATTGCTTTCGAACTGCTCAACGCGCACGACTTGCTGCGCGACACTTGATCACTTCTTAATGCCGACCCGTTTGCGCATCTCGGCGGTGATGCTCTGGCGGGTTTTCTTCATGTCCGCCCACGGCTCATCACCGACTTCGGCCAGGCGCTCATGGACGTTGTGCACGTTCCACTGATTGCCACCCTTGATCTCGGCGACTTCCTCACGGAACAACGGCACTGACACCGGCAAACCTTCACGCGTGCGCGCCGAGTAAGCACAAATGGTGGTGGCGCCGAGACCGTTGCGCAGGTAATCGATGAAGATCCGCCCGACACGGTTTTTCGGCCCGGACACCGCCGAAATCCGCTCCGGCAACAGCTTGGCCATGTGGCTGACAATCGCATGGCTGAAGTCCTTGACCTCATCCCAGCCAAGTTTGCGCGTGATTGGCACGACCAGATGAATGCCCTTGCCGCCACTGGTCTTGAGAAACGCCTTGAGCCCCAACTCATCCAGTACGGTCAGGGTCAGCGCGGTGGCTTCGACCATGCTTTTCCAAGGCAAAGCGGGATCCGGGTCGAGGTCGAGAACGAAGCGATCAGGCTTATCCAGATCGACGGTCGTAGCGTTCCAGGTGTGCAACTCGACAGTGCTCATCTGCACGGCGCCGATCAAGGCTTCGGCGTTGTTGATGAGCATCACCGGTTGACCGGTAACGTCTTTGTCCAGGGTGGTGATGCCGGGGATTGCCAGGCGTTCGGCGTTTTTCTGGAAAAACAGTTCGCCGCCAATACCGTCCGGAGCGCGCACCAGCGCCACCGGACGTTCTTTGAGTTGCGGCAGAATCCATTCGGCGACACTGGCGTAATACTCGGCCAATTGCATTTTGGTGGTGCCGCTGACAGCGTCGATCACGCGATCCGGGTGGGTGATGCGCACTTTGCCGCTGGCCACACCGAGTTGCGACGGCGCATTGCTGGTGTCAGCCGTAGAAGCTTGTTTGGCGGGGGCTTCTTTCGCTGGTTTTTTCGCGGTGGTTTTCTTCTCTGAAGTCTTCACGGGCTTCGCTCGCTCCTCAGTGATGTCCTTGGCCGGTTTGTCATCACGCAGACCATGGAACACAGCATGGCGTACCGAGCCGTCCTTGGTCATCTCGGCAAACGCCACTTCTGCCAACAGCTTCGGCTTCAGCCAGTGCACGCCTTTGGCTTCGAAGCCACTGGGTGGATTGACCACTGCCGCTGTCTTCGCCTGCAACGGTTTCAGTTTGGCGAGGATGCTTTTCAACGTCGCTTCGTTAAACCCGGTGCCAACCTTGCCGGCGTAACGCAACTCGCCGCTGTCGCGATCATGCAGCCCCAGCAACAATGCGCCGAAGGCACTGCGCGAGCCTTTCGGTTCGGTGTAGCCGACCACGACGAATTCTTGCCGATGTTTGCACTTGAGCTTGATCCAGTCGCTGCTGCGCCGCGAGACATAAGGAGAGCCGAGGCGCTTGCCGATCAGGCCCTCCATCTGCATCTGGCAGGCGCTGTTGAGCAAGGCGTCCGGGGTTTCGTCAAAAGCTTCGGAGAAGCGCAGCAGCGGATTTTTCTGCGTGCCGAGGATGGTCGCCAGCGCGGCGCGCCGCTCCTCGACTGGCACTTCGCGCAAGTCGACGCCGTTGAGATACGGCAGATCAAACAGGTAGTAGAGAATGTTAGCGCTACGCCCGACTTCGAAGGCGTTTTGCAGCGCCTGAAAGTCCGGCACCCCGTGTTCGTTGGCGACGACCATTTCGCCGTCCAGCCAAGCTGACTCCAGCCCCAGCGCGGCAAGGGCCTCGGCCTGTTGCGGCAGTTTATGCGTCCAGTCGTGGCCGTTGCGGGTGAACAGTTGCACCTGGTCATGATCGATGCGCGCCATGATCCGATAGCCGTCGAACTTGATCTCATAGCTCCACTGCCCTTGCGGCGCGCTGTCGACCAACGTCGCCAGTTCCGGTTTGAGCTGCGCGGGCAGTTTGGCTTTGTGCGCCCCGGTCAGTTTCCCACTGGCCTGCTTGCGGGGCTTGGCCGGAACTTGCTTCGCCGGTTTGCTTTGCTCGGCAGCGAGTTTGGGTTTACCGACTATCGTGCGCTCACTCAACACACTGTTCGGCTCGGCCACCAACACGTCGTAGTCATCCTGCGGCCGCGCAGCGCTGTCCTGATGCTTGATCAGAAACCACTGCTCCTTCTTGCCCGGCATGTGCGTGCGCACCAGGTTCCAGATCCCGCCGAGCTTCTCGCCTTGCAGCTCGAACTTGAGCTTGCCCTTGGCGTAGGCCTTGTGCGGATCTTCCTGCGGAATCCACACGCCGCGATCCCAGACGATCACATCGCCGGCACCGTAATGCCCTTCGGGAATGCTGCCCTCGAAGGTCGCGTAATCGAGTGGATGGTCTTCGACATGCACCGCCAGACGCTTGACCTTGGGATCGAGTGACGGCCCCTTCGGCACCGCCCAACTCTTCAGCGCGCCATCGAGTTCCAGGCGAAAGTCGTAGTGCAGGTGCGAAGCGTCGTGCTTCTGGATACAGAACTGCAAGGCGTGATCCTTGGCGCTTTTGCTGCCGGAGCGCTTGACTGCCGCCGGTTCCGAAGTCGCTGAAAAATCGCGCATGCGGTTGTAATCATCGAGGTTCCTGTTCATCGCGCACCTGCCTTGCTTCAGCCAATTCGGGTTACGGTCAGCGCAACCACGGCGATCCGGTCGACCCGTTGATAGCCAGGATTGAGCAGCTCCTCGCCGAACACATCGGGATCAAGTTCACGGTAAGTCCAGCCGAAGCGCTTGGCGTCCAGCCGTGGCAACACCGTGTCGAGAAACGGATCGCGGCCGTCGACCATTGCCACCCCGGTATAAAGCAGCAGCGAGCCGCCGGGGGTCAGCCGATTCAGCGCCTGTTCGACGATGCGCAGCGACAGCCCTGCGCCCAGCGTGCCGCCGCCGTGGCGATAGGCGCGAGCTGCCGGATCGGCCATGTACGGTGGGTTGGCGACGATCAGGTCGAACTCGCCATCGACCCCCTGCAACAGATCGCTGGCGCGTGCTTCGACATTGGCCACCTCCGCCAGCGCGGCATTGATCGTGGTCAGGCGCAACGCGGCGGGATTGATGTCCAGCGCCAGCACTTGCGCCTCGCGGCGGGCACGGCCAATCAGGATCGCACCGACGCCAGCGCCACAACCAATGTCTACCGCACGCCGGATCGTTGCGAAGTTCTGCTGCAGATGCGCCTGGATGAGTTGGGCGAAACGGTAAGTGTCGGGGCCGAAGAACACCGCGTCCGCCGCATCGGTGGGAAACGCCGAATGCACGAACAGCAAGTCATCGAGGCTTGACCAGCGCACGCGACTCTTCAAGCGCCCCTCGCAGGCATCGAGAATCTGCGCGTCCTGCAATTGGCGTTGTTCATCGGCAGACAACAAGCCCGGCTCGAACGGCCGCGACCAGCCAAAGACATCACGCAGGCAGTCAGCCGGCTGGCCCTCGGCGCGTTGGTTGACGCGCTGATGAGTCAGCGGCGTCGGGGTGATGAAACGATAGTTGTCAGCCTGCAAACGCCGGCCCAATTGCAGCAGCGCAAGATCGTTGGCGCACAGCTGTTCTTCCTGATTCATGGGCAAGGTCCTTAAGGCAGTCGCGATTTCAGTTCGATAAACCGGCGGGTGGCGAGCAGCCCGGCCGGATGCGCGTGACGCGCGGGCGCGAGCCAGGGAATCAGGATCGGCATTTGCGCGATTCCGTCCTTGCCCTCCAGGGCCGCGTTGAGCTGCTGGACATCCGGATCCTCATCGCAGACCGGCAATGGCGCCGAAGACTGGGTGTGACGCCGCACGGTTTTCGGTGCGTTCGGGCTCGTCCAGTCGGCGGCAATCCAGTCGTGGATCAGTTGCTTTTCATAAGCGCTGAAAACCCCGAACATCGCCGCGCCATCGCCGTCGATCAGTTGGAAGAAGCGGCTGCCTTGCGGGTCTTCATTGCGCTTGATCCAGCCCTTGTTCTGCAACGCCTGGAGGAACCCCGGCAATCGCTCTGGAGCGCTCAGCCATTGATTGACGGTCTGCCCTTCGAAGCGGCAATAGTCGGAATGCATGTGCTGGCCGAACGGGCGCTTGCGCTCGAACATCGCCAGCAGCTCACGTTCGAGATCAAACCCTTCAATGATCGCGCGGCTGCCCTGCCCCAGGTCATTGAGTCGATAGCCCAACGACACCCGGCGCAGGAAATCGGCGCGATCCGCCTCGATCGGCAGCAGGTCGAGTACCGCCTGCACGGCCTTTTGCGCGTGGCCGGTGCTGGCGTTGTCGATGGTCACATGCAGGGTGAAGTAATACGGATCGATGCCCAGCTCACTGAGTTCATAACTGCTGATCAACAAGTGCAACGGCAACTGTTCGTAGCCGAGGTTGTAACCGATCACCTCCGGCAGATAATCCGCCGCGCAGGCGCCAAGGGCCAATTGCAACGCACCTTGCAGGTAGCGCTCATCGGCAATCGCAGTGCTGTCCTGCAAATCGTGTTCAGCCAGCAGTTTGCGGTAGATCACCACGTGATTCTGCGCAGGATTACCCTCGCCCAATTCTTCCAGATAGGTGCACAGCAAGCCCGCGAAGCGTGGATCCTGCCAGTGTGGCAACAGGCCGCAAAGCCACGCGCCGTCGACCAGTTTGGTCGGCGCCACGGCTTGCAGAAAATACAGCGCCTGCGCCTTACAGGCGAAGAACTGCCGTGGCCCGCCGGCTTTGCGTTGTTGCAGGTATTGGGCGTATTGCCCGGCGACATCAGCGCAATGCGCGGTCACCCAGGCGTGCCACGTGGCGGGGTCTTGCGGCAGCGGGTCGGGCAGTTGCGCGGCGTGTTGCAGGTGCTCCTGCAAGAACGCTTGAGCGAGCGGTTGCGGGTTTTCCTCGTCCAACAGGGCTTGATAAATCGGCCGTATGTTCCCCGCGCAATTCATCGATTGCAGTTGGGCCGGCGCAGCTTGCAGGCGTGTCAGGACAGTCATGGCAATGATCTCGGTCGGTTGGCAGGGCGCTGATTCACACGCCTCTACAGCAGCAGAGAGGCTGCGCCTGCGAAAAATTCAATCGACGTGAAAATTGCCCGGACGGACGGCCACCGAATCCCCCCTGTAGGAGCTGCCGCAGGCTGCGATCTTTTGACCCTGTTTTTTAAAATCAGAATCAAGATCAAAAGATCGCAGCCTTCGGCAGCTCCTACAGGGTTACATCGTGCAATGGGTTGGATCGGTGTGTAGGTGAGGATTGGCTATGGTTTAGGGACGTTAGGTTTTGGAGGGCAAAGGAATGCCTGTTGCGGCAAAAGCGTTCGGATTGCGCAAAGGACGATATAGCGAGGCTGGACGTATTTATCTGCTCACTGCAGTTGTTCACGAACGTCAGTCGGTGTTTTCAGATTGTAAGTTGGGAAGACTATTGGTTGAACAGATGCGTACGGCCAATGACGAGGGAATGGTCACGTCACTGGCGTTCGTTGTGATGCCAGATCATCTGCATTGGCTGGTTGAGCTAAAGCAAGGTTCTTTGGCGCAACTGATGTGCCGTGTGAAGTCGCGAAGCTGTCGGGCGATCAATATTCGACGTGGCAGTCAGGGGCGGTTATGGCAGCGCGGTTATCACGAACGGGCGTTGCGTCGGGAGGAAAATCTCAAGGGTGTCGCGCGATATATCGTCATGAACCCTTTGCGGGCCGGGCTGGTGCAGCGGTTGGGGGATTACCCGCTCTGGGATGCGGTTTGGATTTGAAGATCAAAAGATCGCAGCCGCGTTTTGCGCGAACACGCTCCCCCTGTAGGAGCTGCCGAAGGCTGCGATCTTTTGACTTCTGACTTTCGCATCAGGCCTGCCCCTTGGCCTGCTGCTCCAGATGCACCTGTAACTCAGGATCAATCCGCAACGCCGCCGCCAACGCGTCCAGATAACTGCGCTCAGCGTCCTGCTGATCATCCACCAGCAACACACTCGCCGCGTACATCTCAGCGGCGATTGCCGGATCGCCATTCGCTGCCTGAGCCACTTCGCTCGCGTCCAGCGGCTTGGCTGCTTCCGCATCGAGCCATTGCTGCAACTGCGGGTCGTCGGTGTGCTTGCCGATTTCGCTGCTGATCAGGTGTTTCTCGTTTTCATCGATGCGCCCGTCCGCCTTGGCTGCCGCAATCAACGCGCGCAGCACCGCGTGGCTGTGTTCTTCGACATCGGGACCGGCGAGCAGATTGGCCGTTTGCGGCAGCTGTTGCGGCGCCGCGCTCGCCTGGCTGCGTTGCCAGGCTTGATAAGCCTGGTACGCCATCATCCCCAGTGATGCCAGCGCCGCGTAATTGCTGCCACCGGAGCGACTTTGCGTACCGCCTCCGCCACCCAAGGCGCCGCCCAACCCGCCAGCACCACCACCCAGCAGGCCGCCGAGCAAACCACCCAGACCGCCAAGCCCACCGCCCGCAGAACCACCGCGCGAGCCGCTGGCGTCAGCGCCACCCAGCAGACCGCCCAGCAAGCCGCCGAGCCCGCCGAGGCCATCACCGGTCGAGGCGCTGGTTTGTTGTCCCGCCGAGGCCTGGCCTCGCAGCAGTTGTTCGAGCAAATCGCTGGTGTTCATGACGTCATCCTCAGGCTAAGGCCGTGACTGCGTCTGGCAACGATAGACCGCTGCGGCCGGAGCGCCAGCACCGTTGGGCTGACGCTGAATCCGCCAGGGTATTTCCCTCGCGTAATTTTTCCGTGGCCAGCTAAGATTCAAGGAGGGTGAACCTTATCCCGGCCAAACCGGTCGATAGCTGCAACCCCGACCCGGTTTGCCGGCGCCCTTGCTGCCCAAGGGTGATACCCGGCCTGCTTCATTTTTCTGGAGAACGCCCCCGTGATATCGACCGTACACATCGCCAGGCTCAAAGCATGGGGCGCCCATGGTTTTACTGCGACTGGCGTGGTCACTGCATTCCTGGCCACCCTCGCCCTGCTGGAAAACCAGCCGACCCACTGCCTGATGTGGCTCGGCGTCGCGCTGATCGTCGACGGCCTCGACGGTGCGTTGGCACGCAAGGTCAACGTGCAATCGGTGCTACCGAGTTTCGACGGTTCGATCCTCGATCTGGTGATCGATTACCTGACGTACGTGTTCATTCCGGCGCTGTTCATCTATCGCTACATTCCCCTGCCCGACTACACCCTGCTGCTGACGGTGTCGCTGATTCTGGTGTCGTCGCTGTTCTGCTTCTGCAACGTCAACATGAAGAGCAAGGACAACTATTTCGTCGGGTTCCCGGCCGCGTGGAATGTCGTTGCCCTGTGCCTGTACATCATCGGCCCGGGGCCGTGGATCACCTTCCTGACCGTGATCGGCCTGGCGCTGCTGACCGTAACGCAAATGAAATTTCTGCACCCCTTCCGCGTGCGCCGCTTCATGCCGATCAACATCGCGGTGACGGCGATCTGGTTGCTGTGCAGCCTGTCGCTGGTGCTCCAGCACCCGGTGATAAACCCGCTGGTGATGGGGCTGTGGTTGCTGATGTCGGCTTACTTTCTGGGGATCTGCATCTGGCGCACGGCGCTGGAATGGTTTGAGCGGCCGCCCGTGAAATAGACCTTCGCCCCAACTACATTTCCCTTGTGGGAGCGAGCCTGCTCGCGAAGAAGGAGTGTCAGACAACATCTGTGTTGAATGACACAACGCTTTCGCGAGCAGGCTCGCTCCCACAGGGATCTCCACTCAGCGTTTACTGATCACCACCTCCAGATACTCGCTCGGCACCACCAGCGATCCCTCCCCCGCCCGGTTCATGCGATTGAGCAAATCCGCCAGATCGCTTTCCAGCGCCTGCGCGCTTTCCGGCGCCAGCACCGCGAAAGCCTTGTGCACCGGCCCGTACCAATGGCGAAAGATGTCGATGAAGTGCGCCGCCGAGCGATAGCGGAAGTTGAACTCGCGCCGGGTTACGCGCACCAGAAAATCGCGGTCATCGAAGTGTTTGTGCAGCCAAGCGTCCGAGCCCCAGTTCGATGGCGGTTGCGCACCGGCGGGCGGTGGCAGATGGTGGCCGAGGATTTTGAACATCTGGCCGACAAAGCCTTCCGGCGTCCAGTTGGCCAGACCGATACGCCCGCCTCGGCGACAGACTCGTCCCAACTCGCCAGCAGCCTTGGTCTGATCCGGCGCGAACATCACGCCAAACGTCGACAGCACGGCATCAAAACTGTCATCGGCAAACGGCAAGGCTTCGGCATCGGCGACTTGGAACGTCACGTCCAGATGCTCGGCCCGGGCGCGATCCTGACCCCTTTCCAGCAGGGCTGCGACGTAATCGGTCGAGGTCACCAGACAGCCACGCCGCGCCGCCGCCAGCGTCGCATTGCCATTGCCGGCAGCCACATCCAGCACCGCTTCATCGCACAGCAGATTGCAGGCTTCGGCGAGGTTTTCGCCGACGATTTGCAGTGTGGTGCCGATCACGGCGTAGTCACCACTGGCCCAGGCGACTTTCTGGCGTTCCTTCAAGGCAGTGAAATCAATCGGTGTACTCATGAGGTCGAGCTCCGCTGCAAGTCGGGACGATGGTCATTCGGCGGTGGTCGGGTCGATGACCGTTATCACCCGCGCCACGCTATTGGCCGGGAATCCTCCGAGCCTGGCGTGCTCGCGCACCTGCTCCTCATCAGGGGCGATATAGACGCAGTAGATTTTATCGGCGGTGACGTAACTCTGTAGCCACTGCACCTGTGGGCCAAGTTGACGCAACGCCTGGCAGGACGTTTGCGACACGGCCTGGAGTTCTGCTTCCGACAGCTTTCCGGCCCCTGGAATCTCGCGTTCAATCACGAATTTCGGCATGGCAACCTCGCGTTCTTGTTATGTGGCAGAGCCGGCAGTGACCCTGCTTCAGCACTATCGCGCCGAGGCCGGCCGGCGTCCCTGCCAATCGTCCGGCAACCGCGCAAAACAGCGGCTTTGCCGATGAGCGGCGGCAATCTGTTAAGCCGCTGCAACACCGTCGGGATTGCCAAGCGCCGGACATTGGTTTTTGATGCGCGTTCGCCAACGCAACGGACTCGACCGATGTCACTGCAACTCGACTGGCTCGCCGGCCACATGCATCACAGCGACACGTATGCCGCCTGGATTCACCAGCAGTTCCACTACGAATATGCCCATCAACCGTTGGCTGAATGGCAGCGCGAATTTGCCGATGGCCAAAGCAATGGCGAGTGGTCGTGCCTGATCGCCTTCGACGGTGACCGATTGATCGGCGGTGCCGCGCTGGCTCGTGATGATCTCGCCCATCGGCCTGACCTCGGCCCGTGGCTGGCCTGCGTTTTCGTCGACCCACAGGCGCGCGGACAAGGTCTGGCGGAACAGTTGATCGAAGGCGTCTGCGATGAAGCGCAAAGGCGCGGACTGAAACGACTGTATCTGCACACGCAGAACAAGCAGGACTACTACGCCAAACGCGGCTGGCAGACGCTGGAAGACTTCCGCGCCTGGGATAATCAACATTGGCTCATGGTGCGCGACCTCTGAGCCATTGAAGTTTGATCAGGCGGATGGTGCTTTGGCCTCTTGCAGCAGTTGCCGGATCATTTGTTCCTGCTCTGCATAACGTCCCTCGCCGAAGTGGCTGTAGCGCACCTGCCCCTTGGCATCGATCAGGTAATGCGCCGGCCAGTACTGGTTGTCGAAGCTGCGCCAGATCGCGTAGTTGTTATCGATGGCCACCGGGTAGGTGATGCCGAGTTTCGCGACCTGATCCCTGACGTTGTCGATGATCCGCTCGTAGCCGTACTCCGGGGTGTGCACGCCGATGACCACCAGGCCATCCTTCTGGTACTTCTGCGCCCAGTCTTTGACATACGGCAGCGTGTGCTGGCAGTTGATGCAGTCGTAGGTCCAAAAATCCACCAGCACCACTTTGCCGCGCAGCGATTGCGCGCTCAGCTCAGGCGAGTTGAGCCATTGCACGGCACCGGACAGCGGCGGCATCCCCCCCTTGCTTGCGTCCGGCATGGAATCGGCTTTCACTTTGCTGATGAAGTAGTCGAGCGCTTTCGGCAGGTTTTCCAGCACGCTGCTCTCGACCGTCGCGACGCCTGTGGAAGAGGTGCCGGCAAGCAGGGTTTTGTCCGCTCCCGTGGCAATCAGCACTGCTGCAGCAAGCACCGCAACACCGGCCCCGCGCCGCAACCAACCGGTAAACGGGATCGACGGTTTGAGACGATTGACCAGGCCGCGACCGGCAAAAATCAGCGTTGCCAACGACAAGGCGCTGCCCGCGCCATAAGCCAGCAACAACAGGCTGGTGTGGGCATTGGCGCCATGCACCATCGCGCCAGTCAGGATCACACCGAGAATCGGCCCGGCGCAGGGCGCCCACAGCAGACCGGTGGCGACGCCGAGCAGGAGCGATGTCAGCGGCCCGGCGTTTTTGCGCGTGTCTGCATCGAGACAGTTGCCGAGCGCCACAAACGGCCGCGTCAACCAGTCACCGATGCGCGCAGAAATCAACGACAAGGCAAACAACATCATTACGATCAACGCGAGGTGACGACTGCTGTTGCTGGCCTGAATCACCCACTCGCTGCTGACCACGGCCAGGCTGGAAATCAGGGCAAAAGTCAGGGCCATGCCGGCCAAGGTCAGCAGGATCGCCGAGCGCTTGCGATTGGCGCCGGCAAACAGGAACGGCACCACCGGCAGGATGCAGGGACTGAGGACGGTCAGCAGACCGCCGAGAAATGCGATGAGGTACATGGTCGATCACTCAAGGTGAATGGGCACGGTCTGACTGAGGCCAGGGCTTCAAGCGTTCTGGCTTTCCAGCCAAAGGCTCTGCGGCGTGCGGCTGGCACCGTTTTCGACAACCAGGTCATCAGCATTGACCAGCGGCGTCAGTTGAAAGCAGCTGCCGCTGTGGCAGCTATGCTGTTCAACCGCAGCGTTGGCATGGGCGGCAAAACCGGCGCAGGCAAAAGCGCTGGCGGTCAATAAACGTGAGAGTTTGTTCATGGCGTTTTCCTCAAGGCTTCAGTGGAGTTGAGTCGAGGCGCTCGGTGGAGGCCTCGATGGCGCTCATTTGAAGCCCGCGAGGTATCACGGATGTGTCGGCAAACGGCGCGGGTAAATCGCTGTGTATCCATGCCGCGCGGGGATACACAGCGATACAGAACCCTGAAAAAACCAGGTATTTGCGTTTCCGTGTATCGGTTGTCACCGCAGATACACTGCAATACAAAGGCAGGCAGGCGCGCCGGCAAAGGCTCGGTAGACTGCACGGCATTCCCTTTGATAGAGGTTCTGGGCGATGGAACATGTCGATCACATTCTCATCGTTGACGACGACCGCGAGATCCGCGAGCTGGTCGGCAACTACCTGAAGAAAAACGGCCTGCGCACCACGGTGGTCGCCGATGGCCGACAGATGCGCAGTTTTCTCGAAGCCAATACCGTCGACCTGATCGTCCTCGACATCATGATGCCGGGCGACGATGGCCTGCAGCTGTGCCGGGAATTACGCGTGGGCAAACACAAAGCCACACCGGTGCTGATGCTGACTGCGCGCAACGATGAAACCGATCGCATCATCGGTCTGGAAATGGGCGCCGATGACTATCTGACCAAACCCTTCGCCGCCCGTGAACTGCTCGCGCGGATCAACGCTGTGCTTCGGCGCACGCGCATGCTGCCGCCCAATCTGGTGGTTACCGAAGCTGGGCGTTTACTGGCGTTCGGTCGTTGGCAACTGGACACCTCGGCACGCCATCTGCTCGACAAGGACGGCACCATGGTCGCGCTGAGTGGCGCCGAATACCGTTTGCTGCGGGTGTTTCTCGATCATCCGCAACGTGTGCTCAGCCGCGATCAGTTGCTCAACCTGACCCAGGGCCGCGACGCCGATCTGTTCGACCGCTCGATCGATTTGCTGGTCAGCCGCTTGCGTCAGCGTCTGCTCGACGATGCGCGCGAGCCGGCCTATATCAAGACCGTGCGCAGCGAAGGTTATGTGTTTTCGCTACCGATCGAGATCCTCGGTGCCCCGGCATGAAGCTGAACCTGCACTGGCCGCGCACCCTCGCCTCGCGGCTGTCGCTGATTTTCCTGATAGGGCTGATCCTCGCCCAGGCGCTGTCATTCGGCGCGCAGTATTACGAGCGTTACCAGAGCGCGAAGAACACCATGCTCGGCAACCTCGAAACCGACGTTTCGACCTCGATCGCCATCCTCGACCGTTTGCCCGCCGAAGAGCGTCCGGCCTGGCTGCAACGTCTGGCGCGGGCCAATTACGGCTATCTGCTGAGCGAGGGCGAAGCGGGCACGCCGATTGCCTCAGACAATGTGCCGATTGCCGTCACCTCGATCACCGAGGCCATCGGCGAGCAATACCCGCTGACCTTCAGCGATATTGCCGGCGCGCAAAAACATTTTCAGGGGCATTTGCGCCTGAGCGACGGCAGCCCGGTGACCATCGATGTGCGCCCGGCGATGGTGCCGCTGTCGCCGTGGTTGCCGGTGGTGCTGCTCGGGCAGTTGGCGTTGATGATTGCCTGCACCTGGCTGGCGGTGCGCATCGCCATCCGTCCGCTCACGCGTCTGGCCAATGCGGTGGAAACCCTCGACCCCAATGCGCATCCGATCAATCTGCACGAACAAGGCCCGACTGAAGTGGTGTACGCGGCGCGTGCGTTCAACGCGATGCAGGCGCGGATCGCCGCGTATCTGAAGGAACGCATGCAACTGCTGGCAGCGATTTCCCATGACCTGCAAACCCCGATCACGCGGATGAAACTGCGCGCCGAGTTCATGGACGACTCAGTGGAAAAAGACAAACTGTGCAATGACCTCGGCGAGATGGAGCATCTGGTGCGCGAAGGCGTGGCCTATGCCCGCAGCATTCATGGCTCGACCGAAGAAAGCCGGCGCACCAACATGGATTCATTCCTCGAAAGTCTGGTGTTCGACTATCAGGACATGGGCAAGAATGTGCAGTTGGTGGGCAAGAGCGAAGTGGTGGTCGACACCCGCCCGCATGCGCTGCGCCGGGTGTTGGTCAATCTCACCGACAACGCGCTGAAATTCGCCGGCAGCGCCGAAGTCTGGGTCGAAGCGAACAAGGGCAGCCTGGCGATTACCGTCATGGATCGCGGCCCGGGCATCGCCGAAACGCAACTGGCAAAAGTGATGGAACCGTTCTATCGCGTGGAAAATTCGCGCAATCGCAGCACTGGCGGCACAGGGCTTGGCCTGGCCATCGCCCAGCAATTGGCGATGGCGCTGGGCGGCTCGTTGACCTTGAGCAATCGCCAGGGTGGCGGCCTCTGCGCCGAGCTGAAATTGCCGCTGCAGCAAAACCTGTAGGAGTGAGCCTGCTCGCGATAGCGTCCCGTCAGTCAATATACATTCGACTGTAGGAACGCTATCGCGAGCAGGCTCACTCCTACAGTGGATCAGGTTGCCAGGCCGATGACCTGATCTGCTTGCAGCTGCTGTAATAACGCCAGGCCAGCGTCGATGAACGAGGTGTTGCCGACCTCGCCAGCCTCCTCGGCCATTCCCTGCAACTGCTCACGCCCGGTCAGAGACGCAAACTCGGTGATGCGCTGCAACATGCGCCAGGCCAACGGGCTGAGTTCGGAAAACTGCACACTGAAATCAGCCGTTCGCCGCACCAGAATCAGCGTCGGCTGTGGTGGCGCAATCGACGGCTGATAATCCGGCGACAGCAGCTGCACCGGCCATGCATAAGCCAATGGCCAGGCCAGCGCCGAAACCTGCAATGGCCGCTGAAGTAAAAATTTCGGATCGCCCACCGGTAATGGTTCAGCGGCGGCCTGCTGCAAGGCCATTTCCACCCATTCGTAATGTGCCAGCTCCAGCACAAATGCCGGCCATTCGCCCGTGCGCAAGATCTCGGGTGCGCTGGCGAGAAAACCGACAAACTCTTCGGCGATCTCGGCAAACTTGGGCGTCTGTGCGCGGTAGTCGCGCAGAAACCCGCGCACCAGCGTTTGCCAGCGTGCCGCACCGATGATCCGTATCAGCACCGGAAAGGTCGGACTCAACAACGCCGAAACGTTATTCAACAGCAGATCGCGATAGACATTGACCCGCGCCATGTTCATCTCGGGCGGCGGGGACTGGTTGTCAGGATCGCGCAGATATCGGGTCAGCGCCTGTTGTTGCTGCAAGAGGTTAGCCATGGCTGGCCTCCCGGGATTGCAGCTGGCGGATGGTCTGCAGTTCTGCGACCAGCTCGGTAAATGCCGGAAAATTGAAATCCCGTTCCAACAAGGTCGGCTGCGCACCAAAACGTCTATACGCCTCGGCCAGCAACGCCCAAACCACAGGTTTCACCGCAGCACCGTGGGTGTCGATTTTCAGCGTCGCGGACTCATCGAAGTGCCCGGCGACGTGCATGCCCACCACCCTGCCCGGCTCGATCCCGGCGAGAAATTCCAGCGGATCGAAACCGTGATTGTTCGAGTTGACGTAGACGTTGTTGACGTCCAGCAGCAGGTCGCAATCGGCCTCACGCAACACCGCATTGGTGAACGACACTTCGTCCATGTCCTGGCGCGGAGCAGCGTAATAGGAGACGTTTTCCAGCGCCAGACGCCGGCCGAGAATATCCTGAGCCTGACGAATCCGCGCCGCGACGTGGTGCACGGCTTCTTCGGTGAATGGCAGCGGCAGCAGGTCATAAAGATGACCGTCATCGCTGCAATAACTCAGGTGTTCGCTGTACAGCGGCACGTGATAATGATCGAGAAACGCGCGGACTTCCTGAAGAAATCCAACATCCAGCGGCGCCGAGCCGCCAAGCGACAGCGACAGGCCGTGGCAGGACAACGGATAACGCTCGGCCAACTCGCGCAAAGCCGCACCGTGGGCACCGCCGACACCGATCCAGTTTTCCGGGGCGACTTCAAGGAAGTCGAAATCACCTGCGCTGGCGGCTTGCAGATCCTTGAGCAGGCCACGGCGCAGACCGAGTCCGACGCGCGAAGGTATTGATGTTTTGAAGTTTGACATGGGGCACCTTGAGTATTGGCCGACCCCGACAGTAGAAATGCTGGCTGTATCCGAGCTGTGTCCAGCCCGCCGACTTTTGCCACATTGCGTATCACCCGCCCATGTATATACACGGCGATACACGGAGATACACGGCGCTGACGCAGCGCAAACGCGATAAAAAGCCACCTTTTAATACCTGTCAAAGTTGACAGTATCGGACGTACAAATGTGCGTCTTATAGTGGTGCTCCAACGGGCGGCATGACCATTAGAGAGGAAGTGCAAACTGCGCACTTGAAATGCCCCCGAATTGCCCCGGGCGACTAAACTCCTGAGTACCCTGTTCACACACAGGGCAACCGGGGCGATGGCACGCAGGACGCGGCTTTCGCTCGAACCCAAGACGACCACACCCCAGAGGTGTATGCCTGGGATAAGCAAGACCTCTGGATCGTGATCCAGGCACAGGAGCATCATCATGGACGAACTCAAACTCAACCAATTCATGGGCAAACTGGTCAACGACATGGGCGGTGCGGCGATGCTCGCCAATGTCATTGTTGGCGAGGAACTCGGACTGTACCGGGCGATGGCCGACAGTCAGTTGATCAGCCCCGAAGCCCTCGCGGCAAAAACCACCTGCAACCCACGGCTGGTACGCGAGTGGCTCAGCGCGCACGCCGCCTCCGGCTACATGGAGCACCGCGACGGCCAGTTTCGCTTGCCGGAAGAACAGGCACTGGCGCTGGCCGTGGAAGATTCACCGGTGTACGTCGCCGGCGGGCTGGGCGTGGTGGCGTCGTTTTTCCATGACAAGGACAAACTGGTCAAAGCCATGCGCGGCAACGGCGCCCTGCCGTGGGGCGATCACCATCCGTGCATGTTCAGCGGCACCGAACGGTTTTTCCGTCCGGGCTACAAAGGTCACCTGATCGCCGAATGGCTGCCGGCGCTGGAGGGCGTCGTCGACAAACTCGGAAAAGGTGCCAAAGTCGCCGACATTGGCTGCGGCCATGGCGCCTCGACCGTGATCATGGCGCAGGCGTTTCCCAATTCGCGCTTTGTTGGCTTCGATTATCACGCGCCGTCGATCACCGTCGCCACCCAGCGCGCGGAAGAAGGCGGCGTCAGCAGCCGGGCGAAGTTCTTCCAGGGCACAGCGAAAAATTATCCGCGCGATAACTATGACCTGATCTGCTATTTCGATTGCCTGCACGACATGGGCGACCCGATCGGTGCCGCGCGGCATGCCTTCGACTCGTTGAAGGATGACGGCACTGTGTTGCTGGTCGAGCCATTCGCCAACGATAAACTGGACGACAACATCAACCCGGTCGGACGCCTGTTTTATGCCGCGTCGACGTTCATCTGCACGCCGAATTCGCTGTCACAGGAAGTCGGCCTGGGCCTCGGTGCGCAGGCCGGGGAAATGCGCCTGCGCAAAGTCTTCAACGAGGCCGGTTTCAAACAATTCCGCCGCGCGGCGCAAACGCCGTTCAACCTGATACTGGAGGCACGCAAGTAACCTGCGCGGATCGCGTGCTAACCTGCTGGCAAAGTCCTTCCCCGGAGCGCTGACCATGCTCGACAGCCCGACCCGCGAACAACTCGACACCTTGCAAGAGGTGATGGCTGATGGCGATTTCATCGTGCTGACCGGAGCCGGCATCAGCACGCCGTCGGGGATTCCGGATTACCGCGACAGAGACGGTGTGCGCCGTGGCCGGCAACCGATGATGTATCAGGAGTTTCTGGCCGCCCCCGAATCACGCCGCCGCTATTGGGCGCGGGCCATGCTGGGTTGGCCGAGGGTGCGTCAGGCACAGCCGAACGCAGCGCACGCGGCACTGGCTGACTTACAGCACCGTGGATTGATCCACGACTTGATCACTCAGAACGTCGACACCCTGCACGATCAGGCCGGCAGTCAGGATGTGATCGAACTGCACGGCAGCCTGCATCGCGTCCTGTGCCTGGACTGCGCTCAGCGCAGTGAGCGTGATTCGATTCAGCAATTGATGGAACGGCAAAATCCCTATCTGGCCGGCGTCGATGCGGTGCAGGCGCCGGACGGCGACACCCTGCTCGACCCGGCGTTCGAGGCGCGTTTTCAAGTGCCGCACTGCCCGCATTGCGCTGGCGAACGGATGAAGCCAGACGTGGTGTTTTTCGGTGAGAACGTCGCGCAGCCCACGGCGGCTCGGGCGATGGCGGCGGCAGAAAATGCGGCGGGGATGTTGGTGGTGGGCTCTTCGTTGATGGCGTATTCGGCGTTTCGCCTGTGCCGGGTGATCGCCGATCGCGGTAAGCCGCTGATCGCGATCAATCTGGGCAAAACACGGGCGGATGATTTGCTGGATTTGAAGATTGAAGCGTCGTGTGAACAGCTTTTGCCGTTGTTGGCGAGGGATCTGGACCGGTGAATGGCTGCACTCTGTGCTCGACTCAGGACCCAAGCCCCTCACCCTAGCCCTCTCCCAAGGGAGAGGGAATTGACCGAGTTGTCTGGGCTGAATACTGCGACCTGAAAATGCTGAGTCGAGCTCACGATCTGAATAACCACGATCAGCTCCCTTCCCCCTAGCACTAGGCCTCGCCCTCGCCCTCGCCCTCGCCCTCGCCCAAGGGAAAGGGAACTGACCGAGTTGTTCTCAGGCAATACATCGACCTGTAAATTTCGAGTCGAACCCATCTTTTGAAATGCCCCCGATCAGCTCCCTTCCCCCTCGCCCCCCTGGGGGGAGAGGGTTGGGGTGAGGGGGTAGATCTCACAGTCGCCCGAGATCTTCAGCCTTGAGAATATCGAACAGTGCTTGCGCCGCTGCCGAGAGTTCATTGCCCGGTTCGGTCAGCACGCCGATGTTCCGTTCCACCGAGTCGTTGAGTGTCAGGCAGTGCGCGCCGAGTTCCAGCATCTGTTCGGCGCACAACGCTGGCACCGCGCTGACGCCAAGCCCGCTGGCAACCATCCTGCCGACCGTGGCCAATTGATGACTTTCAAACTCCACCGGCAACTTCTTCCCGCGCGCCTGCAAGTGCTCCTCGAGCATCACCCGCACCGTCGACGGTCGTTGCAAGGTAATGAACGGTTCCTGCAACAAGGTCTGCCAATCGATCTCGTTGCGCCCGGCCAGCGGCGAATCCTTTGGCACCACCGCCACAAAGCGATCCATGTACAACGGCGTAAACGTCATCGAGGTGTTCTGCATCGGTTCGAACGCCACGCCGAGTTCAACCTGGCGATCGCGGACCATTTCCAGCACCTGCTCATTGATCACGTCGTTGACCGTGACGTTGACGTTCGGATAGCGCGCGCGAAAGGTTTTCAGAATCGGTGGCAGCAGGTTACCGGCAAATGACGGCATGGCCGCCAGCGTCACCCGCCCGCGTTGCAGGCTGAAGCGCTGGCGCATTTCGTCTTCGGCGTTGTCCCAGTCGGCGATCAACCGTCGGGCCAATGGCAGCAGCGATTCGCCTTCCGGGGTCAGCGCGACGTTGCGCGTGTTGCGGCTGAACAGGCGCCCGCCCAAACCTTCCTCCAGCGCCTTGATGGTCAGGCTCAAGGCCGATTGCGACAGGTGCAACCGCTCGCAGGCCACGGCGAAACTCAGACTATGCGCGACGGCGAGGAAGGCGCGGATCTGTTTGATGGTCATGGTCGCTTCGCTCCAGTTGTAAGCTACAAGCGTTAAGCGGCAAGCCATGATGATCGTTCCCACGCTCCTGCGTGGGAATGCAGCCCGTGACGCTCCGCGTCACTGGACGCGGAGCGTCCCTAGAGGCATTCCCACGCGGAGCGTGGGGAACGATCAAAGCAGCACGCCATAACGCGACTATTGAGTTTTATCTATCAATTAACCTTAAAAATCAACTTAACAAATATATCCGCCAGCGAGACACTCCAACCATTCGGCTAGCCAGCCGCCCGCAAATAATAAAAGAGGTGCATATGGCAGGTTTCGACAAGCGCGTGAGTTCCTATGAGGAAGCCCTGGCCGGGCTTGAGGACGGCATGACCGTCATCGCCGGCGGCTTCGGTCTGTGCGGCATTCCGGAAAACCTGATCGCCGAGATCAAGCGCAAAGGCACCCGCGACCTCACTGTCGTGTCCAACAACTGCGGCGTCGACGGCTTTGGCCTCGGCGTGCTGCTCACCGACCGTCAGATCAGCAAAGTCATCGCCTCCTACGTCGGCGAAAACAAGCTGTTCGAAGAGCAACTGCTCAAAGGCGAAATCGAAGTCATCCTGACCCCGCAAGGCACCCTCGCCGAGAAAATGCGCGCGGGCGGCGCCGGCATCCCCGCCTTCTTCACCGCCACCGGCGTCGGCACCCCGGTTGCCGAGGGCAAGGAAGTACGTGAATTCAAGGGTCGCAAGTACCTGATGGAAGAATCCATCACTGGCGACTTCGCCATCGTCAAAGGCTGGAAAGCCGACCATTTCGGCAACGTCATCTACCGTCACACCGCGCAGAACTTCAATCCGCTGGCCGCCACCGCCGGCAAGATCACCGTGGTTGAAGTCGAAGAAATCGTCGAACCCGGCGAACTCGACCCGGCGCACATTCACACCCCGGGCATCTACGTCGATCGGGTCATTTGCGGCACGTTCGAAAAACGCATCGAACAGCGCACCATCCGCAAATAATTCAGGCTGACGGAGAATAAAAACATGGCACTTTCCCGCGAACAAATGGCTCAGCGCGTCGCCCGCGAAATGCAGGACGGCTACTACGTGAACCTCGGCATCGGCATTCCGACCCTGGTCGCCAACTACATTCCCGAAGGCATGGAAGTCATGCTGCAATCGGAAAACGGCCTGCTCGGCATGGGCCCGTTTCCGACTGAAGACACCATCGATGCCGACATGATCAACGCCGGCAAACAGACCGTGACCGCACGCATCGGCGCGTCGATTTTCAACTCCGCCGAATCCTTCGCGATGATTCGCGGGGGCCATGTCGACCTGACCGTGCTCGGCGCGTTCGAGGTCGACGTCGAAGGCAACATCGCTTCGTGGATGATCCCCGGCAAACTGGTCAAGGGCATGGGCGGCGCGATGGATCTGGTGGCCGGCGCGGACAACATCATCGTCATCATGACCCACGCCTCCAAGGACGGTGAGTCCAAGCTGCTGTCCAAATGCAGTCTGCCGCTGACTGGCGCTGGTTGCATCAAACGCGTGTTGACCGACCTCGCCTATCTGGAAATCGAAAATGGCGCTTTTGTCCTCAAGGAACGCGCACCTGGCGTCAGCGTCGAGGAAATCGTCGCCAAAACCGCTGGTAAACTGATCGTCCCGGATCACGTACCGGAAATGCAGTTCGCTGCCGAGTGAGGAATTCGAAAATGCAAGACGTCGTAATTGTTGCCGCCACGCGTACCGCGATCGGCAGTTTCCAGGGATCCCTGGCCAGCGTTTCCGCGGTGGATCTGGGCGCGGCGGTGATCCGCCAGTTGCTTGCGCAGACCGGTCTGGACGGTGCACAGGTTGATGAAGTGATCATGGGCCAGGTGTTGACCGCCGGCGCCGGTCAGAACCCGGCGCGTCAGTCGGCGATCAAGGCTGGCCTGCCGCACGCGGTACCGGCGATGACCCTGAACAAGGTCTGCGGTTCGGGTCTCAAGGCTCTGCACCTGGGCGCGCAAGCGATCCGCTGCGGCGATGCCGACGTGATCATCGCCGGCGGCCAGGAAAACATGAGCCTGTCCAACTATGTGATGCCGGGCGCCCGCACCGGTTTGCGCATGGGCCACGCGCAAATCGTCGACACCATGATCAGCGATGGTCTGTGGGATGCATTCAACGACTACCACATGGGCATCACTGCCGAGAACCTCGCCGACAAGTACGAGATCAGCCGCGAGCAGCAGGACGCCTTCGCTGCCGCCTCGCAGCAGAAAGCCGCCGCCGCCATCGAGGCCGGTCGCTTTGTCGATGAAATCACCCCGATCCTGATTCCGCAGCGCAAGGGCGATCCGGTTGCCTTCAAGGTCGACGAGCAACCGCGCGGTGACACCAGCGCCGAATCGCTGGCGAAACTGCGCCCGGCGTTCAAAAAGGACGGCAGCGTCACCGCCGGTAATGCTTCGTCGCTGAACGACGGCGCCGCCGCCGTGATTCTGATGAGCGCGGAAAAAGCCAAAGCCCTCGGTTTGCCGGTGCTGGCGAAAATCGCTGCTTACGCCAACGCGGGCGTTGACCCGGCGATCATGGGCATCGGCCCGGTATCGGCGACCCGCCGTTGCCTCGACAAGGCTGGCTGGAACATCGAGCAACTCGACCTGATCGAAGCCAACGAAGCTTTCGCCGCGCAATCGCTGGCGGTGGCCAAGGATCTGCAATGGGATCTGGACAAGGTCAACGTCAACGGTGGCGCCATCGCACTGGGTCACCCGATCGGTGCGTCGGGTTGCCGTGTATTGGTGACGCTGCTGCATGAAATGATCAAGCGTGATGCGAAAAAGGGTCTGGCGACCCTGTGCATCGGCGGCGGTCAGGGTGTGGCTTTGGCACTGGAACGGGCTTAAGCAAAGGGTTCAACGGAGGGCGGCGGATCCACGACATCCGCCGTTTTTCGGCAACAAAAAACCCGGGGCGACTTGCGTTGCCCCGGGTATTTTTTTGTCTGTTCGAAATATTTGTTGAATGTTTTGACGCCATCGCGAGCAGGCTCACTCCTACAAGGGATTTGTGAACCCGATCCTGTAGGAGTGAGCCTGCTCGCGATGGGGCCAGCCCTCACACCACAAAACCTCAGTCAGCCAATTGCAGGATCAACCACGCATTCGCCCCACTGATCACCACAAACAACCCCCACGCCAACACCCGCGTCGGCAGCCGATTCACAAACGGCCCCATCAGCTGTTGGTCATTGGTCATGCGGATCAGCGGATACAACGCGAACGGCAGCTGCAAACTCAACACCACCTGACTCAGCACCAGCAACTTGCCCACCGCGTTATCGCCCATCAGCCACACGCCGATAAACGCCGGAATCAGCGCCAGCCCCCGGGTGATCAGGCGCCGCTGCCAGCACGGAATCCGCAGGTTGAGGTAACCCTCCATGATCACCTGGCCGGCGATGGTGCCGGTGAAGGTTGAACTCTGCCCCGAGGCGAGCAAGGCCACGCCGAACAGTACGCTGGCCAATGCCCCACCAACCAGCGGATCGAGCAAGTGATAGGCGTCCTGGATATCGACCACCTCGGTATGCCCCGACTGATGAAACGCCGCTGCCGCGAGAATCAGAATCGCCGCGTTGACCAGCAATGCCAGCGCCAGCGAACCGATGGTGTCGATGCGCGCCAGCTTCACAGCGTCCTGCTTGCTGGCCAGATCCTTGCCGATCATGCGCGTCTGCACGATCGAGGTGTGCAGGTAGAGGTTATGCGGCATCACCGTCGCGCCGAGAATGCCGATGGCCAGGTACAACGGCGCGGCATCGCTGATGGCTGACAGAGAGGGTTTGAAACCTTGAAAGACGTCCGGCCAATAGGGTTTGATCAGCATCAGCTCAACGAAAAAACACACGCCGATGGTCGCGACCAGCACCAGCATGATCGCTTCCAGTCGGCGGAAGCCACGGTTCTGCAGGGCTAGTACCAGCAAGGTGTCGAACGCCGTCAGGGCAATGCCGAAGGTCAGCGAACAGCCAAGCAACAAGTGAAACGCCAGCGCACAACCGAGCACTTCGGCAAGGTCGGTGGCGATGATCGAAATCTCCGCCAACACCCACTGCAAGCGGGCGACCGGCGTGCTGTAGCGTTCGCGCGACAGCTGCGCGAGATCGCGTCCGGTGGCGATGCCCAGGCGCGAACACAGACATTGCACGACCATGCCCGCCAGACTCGCCAGCAACACCACGAACAACAGGCTGTAACCGAAACGCGAACCGGCTTCGATGGCGGTCGCCCAGTTGCCCGGATCCATGTAGCCGATCGACACCAGCAAACCGGGGCCGGCGAAACGCAACACGCGCTTGAAGAATGGGGCACTCGGATCCACCGCGACGCTGCCGGCCACTTCCGGCGGACAAAACGGCGCGGTGGCGATTTTGGGCAAACTGAATTTCACGCACACATCCAGAAACAAGTCGGAAAGATGCAGCTTAGACGTTTCAGTTGCTGGCTAGAAGATCAAAAGATCGCAGCCTGCGGCAGCTCCTACAGGGTACGCATTTCAAATGTAGGAGCTGCCGCAGGCTCGGGCCGCGTTCGGACGATCTTTTGACCTTAGCGATTCACACCCAACAACTGCTCCCGCAATTCGGGGCTGCGTGTGCGCGGATCAAGCCAGATACTGAAGAACGCCCGGGCAAACAACGGATCATCGATTTCATGCTGCAACTGCTGACCGACAAAAAACCGCGCGCCCTGCCCCGGCAGATACACCCCGGTAATCCGCGTGCCGGCCTGCACATCGATGAACGATTGCTGCATCTGGATCTGCCAGCCGGCCAGTTGCGCGGGGCTGACGTTGGCGCCGGCCAAGCGTTTGATTTCGTCGACGCTGGCTTTCACCAGGTCCTCGCGCGAGATGCTGCGGCGATAAATCAGCTCCAGGGCAAACGGCTGCCCCTCGGCCAACGGTCGCGCGGCACTCCACAGCCGCGCGTTGTACACATCGAAACCGAACACGCTGAAGTCGCCGGAACCGATGATCTGCGCACCAGGCACCGCGTCCTGCCAATTGGCCCACGTCGGCGTCAACAACAAGGCCCACAAGCCGATGCCGCAACATCCACGCAACACCTTGGGTGTTCTGTTCATCGCGGTAGCGACTCCGGCAAGCCCTGATAATCAGAGCATAGCCGGCTTCATCGCTATAGTTTTGTATACAATTTCTGTCTGACAATGCAGCAATCTGCCGGCGGCAATGCTAACGTGGCCCTCACTCGTCCGACGGAGGTTTGCGCGTGCTGATTCTCAAACTGCTGCTGATTCCTGGTTTTCTGCTGCTGATTTCCCTCGCTGGCAAGCGCTGGGGACCCAGCGTGGCCGGATGGCTGTCGGGATTGCCGGTGGTGGTCGGGCCGATTCTGTTTTTCCTTGCCATCGAACAGGGCCCACAGTTTGCCGCGCAATCGGCCGTGGCGGCGTTGTCGGCGATGTTCGCGATGATTGCCTTCTGCATCACCTACGCGCAGGTCGCGCAACGGGCAAACTGGCCTTGGGCGCTGGTGATTTCGCTGTCGGTCTGGGCGCTGTTGGCCTTGGTATTGTCGTTGCTTCCGACGTCGCTGCCGTTCTCGATAGCCGCCGCAGCGATCGCCCTGCTGGCGGCGCCGTACCTGTTTCCCGACGTGCAGCCGGTGCTCAGTGGCCCGGCGCCGAAGTCGGACAAACTGATCTGGCGAATGATTGCCGGCGCCGCATTGACGCTGCTGGTGACCCTGCTGGCCAGCACCGTCGGCGAACGCTGGAGCGGCCTGCTCGCGGTGTTCCCGGTGCTCGGCAGCGTGATGGCGGTGTTTTCCCAGCAAACCCGTGGCCCGGCGTTTACTGCCGTGCTGTTACGGGCAACCGCGACGGGTATGTATTCGTTTTCGGCGTTCTGCCTGGTGGCGGCATTGACCCTGCCCACCCTGGGACTGAGCGGATTCGCGGTCGGCGTGGCCGTCTCCGTGGCCATGCTCGGCGTGACCCGGCAACTGCTGGCCCGGCCGGTGGCGAAACAGCAGCAGGCACAGTAACCCTGACGAACCGCGCTGGAGTGACAGCGTGCTGCGTGGGATGATCGCCCGCCTAGCGCGTCCATCCCTCGGAGATTCGAATGTCATTGTTGAGCAAGAAAGCCGTCATCGTGTTGCTGGCGGCCGTCGCCGGTCTCGGCGCCATCAACGCTCAGGCTGCCAAAGCCAAGGAAAAAACCACGACCGAGCAAGTCTCGCTGCTCGGCGGCAAGTTCACGTTCACTCTGCCTAAAGGCTTTGTGGCTGATCCGTTACCGGCGAGCCCCGGCGGCGCCACCGGCACGATGTATACGAACGAGTCCACCAAAACCGTGGTGATTGCCGCCGAAAACCAGATCGCCGAAGGCCAGAACGTCAAGGACAACGACGGCGAATTCCTCGACGGCAGCGTCGCGAGCTTCATCGAAGACCAGCGCAAAGCCCTGCCGGACTTCAACAAACTCAGCGAAAAAAGCCTGACCCAGAAAGGCACCGGCCTCGGCCTGCGCCAGGTCGACAGCACCGCCACCCAAGGCGGCGGCCAGACCCTCAACACCACATTGATGGCCGGCTCCGGCACAAAAATGGCGCTGGTTCAGGTGATCTCCCGCGCCAGCGACAAGAAAGGTCACGATGCCGTGGTTAAAACCATCCTCAAGGATTGAGTTGCTGCAACCAGCCATTCAAATCCCGCAGTTCGGCCGCACTGATGCTGTGGCCGATACCGGGATAAGCGTGGAACTCGGGTTTGTAATCAAGCTTTTGCAGCAAGTCATTGGCCGCGGTGCCGTCGTGATACGGCACACGATCATCGGCGGTACCGTGGCCGATAAAGATGTGCAGCGGCAGCGGCTGTCGCTCAGCCTTCAACTCGTTTTTCAACACCGGCAACACACGCCCACTCAACGCCGCAATCCCGCCCACCGCCACCGGCGCACGCAAACCGACCTCGTACGTCATCATCGCGCCCTGGCTGAAACCGATCAGGTAGACCTTGTCCGGCGCAGCGTGATACTTCTTCGCCGCCTGCGCAATGAAGTCGCGCAGCTTCTGCCCGCTGGCCTGCAAATCATCCGTCTCGCCGTTGTAAGCGCCCTCGCCCTTCTTGCGAAACCACTGATAGCGATCCTCGCCCAACGACAATGGCGCCTGCACCGACAGATAGTTGTACTGCGCCGGAAGCTGGAATTTCATTCCGATCAGATCCGCTTCGTTACTGCCGTAGCCGTGCAGAAAAATCACCAACGGCCGCGGCTCGGCGTCAGGGTGAACCTGCTCGAGGTACTTCAGCGGGAGATCGGATTGCAGCGTGGTTTGCGCCTGAACGGCGGTAGACGCCAGCAGCGTCAGTAGAGCGAACACCTTCAACATAAGCCTTCCTTCACAGAATGCAGGGATTGGGGGGAGCCTAACATTCCGGGGTGGAGATCCAAATGTTTGGGGAGGTTGGGGGTCGTTATTGCTGGCGGGCCGGTTCCCACGCAATTGAGTCAATCTTCCAGGGATTGGTTGGCTGCCAGGTTGCCATCGCGAGCAGGCTCACTCCTACAGTTGGATCGTGAGCGGTCAGCCAGGGATGGGTTGGCTGTCAGGTAGCATTCGCGAGCGGGCTTTGCTCCTGCAAAGGCAAGATCAAAAGATCGCAGCCTTCGGCAGCTCCTACATGGAATTCGCGGCGCAGCCGCCCCACTCGCAGGATGAGCGCAAGCTCGGCTGCAGCCCTTGATCTTGATCCACTAGCGACGTCGGAAGGCTGAGTGAAGGGATTGATCCGGGGGTGGGAGCGCAGCGACCGTTTGGCGCAGCCATATACAGCGAGAGGAGGTGCAGCGCAGCAAACCGTAGGCGCTGCGCCCGGATCGATCCCGGAGCGAAGGAACCCCGAGCCTTAGCGAGCGGGCCGCACGTAGGAGCAAGCCTTTTTGGTTACTTTTTCGGCGTCTGGAAAAAGTGACCCGCCGTAAGGGCGGAACCCTAAGCGGCCATTACCGCAGCAACGGATATGCACCCAGTCAACCAGAACTCACCACCCAACCAGAACCTGGTCGGCCCGAAGGCCGCCACGTTCACTCGGCCTCAGGATCAATCTTGTTCTGAGTCAAATACCGATTCAAAACATCATCCTGCCCAGGCGTAGAAGCGTCCCCCGCCACCTGCCACAAATGCCGCTCAATTCCCTGCGCCACCATATGCCCCACCGCCGCCTCGATCGCCGACAACACACACAACTGCGCCGGTTCATTCGTCGTATACCCAACCTCAGCCTCAAGCAACTTCTTGAACTCGATAAACTTGAAAATCCCCGCACTGCGCGCCACCGAATAAATCGTCTTGCTGGTCATCACATTCGCCAACACCTGCCCGCTACGTACATCCACCGCGCGCAAGTTAACGGTCACCTGATCCACTCGATATTCACGCGACAGATCAATCCCCAGATACCGCGCCCCTTCCCCACCGCTGCGCACGTTAGTGTCATAAGCGATGATCCCGCCTTCGAGCATCATGTTCGCCGCCTGCAACGGTGGCAGCTCACCCTGAATATTCACTGGCGTATTCGGCTTCTTCTGCGAGGCGCGAATGATCTTGCGCTCGGTCAACAGGTTCTGCAGCCCTTCGCGTTCCAGCACGACAAACCAGCCACTGGCCTGCATCGCGTCCATCAACATCGACGCCGCGCCCTGGGTCACGCTGGTGGAAAACGAGCTGGCCGGGGTCGGTTTGTACTGCCCGGTCTGGTCACGGAAGCCGTACACCACCGCCATCAGCCGCCCCTTGGGTCGCGGCATCTTCAGCAAGTCGTAATAGGTCGAGGCCCTGGGGGTCAGGGTCGGGGTTTCGGTGTCCTGCTCGGCCGACATCGGCTCACGCAGACTGCACCCTTGTAATGTCGCCAACAGCAGCCCTAGCGCGATTATTCTTTTCATGTCCGTCTCTCCCCGGAACCGTCAGCCCGTCATGGGTTGAGGCCGTTCACCTGAATTTCCGAAACTTCGCCGCTCGCTCGGTCGGTCACCTCAATGGTGAGTGCCCCCGAGTCGTCGACGACGTTGACGATAAAAGCGTCAGTGGACAGGCTCCCCGTGTTGCCGGTAGAGATGTTGTCCAGCAACTGCCCCAGCAGCCGCGATTGCAATTGACTGGTGAAGCGTTCGAGCGCCGACGTGCCGGCCACCGTGGTGCGTTTTTTCAGGTCGGGATCGTCGTAGTCGTTTTGTGCCTGGGCGTTATTGAGCAGCCAGGTGCCGTTCAGCGGGTTGCCGCCGAACGACGGGTTGACCGGCGTGTAGACCAGTTCAGTGGCCTGGACAGCAGCGGCGCTGGCGAGCCCGATCAACAACCCCGAGATCCAGAATCCGCTGCGCCGTGAGAACGTTGTGCTGTTCATAGTTCGTCCTTCTCAAGGTCGGTGGTGTCCTGCAACATGGTTTCCAGCTTGCGCCGGACAACCTCCAGTCGAACCAGATCGGCGGCCTCATAGGCCTCGTCCTTCAGTTCCACAGTGTTCGGCGGCAGGAAGCGCCGATAAACCAGGCGTTGCTGATATTCCACGGTCACCAGGCTGCCCCAGCGCGCGTCGGGCCGCTCGCGCACCACCAGGTTGAAATCCATCGGGCTGGTGTCGCGCAGGCGTTCACTGAACGAGTAGTAAAAGTCGTGGCCGATGTGCGAGATCGTGTCGTCGACGATGAAGCCCATCATTTCGTCTTCTTCACCGGCATGGGCGCAGCACGCCACGACGGTGAGGACCAACGCGCACCACCAGTGGCGAGTCATGGCTGCAACGCCTGCGGCAAATTCGACTGGCCTTTCGCCGGGCCATTGCTGCCCTCGAGGAATGCTTTCTCGGCGACGAATTGCCAGTCGGAATAACGCTGCATGCCTTCGAAATCCGACCACTGCGTCGGGAAGTCCGCCTGCTTCAACGGCAGCTCGGTCGAAGGACTATTGAGGCCGGTGATGCGCCCGTCAAAACCGCGTTGCAGCGCCCATTCACCTTGGCCGATCGGATCCGGATAGAGCTGACGCAAGTGATGCTTAGCCTCAGGAAAACGCTGATCGTCGAGCAGATCGACCAACTCCTTCGGGTACTGCGCCAACCCCGGCGAACTGCGGTAATAGCTGCGCAGCGCCTGAGCGTATTGGGTGCCGATCCAGAGCAACTGACGCTCGCGGTCGCGGCGTGATGCGGTCGACCACAACTCGCCGGCACTGGCCAGGCCCATGCCCATCACCACAATCAGGAACAGCACGCCCAGGTAAGTGAAGCCACCCTGCTGCGCACGGTTACCACTCGGAATACTGGCTGCCATCACGCGCCCTCCCGGTAGCACCGCTTTTGATGTCAGCCACACCGCCGGCAACGCCGTCCGGTGGCGCGATCAACACCCACTGGTCTTTGCGTTCGGTGATCGGATCGAGTGGCGCGTTACGCAGGTAACGTTGTTCGATCAGTTGCTCGATGGAATCCGGGTAGCGACCGGTGTCGCCGTAAAAGTGATCCAGCGCCTCACGCATCGCCGACAAGCTCTGGCGCAGCGTGGTTTCCTTCGACGCTTCGAGGCTGTTGAAGTAGCGCGGCAGCGCGATGGTCATCAGCGTGGCGATGATCGCCATCACCACCATCAGCTCCAGCAAGGTAAAACCTTTTTCCCGACGCATGAGGTTCACCACTCGCGGTAGGCGATGCCGTTGAGGCCCTTGCCCCGGGCGTGGGAATAGACGTCGAACACGTCCTCGCCATCGCGCGGGTTCTGAGCCGAACTGTCGTAGGCGCGCACGCCCCAACCCCCACCTTCGTCATTACGTTTGGCCGGCACCAGCGGATCGCGCGGGATACGACGCAAAAAGTAGAACTTGGCGCCTTTGGCACTGCGCACGTCGCGCACGCCTTCGACCAGCACTTTCAGGTTCGGCGGATAGCCGCTGCTGTTCAGCGACTTCTCGATGTAACCGGCATCAAAGGCGCGTTTGTAGGCGTCGATGGCATCGCGAATCTGGTACAGCGCGGCGCGCAACTCCTGCTCCTTGCCACGCCGCACCAGGGTCTCGGTCAGTGGCGCAGCCATGCTCGCCAACAGGCCGATCAGGGCCAGCGTCACCACGACTTCGATCAGGGTGAAACCGCGTTGGCAGGCGTTCATGATCAAGGCTTCTCGACAGTGACGCGGGTGGTGGCCACGGCCGATTCAGCGACGGCACGCGGCTGCGCGGCAGGCGACGGCATCACGTAACTCTGCGAACGGTCCGGGGCCTGGATGTGCATGCTGGTTTCGGTGCCGGTGGAGAACTCCATGTCCGACGGGCTCTGGTACGGCAGGTTGCGCACGATCCGAGGGGTGATCGACAGCACCAGTTCCGATTTGCCGATGGTGTCTTTGTTGCTGCCGAACAAGCGGCCCAGCCCGGGAATGTCACCGAGGCCGGGAATCTTGTTGCCAGTGGCGCCGTGATCGTTGCGCACCAGCCCGGCGAGGATTTGCGTTTCGCCATCGTGCAGACGCAGCGAGGTTTGCGCGTTGCGGGTATCGACCTGCACCGGAATCGTGCCCTGGCGGGTCGGTTCCAGCGGCGTGGCGTTACTCACTTCCAAGGCGATCTTGATCGCCACTTCGTTGTTCAGGTGCACGGTGGGGGTCACTTCGAGCTTCAGACCGACATCCAGATACGTCACGCTTTCGGTGATCACCGGCCCCTGTGTCGACGGCACCGAAGTGGCGCTGATGATCGGCACGCGCTGACCAATGTGGATGCGCGCCTGCTCGCGGTTGCTGACGCGAATCACCGGGCTGGCGAGGGTGTTGATGTCGTTGTCCTGCGCGTTGATCTTGGCCTGCGGCGATGGCCCGATCGAGATGCGATCGGAATTGATGCCCTTGAGTTGGCCGAGCAGCGTGACCGGAGAACCATCGGTGTTGACCACGCCGAAGGTGCTCGGCCATTGCAGGCCAAGGTCGAGAATGCGCTGGGTGGCGACTTCCATCACCTCCACTTCGAGCACCACTTCGGGGTTGGACTGGTCTTGCGATTGCAGGAGTTTCTCGGCCATGCGCACGGCGTCTTCGGTGTCGCGCATGGTCAGGGTATTGAGGCGTTCGTCGACGAACACGTCGCGGGTCTTGAGCATGGTTTTGACCATGTTCAGCGCGGTGTTGGCGTCGATGCTGGTCAGGTAGAACGTGCGCATCACCAGTTCCTGGTAATCCTTCACTTTCTGTGGCGAATCCGGGTAGATCAACAAGGTGTTTTCGTTCACCACTTTCTGGTGCAACTGGTTCTGTTGCAGCAGCAGGGTCACCGCGTCTTCGATGCGCACGTCCCGCACGAAGATCGTGGCTTTCATGTCCGGGCGCAGGTCTTTGTCGAAGATGAAATTCAGCCCGGCGACCTGTGACAGCACTTCGAAAATGGTCTTCAAGTTGGCGTCACGAAATTCCAGAGTCACTGGCCGATCGAGCTTGGTGCGCAGTTGCGGATACGCAATGACGTTGCGACTCTGCACCAGGCGAATGCTGCCTTGCAGCTCCAGCGCGCCTTCGTTGGCCGGATCAAGTTCGAGGATCTGCTTGACCTGACGATCAGCACCGTAGATGTCGCCGCGACGCAGGTCGCCACGGGCCAACTCGAGCTTTTCGTCCATGCTGCGCAGGTATTCCATCTGCTTCAGGGCATCCTGGGCGCGACGGTTGTTCGGCTCGATGGTCAGCACGCGCATGTACGCGGTGCGCGCCGAAGTAAAGTCGCGACGCGAGCGGTCGATGTCGCCGGCCGTCAACAACGAAGTGATCGCCTTGGCCCGACCGGTGTTGAGCAACAGGTGCAATTCGGTGTCGCGCGGATTCTCGCGCAGGCCATCTTCGATTCGGGCCAGCCCCGCCTCGTACTGACCCTGATCAATCAGGTCGGCGGCTTCCTTGTTGGCCACTTGCGCGGAACTGCACGCGGCCAGCCCGGCACACAGGCCCAGGCTCATCAGCAAACGGCAACGGTTCATTGCGTACTCCCCACAGACAGGGTCTGCGACAAATGCAAAGGCAGGTAGACCAGGCTCAATTCCACATCGGAAATGCCGGTGATCTTCCAGGTGTCGTCGATCACATCCCCGTTGCGCACGACGTAGATCTTTTCGCCGTTCTGCAAAAACACTTGCAGGTCGCTGCGGTCATGCAGCCGGCCGACGAACTGAAACGGCACCGGTGGCAGGCTCGGGGCTTGCACCACTGTTGCGGGATTGACGGCAATTTCGGTGACCGTGGCCAGGGTTGGCGCGGCCTTCCAGCTCTTGGCGGCAAACAGATCGCCGGCCGGGCTCAGGTCCATGATCGGCGCCTCTTTGGCCTTGGCGTTACTGGCCGGTAGCGCGCCACGGTTGGCGTTTTTTGCCGGCGCGGTCACGCTCGCTTCAGCGGAATCGGCGTCTTCGCCCGGCGAGAAATATTCCGGTAACCACGCCAGTGCGGCCGCCACGCCGAAGAACGCTAGCCACCCTGTCACGCGCTTGGTATTCATCACGACCTCGACAGGTACAGGGTCAAACGGATCCGGCCATTGAGGTCGGTGTCGCCAATCTTCTTGCGTTGCAACTCAAGGTCTTCCACCACCACCGCCGGCAACTGGCCGAGCAAGGCGTGTACGAAGCGGCGCAGCTGCGGGTAGCTGCCGCGCACTGGCAGAAGGATCTGATAGCGCGCCAAATGAGTTTTCGGGTCGACGCCGAGGGCGTATTCGCCGCGCGCCAGGGTGATGTGTTCTTGCGCTGCGAGGGCGTAGATGCGGTCGATGGCGACGGTCGCTTGCGGTTGCGCCGGCAGTTTGTTGCGGAAGTCGTCGAGCTGACGTTGTGGCACCACCGGCGGCGCAATGCTGCCGTCTTCAACCTTGGCCAGATACTCGGTAGCTTCCTGAGTTTGCTGGCTCAAGTGCTGCAACGATTGCCAGCCCGGCAGCAAACCGCCAAGTGCCCAAGCCACGGCGACCAGCAGCAGTGCCAGCCCGGCCAGGCCCGGAATGCCGAGGCCTTGCAAGTATTCGTGGACGATCAGTCTAGGGATTCGCATCGCCCATCTCCCAGGTCGCCGACAGGTTGAATTGCACCGGTTGCTCCGGCGATTTGACGACGATTTCGTGGCTCAGCAGCGAGACGTCGGACAGCTCGTCGCTGGCTTCCAGACGTTTGTGAAAATCGAGCATCGCTTGCAGATCCCGCGCTTCAGCGCTGATCCGCACTTGGCCTTTGCGCGCGTCCGGGGTCAGGCTCAGCAGCGCGACGTCATCGCGCGGCATCGCTTCGAGCATGGCGAACAGGCGTTCCCACGGCCGGCGCAGTTGCTGCGAGACCTTGCGCATCTCGGCGAGGTTCGCCGCTTGCTCGCGGGTTTCTGCCGGGCTCAGGCTGGACTTGGCACCGCTGTCGCCGGTGAGCTGACGCTGGGTGGTTTGCAAGTGGCCCTGTTGCTGTTCGGTGTGCGCGTCGAGGTGCTGTTGCACGCCGAAGCACAGCAGCGCCAGCAGCACACCGCCGCCGAGCAAACTCCAACCCAACGGGCCGGAACGTGGCCGTGGCTGAAAATCCAGGTTGAGCGCGCGCATCTCAGGCCACCGCCCGGGACATGACGTACAAGCCGTCACGCACGGTCATCGAGGCATCTTCAAGGGTGCGCAGTTGCACACCCGCCACGTCCGGATGCGCATCGAGGCGCGCCGGCGCATGCAGATAAACGTTGAAGGCACGTTCGCTGGTCGAGGCTTGCAGCTGCCGTTCACGACCGATCAGGGCATTTAACGCGGCATCGCTGTCGCTACCGCCCGCCGAGCGCACGCCGGCCCAGCGCCCTTCCCTCGCCAGCAACAACACACTGCGTTGCGGCTCGGCGACGACGAAGAGGAAATCGCCGGCATCGAAGCTTTTATCGAAGCGGTTGAATGCCGCCATCAGGTACGGCTGCACCGAGCGCAGGCGCAACCCGCGAGCGCTGACCAGCGTGCGCAGGCGATCAAGCAAATCTTGCGGCAAGGCGCTGGCGATGCGGTCGTAACCGGCCGGCTCAGCGGACAGCACCAGACTCCACGGCTGGGTCGGCGCGCCAAACAAGTCTTCAAAACACAATTGGGCAAAACCGCGCAGCTCTTCAGGACTGCTGATCTGCGCGCTCCATGGCACCAGGCAAAAACGGCTGAAGTGCCCGGAAATGACCACGCTCAATTCGCCACCGGCGCGGGCGTGTTCACCGAGCAGGCGGTCGAGGGTGTCCAGCGCCACCGCGTAGCTCTGGAAGCCTTCGTCGATGTAACCGACGCTGCCCAGCCACAGGGTGTCGCTGCCGCGCCGCTGACCGAGGCCAACACCGCTGGCGCCGAGCACGGCGACAAAACGCTCACGAGATAAATGTGACACGATTGATCTCCTCCAGCGTGGTGCGACCTTGCTCCACCAGCTCCAGCGCCGATTCGCGTAGCAGGCGCAAACCACGGGCGCAGGCCAGGGCTTTGATTTGTTTGATCGGTTGGCGCTCGACGATCATCTGGCGCAGCTCGTCGTCGAGGTGCAGCAACTCGGCAATCGCCGTGCGCCCGCGATAACCGCTGCCCCGGCAGTGCCCGCAGCCTTTGCCGTGGACGAAGTGGTAGTGATCGACTTTCTGCGGATCGAGGCCTGAGGCGCGCAGCTCTTCATCGCTCGGATTGACCGGCACACTGCAACTGGCGCACACCAGACGAATCAGGCGCTGGGCGAGAATCGCGTTGAGCGCCGAGACCAGGCTGTAGGGGTCGATTTCCATTTGGGTGAAGCGGCCAATCACGTCGAAGACGTTGTTGGCGTGGATGGTGGTGAACACCAGGTGACCGGTGAGCGCCGATTGCACGGCGATCTGTGCAGTGTCCGGGTCACGGATTTCGCCGACCATGATCTTGTCCGGGTCGTGACGCAGGATCGAGCGCAAACCCCGGGCGAAGGTCAGGCCTTTTTTCTCGTTGACCGGGATTTGCAGCACCCCCGGCAATTGATACTCGACCGGGTCTTCGATGGTGATGATCTTGTCCACGCCGTGGTTGATCTCGGTGATCATCGCGTACAGCGTGGTGGTCTTGCCGCTGCCGGTCGGGCCGGTGACCAGCACCATGCCGTAGGGTTCGGCGGCGAGGCGGCGCAACTGGCGCAGGGTTTCGTCTTCAAAGCCCAGCGCCTGCAATTGCACGCCGCAGACCTTGTCAGCCAGATCCTGTTTATCCAGCACCCGCAACACGGCGTCCTCGCCAAAGATGCTCGGCATGATCGACACGCGAAAGTCGATCTGCCGGCCACTGATACCGATCTTGAAACGACCATCCTGCGGTACGCGTTTCTCGCCGATGTCCAGTTCGGCCATGACCTTGACCCGCGAGATCACCTGCTCGGCGAACTCGTTGCCCTGGACTTTGCTGATGTTGTTGAGCACGCCGTCGATGCGGTACTTGATCACCAGACCGTGGCCGGTGGTGCCGAGATGGATGTCGCTGGCGTGCATTTTCAGCGCGTCGTAGAGGGTCGAGTTGACCAGTTTCACCACGCTGCTGGCGTCTTCGCTGATGCTGGTCAGCGACAGGCTTTGCAGGGTGTCGATTTCGTGGTGGGTGTCGCCTTGGGCGTTGAGCGATTCGACGGCGTGGAAGCTTTCTTCGTGGCGGGCCAGATAGGCCTTGAGGTCATCGGCGTGCACCAGATACAGCGGCGCGCCGTGCAGGCAATCGTCGATCCAGGCCAGGCGCGCCGGGTCGAAGGGGTCGGCGAAGACACCGACGACTTCGTCGTTGTGGCGCAGCAGGATGAATTCACGTTTGAGGCATTGTGCGAGGGTGACCCGGTCGAATACCGGCGTCGCGGCGAACAGGCTGTCGGTGTCGAGCACCGGGTAATGCAGGGTGGCGCCGAGGGTGTGAATGAACGGCATCGGCGCCAGTTCACAGAGTACGCCGAGGGCTTCAAGGACGCGTTCGCCGGAAGTGGCGGCCCGCGCCCGGGCCTGGGCAAGCTGTTCACTGGAAAAACGCGCGGGGGCGCTTTCGGCCGGCAGTGGTTCGACGACAACGGACAGACGTTCCATGGCTTGCTCTCCAACCGGGGCTCAGAGCCCTGTCGGCGCGGCAAACCTTGGCGGCAAGTGCCGGAACGTCTGTTCGCGCCATTACTCCCCGGTGAGCATTTGATCGTCGTCCGGTGCCATGGCGTGCAACTGTCGTCGCCGATCCGCCAACACCCAACTGCCATCGTACAACTGCAACGGGAAGCTCTCGGTCCTGCTCTGGCGTCGTTCGACAAAGCCCTCGGAAGGGCTCGCACCGGGTTTCGCTTCACGCTTGATGCCAAGAAGGTCGCAGACCGCCCGCGCCAGTTCCGCCAATGGAAACGGTTTGAACAGGATGTGGCTGACCCCCAGTTGCCGCGCCCGCTCACAGACTTCAGCGGTCGGGTGACCCGTTATCAGCACAAAATGGCACGTCCTGTTCTGGCGGACCGCGTCGAGCACCTCAAAACCTTCCATATCGGGCAAGCGGTAATCGAACACCAGCACGTCGGGGGCAAAGGTTTCGGCCAAACCGATAGCCGTCGCTCCGTCATGTGCAATCGCGACGTCCAGCCCCTGCGCCGACAGATAATCCTGAAGGTTTTGTGCAAGCAGCTGTTCGTCTTCGACAACCAGTACTTTGTTAACCAAGGTCGACTCCTTGAAACAGCAGGTCCGATGACCCCGCCCTGAGAGTGCGCCTTACCATCGGTAACGCACACTTCATGCCAGGCTGAGTGCCGGTAATTTTATCTCTTCATGTCCTTGAAATTAATGACAATGCCCGCTCGTCCCGGTACCCCGTTCCCCAGAAACGGGGAAGCACCTGAATGGGCATCGAAGCCATTCCCCACTATTGGGGGGGAACCTTCAGTCGTCGTCAATTCGTTCGATCCTGTTCTGCACCCGTAATTGCGCGAGCACTTGGCGACGAGCCTGGGTCTGTTGCTGTCGGGCGAGCTGTGCCCTGACTGTATCCAGCCCCTGCACATCTGGGACATCGGCGGCCTCCAAGTGGTTCTGCAAATAAATCACATGCCAGCCGAACGGTGAACGCAGCGGTTGGCTGGCAAACGTCGCCCCGTTGATGATCGAGGCGCGCATCTGCATCAAGCGTAGACGCGCTGCGGCCACTGTGGCTGCATCGGCTTGCGCGGGCACGCGGATCAACAGGTGCCGAGGTTGCAAGGTGTTCGCCCGGATCAGTTCGGCAAATGTTTGCTGCGCGGCCAACTCGCGGCGGGTGTACTCGGTAAAAGAAACCTCGTCGAAACCGGCGTCCTGCAGGCGACGCTGGAACTTGTCCGGGCCACCGATGGCACTGCGCATCTGCTCGACCTGCTGACGCACCGCTTGCTCGTCAATCTGCACGCCACGCTTTTGCGATTCCTGCCAGAGCAATTCCTTGTCGATCAGCGTTTGCAGCGCAGCCTGACGCAGCTGTTTATAGGCTTTTGGATTTCGAATGCTCGCCACCGCGCGGCCCTGATCTTCGAGATATTCGGCGAAAAAGCGCTCGAAACGATAGCCAGAGATTTCCTCGCCATTGACCCGCGCCACCGCCGGCTCGTTATTGGCCCAGACCGGCGGAAACCAGCAGGTCAGCAGCACTATCAGACTTGTGAGCTTCATGATCGGGCCCTCCGTTCAGGGGCTGGCAACAATCGGTTTATAAGGCGCGACCAGATAGAAACGCTGATCGGGCAAATCCACGGTGACCACGTGCGCACCGCTCAAGCCCAGACGTCGACCGGGACCGAAACTCAGGCGCGGGGTCAGGCCGGTGTCGAAGTCGTGCAGGCCTTCCAGCGCCGCCACCAGTTTTTCGCGGCTGGCGTCGCGGCCGGCCTGCTTCATGCCTTCGCTGAGCAACAACATCGAGGCATAGGCGCCGACTTGCAGCACCGCGTGCTGGGCGCCGAGACCTTGGTGTTCACGCAGCAACGTCAGGGCCATGCGCCCGGCCTGGGTCCAGTCGCTGGGCACAAACGGATAGGCGAGAAACACCCGCCGCGAGAATCCCTCCGGCACTTGCAGCAACTCACCAGCAACCTGGCTCGAAGCGGCGAACAGATACGGCACTTGCCCGGCGCTTTGCAGGCGTGTCGCCAATCGACCAAAACCACCGCCATTGCCCAGATAAAACACCGAGCGCGAGCCCAACGGCAGTGCCTCCGCCGCCGGGTCGTAGGCTTGCAGATGAACTTTCTGCCAGCCGTGATCCTGCAAGTACTGGCCGAGGTTTTGCGCGGCCAGCGTTTGTGCCGGGTCATCGGGATACGCGATCAATGTCGGCCCCTGCAGCACGCGCAGGCTTGCTGTGGCGTAATCGGCCAGCGCGATCAACTGCTCGCGCAAGCCCGGCAACGGTTCGAAAATCTGCGGGCTGGCCTGCATCGAGCCGAGCAACGACAAAGCGCCAATCAGCGGCACGCCGGACTGTTCCAGACGGCTTGCCAATTCACTGTCGAGGGCCGGCGCCAGCGGCGCGATCAGGGCGAACACTTGTTCTTGCTCAATCAACTGCTGCAGGGCTTGCTCGGCGCTGGCGCGATCCGGGCCGGGATCGATCACGGTCAAGCGCAGTTGCCGCCCATGAATACCACCGGCCTGATTGATCCGCGCGACGCTGCCGTTAAGAACTGCCGCGATGGTCATGCCCTCCTCCGCCAACGGGCCTTGACTGGGCAGCAGCGTGCCGAGGTGCAAGGTTTGCGCCTCAAGGCCCGGGTCGCGTTCATCGGCCAGGCGTTTGAGGTACGCGGTGAGGTTGCGCTGATCCTTCATCGACAGCAGAAAGCGCGGCATGCTTGGGTCGAGGCGATTGTGGCCGGGGTCGCGTCCTTGCTCGATGACGGTCGCCAGACTGCTCTCGGTGTACGCCGGATAACTGCGGCCGTTGACCTGTTGCTGGCCGTAGGTGCTGGTCAGCCGCGCCCAGTTCAACGGCGGCGGACGCACCCCGCCTTCGGGTCGCCCGAGGCCATCGGCGCCGTGGCAATTGGCGCACGGCAGGCTGGTCGCCGGCAGCAACACATCTGCCGCACCGACCCGCGCCATGATCGCCTCGCCACTGGCCGACAAGCCCTGACGGTACAGGCGCTTGCCCGCCGCCTCTTCCGGGGTCAGCGGCGCAGCACCCGCGCCAAGGCTGAGGCCAGCGAGCAGGATCAGGGCGAGTAAAACGCGGCAGCGGTTCATGGCACGGGCTCAGCGGCCAGCCACGGGCATTGTCAGCAACTGCAAGCGCTGGGCAATGGCGGCGGCCGGGGCATCGGGGCGGATTTTGCTCCAGCGTTTGTTGGCCACGTCGCCGACGATCAACTGCGTGGAGTGCTGCTCGGGCGTCGGCACGATCTGGCCGATGCGACTCAGTACCAGGTCCATCTGCGCCTTGTCGCCGGTAAGAAAAAGCCAATGAGGGTCATCGGAACCCTGCTTCAAGGTGTAAGCCTTGAGCACCGCCGGCGTATCGCGCAGCGGGTCACTGGTAAGGGAAATGAAGGTGATGTCCTGTGCCTTTTCGCCCAACAGCTCGCGCACCTCTTTGAGCTTTTGCGTGATCAGTGGGCAGGCATCGTTGCAACGGGTGAAAATCACGTTGAGCAGGACGATGCGGTTTTGCAGGGCATCGCTGTAGAAGCGCAGGTTTTCGCCGTTCTGATCCTGCAACGGCGTGTCGGTGAACCAGGTTTTTGCGTCGTGGGTGCCTTGGGCCGGCGCGGCGGCAACCGTCGCAGGTGCCTCAGGGGCATGGCCTTCGTGGGCGAACGCGACGGTGCTGAAGATCCAGAAACACACGCTCAGGGAGATCCAGTCGAGCAGTCTCATGGCTGTTGCTCCATGGCGATGGCGGTGTGTTTGGCGTGGGTGCGCAGGCCGCTGAGTTTCTCGACTTCCTTGGCCAGCAGCGCCGGATCGGTGAAGCCGTAGTAGCGCATCCAGTGGCGGTTGTTGCCGTCGCCGACGAGGATCAACGGCTGATGATTCTTGAAGTCACCGCTGAAACTGCCGAGGCCTTTGAGGGTTTCGTTGATCGACTGCGGCGAACCGGTCAGCCAACTCCAGCCCGGCCCGCGCTGGAAGGTACGCGCATAATCCTGCAAGCGTTTCGGGTCGTCGCGTTGCGGGTCGATGCTGATCGACACCAGTTGCACTTCCTTACCGACCCGCGCGCCGAGCTGTTTCTGCACCTTGCCCATGATCGACGAGACCACCGGGCAGACCGTGGTGCAACTGGTGTAGATGAAGCTCATGACGACGATTTTGCCCTGTACCAGATCCGGCTCCAGACGCACGGTTTTGCCGTTCTGGTCGAGCAACGGCACGTTGGCGAATTTCACCTGGGTGTGTTCTTGGGTGTTGCTCGCCGGCGCCTTGTGCCCGGCGTGTTCGTCTGCCGAATGGGCCTGGGTTTGTTGGAGGCCGAGGCTCAACAGGCACAGGGTCAGCAGGCCACTGGATGCAAATCGGTTCATGTCGACATTCCTCTTCAACGGATCGGCTCGGGGGTTACCCGGACACTGGCAAAGGTCTTGTCATCGAAAGCGGCGCCCAGCGATGCCGCGCGCACGTGCAGGTACCAGGCGCCGCTGCGGTCGAGGGTGATGGGTGCTTCGTAAACCCCGTCGGCGACTTCCAGCGCCGCCACTTCACGCGGATGCGAGGTGGGCGCGAGGTAGTAGCGCAGTTGGACGTCTTTGACGCCGCTACGCTGGGTTTTGTCTTTGCCCTGGACGATGCGAAAACGCACGACGTAGGGGTCGTTGAGCGCCACGGCAGTCTTGTCGAGGAGGAACTCGACTTTCGGCTGGCCGAGGTGTTTTTGCGGTTTGCCGTCGCTATCGATCTGCGCGGTGAAGCAGTGAATGATGTTCGGTTGATTGAGCAGGAACGCCACGTCGAAACGCCCCGCCGCCGGTAGTTTCACTCTGGCGCTGTAGAGGCCCGGCGAGACTTCGCGCAGGCTGCGGTCGATGACCATGGCGGCGCGGGCGATCTGGCCACGGTTGGGGTAACCGGACATCGGCGCGTTCATGCCTTCGGCGTAGAAGTAGGTGGTGTTGTCGACCGGGTTGACCACGAAGACCGCGTTGTCGTCGCGTGAAACCGCGAGGCTTGAGGCCAGCGGCAGATCCCCGGCCAGGCGCGGTGCTTGCGGGCCGGCTTCGAAACTTTGGCTGATCGGCTGGCGGCCTTCGCCCAGCGAGGACAGGTTGATCATGGTGACTTTCGGCGAAGCGAGTCCGCGGATGTAGGCGTAGGCCTGGGTGAACACCACCTGGTAGGGTTCGGCGCTGACGTCCAGATCATGGATCGCGCTGTTGGTCGCGGCATCGATGACGCTCGCGCGGTTTTCCACGGTGTTGAGTACCATGCCGAAACGGCCGTCGGCGCTGAAGCCCATCGGGCCGAGGCCTTGTTGCAGCTTGATCACCCGGCGGATGGCGTGGGTGCTGGCGTCGATCACGGTGACGGTGCCGTCCTTGCCATCGGCCACGTAGACCGCGCCGGACAGCGGCGAATAGGCGACTGACAGCGGATGCGCGCCGGTTTTGATCTGCTGAATGATATTCAGGCTGGCGATGTCGACCACGCTGACGGTACCGTCGTCGCGATTGCTGACGAAGGCGAAGCGGCTGTCCTTGCTGAAGGTGATTTCGTGGTGACCGCGTCCGGTCTGCAGATGTTTGAGGGGTTTGAGGCTTTGGCTGTCGATCACCGTGACGCCGGAGTCTTCAGCTTTGCTCGCATTGTTGCCGACCCAGAGCAGGCGTTCGTCCGGTTGCAGGGCGACGCGAAACGGTTGGCTGCCGGCGCTGATCGAATCGAGGACTTTGAATTGTTCGCTGTCAATGACGGCGACTTCGCCCGCTGTCGGCATGGAAACGAAGACGCGTTTATTGTCTTTGGGCGTAACCCAGTCCATCGGTGGTTGCTTGAGTTCGATGCGCGCGAGGGTGCTGGTGATGCCGCCAACCGACACGGATGGATCGACCACTGCAATACTGGCGTCGCGGTTCATTACCAGCAGGAAATAGCTGTTGAGGTCGAGCAATGGCCGCGCGCCGATGTTGGATTTGAGGAACACGCCGACGCGGGATTTGCAGTTTTTGTCGCGGCCTTGCGCCTGATCGGCGGCGAGGGTTTGCGGATCGACCCAGGCGCCCGGCGCCACACCAGATAGAGGCTGGCCGGAAGCGCTGTCGCTGATGCGAAACTGCACATCGGCGAATTCGCCTTCGCGCAGTTTGCCGTCGGCGGCCAGTGGCTGAAGCTTGAAATCCACCGAAACGCCATCACGGCTTAGCGTCTGCCCGCTGCCGGTCTGTGCCAGCGCAATCTCACTCAGCGTCAGCACCGCCCCGGCCATGGCCAGTGAGCAAATACCAATGATGTTGATGATCCTGTTCATACCACCCTCCCCTGATTTGCAAACCCATTCCCTGTAGGAGTGAGCCTGCTCGCGATGGCGTCATCCGCCGCACCGTCCGAAACCGAGTTGTCCCAATCGCGAGCAGGCTCACTCCTACACGGGATTTGCATTCATCCCGCCACCTCCATCCGCCGGGGCATTACCGTTGGGCCTATTGCCCCTGCGGCGCCGGTTCCGGTTCGTTGGTCACGCGCAGCAAACCCCATAACCCGGAGGTGTTGCCGTAGGCGGCGTAGTCGCGGAACAGGTAATCCCCCGGGATCGCATTGCTGCCGCCGGCGCTTGGGATCATGAAGCTGAAGTGCGCGGCCGGCAGGACGCTTTCGTGGGCGCCGATGTACATCGACATCGGGTTGTAGCCGAAGCGCACCGAGCCGACGCCCGGCGAGCCCATCGGATAACCACCGACATCGCTCTTCTCGGCCTGGAACGGGTTCACCGACCAGACATGCCCGTCGAGCTGGAACGTGGTGCCGCGACTGCCACCGCTCGGCATCAGAATGTGCGTACGCAACGGCTGCCCCGGTTTGGCGTAAAGCACCGGCGTCTGCGGGTCGCCACCCACCAGCGCATTGCTGTAAGCCATGTGCGCATTGGTCATGTCGCCATAACCCGCGCCATCGGCATGCCCGAACGGTGCATCCGGGGCAAGGCCGAAGCGGTACCACAGCGGCTCGGTCTTGTAGTTGATCGCCATGCTCGAGTTGTCCTGCGGATCGGTCGGCACGCTGAAGCCTTCAGCGGCAATTCCTTCCACCGGCCGGCCATTGGCCCAACGGGTGTTCAGCGCCTTGTGCCAGACCATCGCGAAGTCGCGATAGCTGGTCTGCCCCGGCGCGGTGACCGTGGCGTTGACCTTGCGCGCATCGTCGACCCAGGTCGCGCCGATCGGCAGAATGCTCATCGCCCCGCCAAGACCTTTTTGCGGCTGCTTGATCACGTCCGCCGGAGTGATGTTCAAACCGCCGAACTCGACCGCCGTGGCGTTGATGTTGTCGACGCTGCGGCCCAGTTGAGTCACCGGTTTGCCTTCGCGTTCCAGGTGCCCGGCGTAGTATTGATAGGTACGGGTCGGGTACGCGCCGCTGTTGCCGACGCGCGGTGGCACGGTCTGGATCGGGTTGGCGCCGACGTTGGCGCCGTCGGATTTGGTGATGTCATACGCCAGCAGTTGTGCGTGCAGGCCGACGTGGCTGGACGGCCGCATCAGGTTGTTGCTGAAGGTGGTCGAGCCCAGCCCGCTGTTGCGATCACGCTTGACCATGCCTTGCATCACAGCGGTCTGGGTCAGGTCCGGCATCACGCTCGGCAGACGGTTTTCCAGGGTGATGTTGAGGCAATCCCCCGCTGCGGCGCGCAGCACCAACGGTTCGACCGGGATGCCGGGTTTGAGCTTGCCGCTGAGCGGATCCAGATCGGATTTGCGCACATAGAGGATCGCGGTCGGATCATGCAGCGGCCCGCTCTGCCCACCGATGGTGATGGTTTCGCCATCCTCCGGATCGGTCACGGTGACTTGTGGAATGCTCACCGTGCGCGAGTTCAGCACCAGGGTGCCGCCCGCCGGATTCAACGGCCCGCCGACATGCTGACCGAGCCCTTCGGGGTCGCCGATGGTCAGGCCCAGCGCATTGCCGAGAATGTCGTTGGCCAGCGCCGCAACCACTTCATAGTTGCGTTGCACCGTCGGCCGGGTGCCGATGCCATTGGGGTTGGCGCTGATCCGTGGGCAACTGCCCTCGAACGCCACAGTGTTGCGCATGCCCGCCGGATTCGGGTTGTTGGGGATGGCGAACAGGTCATTGCGTTTGGCGGTGTAGTTGCGCATCACGCCCCAGATACCGCTCCAGTAACCTTCAATCGAAGCGTCCATCGAGTACAGATAATCACCCGTGGTCGCCGCCGAACTGGAGAGCATCGACACCGGCGCAATAAAGCCCATCTGCTCGGAAATGCCGATCATCTGCGAAGCACGCCAGCCAGAGTTGGAGCTGTTGCCGAAACCGGAACCGCTCTGCAGCCATTTCACACCGTGCAGGGTGACGTTGTGCTCCTCTTCATGGCCGCCGGCGTGCACCCGCAACCGCACGTTGTCGCCGGTGTAGGTACGCAGCATCGGCGTGAACGGATCGCCAGGTTCAGCGCCGCCCTTGTTGATGTGCGGCGGGAACAGCGTGGTGCCGCCGGTTGGGCCGGTGGCCGCGGTGAGCAGATTCGGCGCCAGGTTCATCGCCGGGATCGCCCGGTCGGTGCGGCTTTGCATGGCGAACGAGAGATCGCCGCCGAGGCCGTCGGCCTGCATCCCGCGCTTGCCGTCCGGGCCGACCTTGTTCGGGTCGTACACGCGCAGGGCCAGCGGCTCGTTGCGATAGTTGACGACGAACATGCCCGGATCATCCACCGAAATCGCCTGCGGACAAGGCCGGCTCGGGCAGCCCGGCACCTGACCGCCCTGCACTTCCAGCACGCCTTCAAGCAGATTGCTGGCGTTGTTGCGCACTGGCGGATTGATCGCATAGCGGAAGCTGTCGGCGGTGGCCGGGAACGCTTGTGTATTTGGCACACCGTTGGGACCTGCGCCGACATAGACGCCGGCTTCATAGGCGTGCTGGAAGTCACTGTATTCGAGGAAAAACTCGCGGAAGCTGTCGTTCTTGCCGTCGCCATCGAGGTCGCCGGTATTGATCACCGCTTGCCACGACGTCGGACCGCCGTCCTGCCGCGCGCCGCTGTACAACGGCTCGCCGGTTTCGGCGTGGAACCAGGTGGAACCGGCCGGTTCGGCCAACACGGTGGCGTACAGACCGATCTGCTGGTGCGTCGATGGGCCTAAGTGGTCGTGGGTGAAGATGGTGCCGAGGCCGCGATCGACGCCTTTGGCGTTGACCACCGGATCGACGAACCAGCGCTGCATCGCCGTGCGCGCACCAACCCAGTCGGCGCGGCCGTACTGGCCGAAGAACGGATGGTTCTTGGCTTTCGGGCAGACCTGGCTGCCGTCACGCGGGTCAGTACTTGCGCATTGGTTGAATTCGCGGATCGCGTGAATGCGTTCCTGCACGGCGCCGGGCGAGAGCACGCCGTCCTCGTAGTTCCAGCCGTTGGAGGAGCCGTCCGCCGAGGTCAGGTCCCACTTTGGCAAATGAATGTGCTGGCCGATCACATCGGTCGGCGTGCGCACCTGATAGTCGTCCATCTCATAGGTGGCCGGCACCAGGTTGGTTTGCTGGTATTGCACGCAATCGAAAGTGTTCATGCGCATCACCAGCGGCTCTGGTGGACGCTGCTTGCTGATCACCGGCCAGGCGTCTTCCCACAGTGCCAGAATGCGCGCCTGCGGGAAGTGATAACCGACCTTGTTGTACACCGCATCGAACTGGATGTTGGCGGCTTTGTAGATCCGTGGGCGGTCGGCGGTGAAGCTCGAGGCGCCAACAAAGGACAGACCGTCGATGCGTTCACCACTATTGAATTCGCCACTGCCAGCGCTGCTGGTCAAGCGTTTTTGCCGGTCGTCCATGCACGGTTCGTAGTACGGCGCACCGGCCATCGGCAAGGCACCGTTGGTGCGGAACGCCTTGGCCACCACTTGATTGCCGGGCAGCAAGGCATAGCTTGGGTGATCTTTTTTCGCGTGGAAAGCCATCGCCGCTTGTTCTACTTCGGTGCCCTCTTCCGGCAGGTAAATCGGTTTGGCGCGAGTGACTTCCTTGGAGAAGTCCAGCGAAGTAGTCACGGTGTGCGCTTCGCCACCGGCCGCGACGCCATCCAGTGCGTGCCGCTGCAAGCCGCCATTCCAACCACCGGATTGCGCCGGATCAAGGTTGGCCCACAGCGCTTTGCCGCTGGCCTTGAGCGACTGCGCGGTGGCGGCGTCGAGCATGTCCAGCGGCGGCGTTGGCGGACGTTGGCCGACCGAGCTTTCCATGCCGCCGATCCAGAACGGATAGCCAGGGTTTTTCAGGCTGCCGTCGGCATTGCGGTTGGCTTCGCTGCGATCAACCAGCGCCAGCGAACCGATGGCTTGACCGCCGGCATTGCCGCCATGGTGCTCACCATCGTCATCGCCCTCTTCTTCCTCCTCGTCGTCATCATTGCCGGCGATCAGGGTTTCGCCGATTTTCGGCACGACCACGACTTTGCCCGGCATCGGTGCCATGGCTTTGCCCGGCAGCGGCACTATCGCTGGAATCGGTGTGCCGGCGACGATTTCGCCGTCAGGCAAGGCGCGTGCGCCGGTCGCCGGTTTACCACTGCGCAGGGCAAACGGTTCGTTGTGATAGCCGTCAGCGCCTTGCTGGGAAACGTCGAGCCGGGTGCCCTCTTCAAACACATCGTGTACCCGCCACATGGCCCACATGCCTTGGGCAAAGTGCGGATAGAAATGGCAGTGAAAGATCGCATCACCGGCCACGCGATTGCGGTTGCCGGAACCGCCGTTGGCGATTTCATAGGTGTAGCCGGCACCCGGGCCAATGCCTTGAGCGTCGACGTAATCGGAGTTGTCGTCGTTGGGGTTGAACAGCCACTGATGGCCGTGCAAGTGGAAGATGTGCTGCTCGTGACCGTTGTGGGTGTTGCGGAATTTGACGAAATCACCGATGTAGCTGTGGTTGACGTTCGATGGCTCCGACGGATACAGCGCCATGGTCGCTTTCACACCGATCTGATCAGCGCGCGGTATCTGGCCGGGGGCGATGTTCTCAAGCCCCGCGTTGGCCGGCACATCGACCAGCATCGCCACATCGCCAACGGTGTGCGAGCTGAGGAAGAATTCTTCGTAGGCGCAAGACAGGCAATCGTGCATCGGCCCGACGCCCAAACGGTTCGCCACCACTTCGGCGCCCATGCCGCCCGAGCCGTAGTTGATCATGAACGAATCGCGAGTCGGCTCCAGCACATGAGCCATCACCGGATCAGCCCAGTACGCCGGAAACGCTTGGGTGGCAGCGGTTTCGTCCTGAAATTGCGAGGCGAAATCGCGGAACGCTTCCAGTCGATTAGGGATCGCCGGGGTGCGTTTTCCGATCGATTCCAGCGGATAGGTGCTGGGCGGGAAGCTGCCATCGGCGTTGCTGCCCATGACAATCGCATCGCTTTCGCTGGAGATGATTTCGTTGCCGTCGACCATGCCGATTATCGGCGTACCGGCCTTGCCCTCACGCAACCACGGTTCGCGTTGCGGGTAGCGCGCCTGGTAATCAACGATCGGTTGGCCGGTGGGTGCGCGGCCGGTGGTGGCCAGGCGCATTTCTTCTTCAGTGAGGGTGTTGCGATAGCTGCGACCACCCTTGGGCAGGACGACGACCTGGCCGAACAAACCATTGGCGACGTTGCCGGCCGCGCCCTCGCCACCGAACGTTGCGCCACGGCTGCTGACGGCAAACGCGCCTTCGCGCTCGGCATACAGGGTGTAAGAACGGCTCGCGCCCGGCGGTACCAAGGTGTTGGCGTTACGTCCGGTGAACGAGGAAATGTCATCGATGCTGTTCACTGCTTGCAGGCCGTTGACCTGAAAACCAACGTGGCGGTCAGCGACTTGCTCATCGACTTTGAAGTCTTCGCCAGCGTTAGCGTTTTCGACGCCTTCCTCTTCTTCACCTTCATTCTCGAAGTGCTTGTTCGGGTTGGCCTGATAGTCGAGCAGGTTCTGCAGATTGATCGTCAGGCAATCCCCGGCGGCGACCCGCAGTACCAATGGCCGTGGCCGCTTGTCCGGCCGCAGCGAAACCTTGCCCGGCACTGCTGAACCGCCGTAGGCCAGCGACATATTGCGGTCATCAACGACGTCGCGGCGCAGGGCGAACATCATGCCGTTGATGTTCTGCGCGCCGAGGCGGTTGAACATCAGCGGTTGATCGAAGGCGACGACGTTGGCTACCAGGTTGCGCTCGCAACGCACGGCCGCGCTGGCCAGCTCGACGCTGAGCATCGAGGCCAGAATCACCAGCCAGTTCAACAGAGACGGAGCGTGATGAATGCCAACCATGATCAGTAACCTCGTAGTGGGTGCTCTTGGGAACACTTCTCGACAAATGCCTCGGAGCAATCCGCGTGCCACAAAAAAATTGCATTAGCGTTCAATCAGTTACCGCGACCACTTGAGAACCCGGGGGATATTCCCCACCGGTTTTCCCCACTTTCCGGGTCTGTCCGGTTTACCCCGAAAGTGGGGAAAACCGGTGTAGGGCTACAACGGTGAATCTGCCGCCAGCCCTTGCAGGCGGCGGTATTGGCGCAACACGTTGGGCACATAACGCTGGGTTTCGGCGAACGGCGGAATCACCCGGCCACGGCTGAGCACCGCGTCGGGCCCGGCGTTGTAAGCCGCCACGGCGAGGGCAATGTCGTTGTCGAACAAGGTCATCAGGCGCTTGAGGTATCGAGCGCCGCCCTGGATGTTGGCCTTGGGGTCGTAGACGTCGGTCACACCGAGTTCACGCGCGGTGTCGGGCATCAATTGCATGAGCCCGCCCGCGCCTTTGGCTGAGGTCGCGCCGGGGTTGTAATGCGACTCGGCGTTGATCACCGCATGCAGCAGCGCTTCAGGCAATTGGTTGACTTTGGCCGCCGCCGAAACCAATTCCGCGTAGGGCTGGTTGGCGATCATCTGCGGCTGCTGATCGAGGCTGACCACAGCGGCTTCAGCCTCATGGATCACCCGTTCGTAAGTGCGGCCGGGCCGGTGAACGTTGGACAGCACGTAGCTGCCCTTGGCGTCCACGGAGATGAATACATCGGCCTGCGCGGCGCCGCTGAGCAGTACACAACCGAGCAATCCGCTGGCGAGAAATTTCATGTCGGGCCTCCCCGGATCGACCCCGATAAATTGGGGGAAATGCCCCAATGGCCGATCACGCTTGAGCCATACGCAAGCACTGTGCCGACTCGTGAGATGCACGTATTACAAGGCTTGCAGCCAATCATCAGCTTTTCGACGGGGCTGAGCATGGCAATTGCATAAGCCCTGTTGGCGACACGGCTGCCACTCACGGGAGGTCATCATGAAGCTGCAATTTCGTCCGCGTGGCCAACGCGGTTTTACCCTGCTCGAATTGCTTGTGGTGCTGGTGGTGCTCGGCCTGTTGGCCGGGATCGTCGCGCCGAAATACTTCGCTCAACTCGGTCGCTCGGAAGTCAAAGTGGCCAAGGCGCAGATCGAAGGGCTGAGCAAGGCGCTGGATTTGTATCGACTGGAAGTCGGCCACTACCCGTCCACCGAACAGGGCTTGCAGGCCTTGGTCACCGCACCGAGTGACGAGGCGAAATGGACCGGCCCGTACTTGCAGAAAAAGCTGCCGCAGGATCCGTGGGGGCGTAATTACGCTTACCGTTATCCCGGCGAAAACAGCGAGTACGACTTGCTGTCGATGGGCAAGGACGGCCAGCCCGGTGGCGAAGGCGAAAACGCCGAAGTGACCAACTGGCAGTAAGCGGAGCGCAGCCCATGCGATTTCATTTGAAGGCGGTCGGCAAGGCTGGCGTGGTGTCCTTGAGCGTGGAAGCGCCGGGCGACAGCGAAGCGCGGCGGATTGCCGAGGATCAGGGGTTGCGCGTAGTCAGCCTGCATGCGGAGAAACATTGGCGCTCACTGCGCTGGCGTCAGCGCGAGACGTTCAATCTGGTGTTGTTCAGCCAGGAACTGACCACGCTGCTCAACGCCGGCCTACCGTTGATCGATGCACTGGAAAGCCTCGCCGAAAAAGAATCCGCCCCCGCTGCCCGGAAAACCTTGAGTGAGCTGGTGCGCCTGCTGTACGAGGGCAAATCGTTTTCGCAGGCGCTGGGCCAGTTGTCGGCGGTGTTCCCGCCGTTGTACGTGGCGCTGGTACAGTCCAGCGAGAAGACCGGCGCGGTCGGCGATGCGCTGGGCCGCTACGTCAGCTATCGCCAGCGCATGGACGAGGTGCGGCAGAAGATCATCAGCGCCTCGATTTACCCGATGCTGTTGCTGATAGTCGGCGGTGGCGTGGTGCTGTTCTTGATGGGTTACGTGGTGCCGCGTTTCAGTCTGGTGTTTGAAGGTCTGGGCAATAACCTGCCGTGGCTGTCGCAGGTGTTGATGAGCAGCGGCATGTTTCTGCACGCGCATCAGGCAGAGTTTTTCGGCGCGCTGGTCGCGTTGGTGACCGCCCTCGCCGTGCTGCAAAAACAACCGGCGTTTCGCCGTGGGCTGGACCGGCTGGTGGAGAAATTGCCGGCGGTGCATCAACGGATTTTCATGTACGAGCTGGCGCGGTTTTATCGTTCGCTGGGGATTCTGCTGCAAGGCGGGATTCCGCTGGTGACCGCCATGGCCATGGTCCGTGGCTTGCTCACCGTGGCTTCGCGGACGCGACTGGATCAGGCCTGCGAGCGGGTGCGCGAGGGACAATCGTTGTCCACCGCACTGGAACTCAATGAACTGGTGACGCCGGTGTCCCTGCGACTGCTGCGGGCGGGTGAGCAGTCCGGCAACCTCGGGCAGATGATGGAACGCAGCGCCGACTTCTACGACGAGGAAATCAGTCGCTGGCTGGAGTGGTTCGTGAAGTTGTTCGAGCCGCTGCTGATGACCTTCATCGGCCTGCTGATCGGGGTCATCGTGATCCTGATGTACATCCCGATTTTCGAACTGGCTTCAAGTATTCACTGACCCCGGGAACCGGTTGGATCTGTGTCACAACGCTCATCGACGTTCCCAACAAGACCACAAAGACGGAGAACGATATGCACATTAAAAAGCTCGTGCTCGCAATGGCCATCGGCGCAGTTCTGTCCGCGTCCACGGTATTGATTCCGGACAGCCTGTCCGGGGTGTCCAGTGCTCACGCCAAGGATGGGGGGAGTGGCGGCGGAGGTGGTAGCGGTGGCGGTGGCGGAGGGAGCGCCGGTGGTGGTGGCGGCAGTGGTGGCGGTAATGGCGGTGGTGGAAGCCACGGCGGCAACGGCGGAGGGAGCGGCGGAAACGGGGGTGGCGGCGGCAGTGGTGGAAGCGGTGGCGGAGGCAATAGCGGCAACGGTGGCGGCGGCAACAGTGGCCACAGCGGCAGCGACCATGGCTCAGGGCACTCCGGCAACAGCGCCTCCTCCGGCCGCAACGGCGCCCATGCCGAACCGGGTGATGACCATGGCGTCCATCGTGCCGGTGAAGTCGGCGATGATCACGGCGTCCACCGCGCCGGTGAAGTCGGCAATGATCACGGCGTCCACCGCGCCGGTGAAGTCGGCAATGATCACGGCGTCCACCGCGCCGGTGAAGTCGGCAATAACCGGGGCCTGCACGCAGCAGGTGAACCGGGCGACGATCGCGGTGTACATGTCGGCGGTGAGCCGGGCGATGACAAGCGCGCCAACTGATCAATCCTGAAAACACCGCAACCCTTTTGGGAGCTGGCTTGCCAGCTCCCAAAAGGGTTTTGTGGCGTTTACATATTCCGCAGACAACCATAATCCCAATGTAGGAGTGAGCCTGCTCGCGATAGCGGTCATTCAGACACTGAAGCTGTGACAGACGAAACGCTATCGCGAGCAGGCTCACTCCTACAATTTGATCTGCGTATAAATCAGAGGGCGACATTGCTCTGGTTCAGGCGTTCGCGCAGAAATTCGACCAGCGCCTGCACCGGCCTTGAGGCCTGCCGATGCTGCGGATACACCGCCGACAACGTCAGCGGCTCCGGGCGCAAATCATCCAGCACCGGCACCAGCCGGCCATCCTTCAGCGCCGCGCCGACTATGAACGTTGGCAGATAAGTAATCCCCATCCCCTGCACCGCCGCGTCCCGGAGCAACTCGCCGTTGTTCACGCGCATGCGCCCGGTGACATTCACCAACACCGGTTTGCCCTGCCCCGCATTGAATCGCCATTGCACCGAACGTCCATGCCCGTAAGGCAGGCAGTCATGGCTGTGGAGATCTTCAGGCTTGAGCGGCATGCCGCGTTCGGCCAGATAGGCCGGGCTGGCGCAATACACCCGTTCGATGGAAGCAATGCGCCGGGCAATCAGCGTCGAATCTTCCAGCACACCGATCCGCAGTGCCAGGTCGTAGCCCTCACCGAGCAAGTCCACCGGCCGATCACTCAGATCCACTTCCACCGTGACGTCGCGATAGCGCTGCAAAAACACCGGCAGCAGACAGCCCAGATGCGCGACGGCAAACGACAACGGCGCACTCAGACGAATCGTTCCGCGTGGCTCGGCGGTCTGCCCGGCGATACCCTGCTCGACCTGTTCGACTTCGCCCAGCAGGCGCAAGGCCGACTCGTAATAGCTCTGGCCTAGCGGGGTGACGTCGAGGCGCCGGGTCGAGCGATTCAACAACCGCACACCGAGGCGCTCCTCCAGCTGCATCAACCGACGGCTGACGAACTGCTTGGACAGCCCCAACTGATCAGCCGCCGACGTGAAGCTGCCGGAGTCCATGACCTGGCAAAAAATACGCATGTCTTCGAACGGGTTCATTGTCACTCTCTGGTAGACAGTTAAACGCTTTATAGCCGCTTTTTCACTTTTCAGCAGCCTATTAATCTGTGTTAACGGTTTGAAAACAACCCCTTACCGGTAGGAGCTGCCGCAGGCTGCGATCTCTTGATCTTGATCTGCGCTGACATCGGGTAAAGGCAAAAACAGGATCAAAAGATCGCAGCCTGCGGCAGCTCCTACCTCACACATTCGAAAATGGAATTGAACATGAACATTAAAAAGACCCTGACCGCTTCCCTGCTCGCACTCTCTATCGGCAACGCTTTCGCCGCCGAGACCTCCGGCGTCGAACACAACACCCAGGCCTTCCTCAATGCCCTCGCCGCCGGCGGTGGCAAACCCCTTGAGCAACTGAGCCCGAAAGACGCCCGTGCGGTGCTGACCGGTGCGCAGGCTTCGGTAAAGGTCGACCTGTCCGGTGTTGAAGTCAGCGACAAGGCAATCAAGGTCGACGGCCAGACGATCAACCTGAAAGTGGTGCGTCCGGCCAAGGTCAAAGGCGACTTGCCGGTGTTCATGTTCTTCCACGGTGGCGGCTGGGTGCTCGGTGATTATCCGACTCACCAACGCTTGATCCGTGACTTGGTGGTGGGTTCTGGCGCCGTCGCGGTCTACGTCGACTACACGCCATCGCCGGAAGCGCAGTACCCGACCGCGATCAACCAGGCCTACGCCGCGACGAAATGGGTGGCCGAGCACGGCAAGGACATCGGTGTCGACGGCAAGCGTCTGGCGGTGGCCGGCAACAGCGTCGGCGGCAACATGGCGGCGGTCGTGGCGTTGATGGCCAAGGAGCAGAAAACCCCGACACTGCGTTTCCAGCTGTTGATGTGGCCGGTGACCAATGCGCAGTTCGACGACGGCTCGTACCAGCAATTCGCCGAAGGCCATTTCCTCACCAAAGGCATGATGCAGTGGTTCTGGGACAACTACACCACCAACCCGGCCGAGCGTGCGCAGATCCATGCCTCGCCACTCAACGCCAGCAGCGAACAGCTCAAAGGCCTGCCTGCCGCACTGGTGCAAACCGCCGAATTCGACGTGTTGCGTGATGAAGGCGAAGGCTATGCGCGGCACCTGGATGCGGCCGGGGTGGCGGTGACTGCGGTGCGTTACAACGGGATGATTCATGATTTTGGTCTGCTCAATCCGTTGAGTCAGATTCCTGAAGTGAAGGCGGCGGTGCGTCAGGCGGCGGCTGAGCTGAAGACGCATTTGAACTGAGCCCAAGCCCTCGCCACAACCAAAATTGTGGCGAGGGGATTTATCCCCGTTGGGCTGCAAAGCGGCCCCCGCTTTTTCAGACTAAAGAGCGACGACTGCTTCGCAGCCGAACGGGGATAAATCCCCTCGCCACAAAAACCTCCTCCCCACCAGAAACTTCTTCAACACTGCTGCAGCTCCGGAGATTGTCATGTCCTTCCTCCTCACCCACCTGCTGTCCCTCAGTGCCGCCCTGCTGCTTCTCGACGCCGTGCTCTGGCACTTCACGCCTTTCACCCATCGTGCGCCAAGAGTGGCTGTGCGACTGGCGCTGTTTCTGGCCTTCACCGCGTTGGTGATCAACGCCGGCGTCAGCCCGCTGCAAGCACCGCTGTTCGCCGATGATCGCGTCGCGCAACTGGGTGCCACTGCGCTGGGGATTCTCTGGTGGCTGTACGCCGCGCGGGTGTTGACCGAGGTGATTGGCTTGGCGCTGATGCGCCGTATCGGTCACAGCGGTCGTTTGTTGCAGGACGTCATCGGTGCGCTGGTGTTTCTGGTGGCCATCGTTGCCGCCGCCGGTTACGTGCTGGAGTTGCCGGTGAAAGGCTTGCTCGCCACCTCCGGCGTGGTCGCGATCGTCGTCGGTCTGGCGCTGCAGAGCACCCTGGCCGACGTGTTTTCCGGGATCGTGCTCAACACCACCAAACCTTATCAGGTCGATGATCTGGTGATGATCGACGGCGTCGAAGGCAAAGTGTTCGACATCGACTGGCGCGCCACGCATCTGCTGACCAGCGCCGGGACCATGGCCGTGGTGCCGAACTCGGTGGCGGCGAAGGCGAAGATCGTCAACCTCAGCCGTCCGACCAACATGCACGGCGTGTCGATCAGCATTCAGGTACCCAATCACATTCGCCCACGTCGGGTGCTCGATGCTCTGGATCGTACGCTGCAAGGGAGCAGCTCGCTGTTGCTGACGCCGGCGCCAAAAGCCGTGCTGAAAGAGGCCGGTGAAACCATGTCCGAATACGTCGCCAGCGGTTTCATTGCCGAGCTTGGCAAGAAAAGCGAAGTGCGCAATCAGCTGTTCGACCTCGCCCACCGGCATCTGGAAGCGGCAGGTATTTCGCGGCATCCGGACGGCGTGATCGAACCGTCGACCCGCGCCCGTGCGTTGCTCGATGAAGTGAAAATCTTCCGTTCGCTGAGTAGCGACGAACGTGATCGCCTGGCCGAATCGATGGTCGCGCAGCAATACGCAGCGGGCCAGGTGGTGCTGGATCTGGACGAAGTGCCGGACAGTTTGTTCGTGATTGCCACGGGCGTGGTCAGTGCCACCGTGCCGGACGGTGACAGCAAGATCGAAGCCGGACGAATGGGACCGAGCGAAGTCATGGGCGAGCAGAGCATTCTCGCCGATACTCCATCGCAAGCCACGTTCACGGCGCTGACGTCGAGCATCATTTATCGTCTCGACAAAAACCTCACTCGCCAGTGCATGGAACAGCGCACTGAAATTGGCCGGGCGTTGAACAAGTTGCAGGCGGTGCGTCAGCAGAACAGTCGCCTCGCGTTGATGGCCAAACCGGTGGCGGTGAGGAAAGGTGGGTTTTTGGGTTGGTTGCAAAAGCGTTGAAGCGGCAAGATCAAGATCAAAAGCCTCCCCCTCACCCCAGCCCTCTCCCCCACGGGGGGCGAGGGGAAAGGGAGCCGATCTCCATGTATTTCAAGATCGGAGTTCGACTCGGTACTGCACGTCGGCGTACTTCGAAAGAACCCCTCGGTCAGTCCCCTCTCCCTCCGGGAGAGGGTTAGGCGGGCGGCGTTCCGATGAGGGGCTCTTCCAGCTGACACAAAATTACTTGGCAGTAAACTTGGTATAGCTGTTAATCAGGTTGCGGTAGTTAGGCAGACGCTCCGACAACAAATGCGCCAAGCCTTCCATATCGTTGCGCCAGTCGCCCTGCAGCTCGCACGCCACCGAGAACCAGTTCAACAGGTGTGCACCCGCCGCCGACATCCGCGCCCACGCCGCTTGCTGCACGGTGGTGTTGAAAGTGCCGGAAGAGTCAGTCACGACAAACACTTCATAGCCTTCAGCAATTGCCGACAGGGTCGGGAACGCTACGCAAACGTCCGTCACCACACCGGCGATGATCAGTTGCTTGCGACCGGTGGCCTTGATCGCCTTGACGAAGTCTTCGTTGTCCCAGGCGTTGATCTGGCCTGGGCGCTGAATGAACGGCGCATCCGGGAACTGCTCACGCAATTCAGGCACGATCGGGCCGTTCGGGCCGGCGTCGAAACTGGTGGTCAGAATGGTCGGCAGCTTGAAGAACTTGGCGATGTCGCCCAGCGCCAGCACGTTGTTCTTGAATTCGTTCGGGGTGAAATCCTGTACCAGCGAAATCAGGCCGGTCTGGTGATCGACCAGCAGCACAACCGCATCATCTTTGTTCAGACGTGTGTAAGGAACGCTCATGGGAAAACTCCTGGATGGACGGATGGTTGAAACGTGCAGCGCCGACCGCATGGCCGGCGCTTTGGGGAAAATCAGAAGGCGAAGCAGGAGCAGCCGAACGCGCCCCAGAAACCGGCAAAGTCACTGACCGGCGCGTTCGACATCCGCGCTTTTTCATGGCTGTGGGTGTGCACCGCGCACGGCCCGCTGCATTGGTGAACCTGCGCCTGCAATGGCGAATTCGGCCGCCAGTGGCCCGGGACTTTCACCACCGGTGACCAGTCCGGCAACACTGGAATCGAGCGCGGGCCGAGGTCTTCGAAGTCGCCGGCGGCGTAGACGATCTTGCCGCCGACCACGGTCAGTACCGACTCGATCCACTTGATCGCTTCTTCTTCGACATGAAAGAAGTCCGCGCTCAACGCCGCCAGATCCGCCAGTTGCCCGACCTTGATCTGGCCCTTTTTGCCCTGCTCCGATGAGAACCAGGCACTGCCGTGGGTGAACAGTTCCAGCGCGGTGGTGCGTGGCAAACCTTCTTCGTACAAGGCCAGACCACCGACGGTGCGACCGCTGACCATCCAGTACAGCGAAGTCCACGGGTTGTAGCTGGAAACGCGGGTGGCATCGGTGCCGGCACCGACCGGTACACCTTCGGCGAGCATGCGTTTGATCGGCGGGGTCGCCTCGGCGGCTTGTTTGCCGTAGCGGTCGACGAAGTACTCGCCCTGGAACGCCATGCGATCCTGGATCGCGATGCCGCCGCCCAGCGCTTTGACCCGTTCGATGTTTTGCGGGGTGATGGTTTCGGCGTGGTCGAAGAACCATGGCAAGCCGTTGAACGGAATGTCACGGTTGACCTTCTCGAACACGTCGAGCATGCGGCTGATCGATTCGTTGTAAGTCGCGTGCAAACGGAACGGCCAGCGCTGTTCAACCAGGTGGCGCACCACTGGTTCCAGCTCTTGCTCCATGGTTTGCGGCAGGTCCGGACGCGGCTCGAGGAAATCTTCGAAGTCGGCCGCCGAGAACACCAGCATTTCCCCGGCGCCGTTGTGGCGCAGGTAGTCGTCGCCCTGATGCAACTTGACGCTGCCGGTCCAGTTCTGGAAGTCGCTCAGCTCTTCTTTCGGCTTCTGGGTGAACAGGTTGTAGGCGATACGCACGGTCAACTGGTCGTCCTTGGCCAGTTGCTCGATGACCTGATAATCGTCCGGGTAATTCTGGAAACCGCCGCCGGCATCAATCGCACTGGTCAGGCCGAGACGATTGAGTTCGCGCATGAACTGACGGGTCGAGTTGACCTGATATTCCAGCGGCAGCTTCGGTCCCTTGGCCAGCGTCGAATAGAGAATCATCGCGTTCGGCCGCGCGACGAGCATGCCGGTCGGATTGCCGTTGCTGTCGCGGACGATCTCGCCACCCGGCGGGTTCGGCGTGTCGCGGGTGTAGCCGGCCACGCGCAATGCGGCGCGGTTGAGCAGCGCGCGGTCATACAAATGCAGGATGAACACCGGGGTGTCCGGCGCGGCCTGGTTGATTTCTTCCAGCGTCGGCATGCGTTTTTCGGCGAACTGGAATTCGTTCCAGCCACCGACCACACGCACCCATTGCGGGGTCGGCGTGCGGTCAGCCTGATCCTTGAGCATGCGCAACGCATCGGCCAGCGACGGCACGCCTTCCCAACGCAGTTCGAGGTTGTAGTTCAAACCGCCACGGATCAGGTGCAAGTGCGAGTCGTTGAGGCCGGGAATGACGCAGCGGCCATGCATATCGACCACTTGCGTGTTCGGCCCGCGCAGGGCCATGGCCTGATTGTCGTTGCCGACGACGACGAAGCGGCCGTCGGTGATTGCCACCGCACTCGCCAGTGGTTTGGTGCGGTCGACGGTATGAAATTGGCCATTGAACAGAATCAGATCGGCGCTCATCGCAGTTCCTCAAGCAAAGTAAAAAGGAGCAAACCCCGCGCGCTCAGCGTGGCGAGGTTTCTTGGGAATCGAGGTGTTCATGGGCCTGACCGGCTTCAAGCCAGGGTGCGAACAATCGCGTTACGCGAGGCATGAACACGTACACCACCGACACAACGATGGTCAGGGTGATCAGGAACGTCGCGACCACGTAGTTGGAAAGCAATGGGTGCAGCTTGAGCAGCGGCCCCCAGATCAACGGCACCAGCAAGGTGTGCGGCAGAATCACCAGCAACGTGATCACCGCTTGTTTCCAGCGTGGCGGTGGCGAGGCGGCTTCGGCCAGCGGCGAGAACCAGAATTCGTTGACCGGCGCGATTTCGGTCTGGTCGCCATCCGCCAGCATTGGCGCAGCTTCGTCGACCAACGCCTGCCGCTCGGATGACTCCAGCCATTGCTGCATCGCTTCGGTCGAACAGAAACGCAGCACGCAGGTATAGAAATCGAGACCGGCACGTTTGCCGCGTACCACGTCCACGCCCAGATGCCCTTCCCGCAGCCCCGCCACCCGCACGATATTGCGCAGCCAGGCTTCATACGCCGACTCGAAACCGGCCTTGACCCGGTGCTTGACGATCAGCGTGACCGTCTCATCGGCCCCCGGCGCTTGTGGATTGAGGACTTCAGGCATAACGCAGCGCTCCGGGCAAACGAACAGGAATCACCAGCCGTCCCGGCCCGGCGATCAATACAGTGGCAAACAGGATCAACAGCAACCAGCCGAACTGCCCCTCGGCCACACTCCATTGCGGATGCACGACCAACAGCGCCACCAGCAGCACAAAGAGAATAGGCACGCAGGCCAATCGCGCCAGTAATCCGGCGACGATCAGTAACGGACAGACGACTTCGGCGAAGATCGCCAGGATCAACGTGAGGTGGGCACCGAGGTGGAACGGGTCTTCGATCAGTTGCAGCTGCGCGCTGAAATCCAGCAGCTTGGGCAAGCCGTGCACCCATAACAGGAACAGCCCGCCGCTGACCCGCAGGAACAGCAGACCGAGGTCGCGCGCCCGTTCATCCTGTTGCGAAGTGTTCATGACCTCACGCCCTTGAATTATTATCGAACGTAATAATGCCGAGGCCGGGAGGGGAAAACTTGAACGTACGTGCTCTCTTCAAAGTGAAAGCAATGACCCGCTGCGGGCACTGCCGAAAGCTTCGGCAGTGCCTGCAACGTAAACAATCTGTTGGCTAACCGAGGTGATAGGAAAGCTGCCGGAGCAGTTGATTCTGAACCCCATCACTATTGCCACCGCCGCCCGCCAGTCCGGCGGTCACCACTCGGCGGTCAGCCGTCAGAAAGGCAAATGCCTGGGCGTTACCGATTATTGCCCTGACGCCGGTCAATTGACTGGCGACTGAACGGACATCGCCCCCCCAGAGCGGATTGCCGAACGCATCGGCTGTGCCGTCGGCATACAGCACCGCATAGGCGCCATTGGTACTGGCGATTTGCACAATGTCGTCACGCCGCGCCACTGCATCGGGAACCCTGCCGCCCTGGTCCTGATCGCCCCACGTATCGATCCTGTTAGTGTCCAGGCGTACTGCAAAACCATAACCGCCGCCAATGATCTCGATGACGTTGGTGTAGGCGGAAATGCTTGACGGCACCAAGCCACCGGCGGCCGGATTGCCCCACGCAGCGACTCGCCCGCTGGACAGCCGCACCGCAAACGAAGAACCGGAACTGGTCACGTCTACAATGTTGCTGAGTCGGGCGATGTCGGCGGGCACATCCCCTCCAGAGCGGCCTTCCCCCCAACCCACTACAGTGCCATTGGCTCTGAGCGCCACACACGCGTTGTGGTTACAGGTGACGGCGACAATATCGCGCAGCGCGGCGATCTCTGCCGGCAAGGCAGCGCCAAAACGGGCATCGCCCCAAGCGACAATTTGCCCATTGGCCAATAGCGCCACAAAAGCGGAGACCGTGGCAAAAACACTGACGACATTGCGCAGGCCAGCGATGGCCGCTGGTACTGCCCCGCCAAAGCGGGCGTCCCCCCATGCCTGCACCTGACCGTTGGCGCGAATGACCGCAAAGCCATAGCCGCCAGGGGTGACTTTGATGACGTCGGTCAAGCGCGAAACTTCGGCGGACACCACACCACCGAAACCGGCGTCGCCCCAGCCGACGACAGAACCATTAGCGCGCAATGCCGCAATAGCCCGTGCACCACCGAACACCTCAGTGATATCGCGCAGCGCAGCAATGGCTGGCGGCAGAATCCCCCCGTAGCCGCGATCGCCCCATGCCACCAGACTGGCGGAATCCCGCAGGGCGACAAGCACCGCATGTCCTTCGCGAGGCGTAGCGGGATCACCCCACCCGTTGCCGAAGATATTGGAGCGTTGCAACACCACCTGATATCCAGCGCTGCCAACCCGAAGCAAACGCTGGGGTTGTAAATCATCGAAGCGCTGACCGCGAAACTGCTGGCTATCGCCTTCGTACTGCCAGACTGTTTCCAGCGGCTGGAGGCTGACCGGATCAAGCGCCGAGAGAAACCGCGAACTGCCTTTATTCGACCAATACCTGACCGTGGTCCCGCGCGAGCCAATGACCAGAGGCACAACGAGACTCGGCGCTTCACTGATGAAAACCGACAACGATGGCGATTCGAATATCCGGCCATTGCGCAGTAACAAGAAATGAAGCTTGACCGATTTACCCCTGTTCGCTGCGACAAAGGCCAGACCCAGAGGAAAGTTCGCCCGGCTGTTGGCGTTCAGTGACTTCGCCTCAAACACTGGCGATCCTGCGCCCGGAGCGCCTTCGACAATCAGCCGAACCGTATCGCCCGGCTGAAACCCAAGAACTTCAACCTGGCCGTTCGCCCCTTGAAGGTTGGCCGGATCCGTTGGATCGAACACGCCGTCAACTGACTTCTGCAATCGCGGCGGTTGCAGCTCCGGCAAGCCTTCGCCCACCACCCGCGCCGTAGCGGTGCTGGAAATGCCAATCAGCACACCGTTGCGCCATACCTCATAACTGGCACTTACCGCATCACCGGAAATCACTTTGTCATTGGCCACTGGCAAGATGACGGGCTTGAGCTGGCCGAAATCGTCGGCTTCGATCTTGCCCTCGACCACCACGTTCGGCTGACCTGCAACCTCGGAAAGAAAAGTCGCCCGAATGATGTCGCCTGAGCGCAGACGATTATCGGTGGTGAATACAATCAACAGCAGCGGGTTTTTACCGAGTTTTTCCAGGTCGACAATTTCCGAGACATCGCCGCTGTCCGTCTGGTTCTCCCGAAAGATCAGGGGCGCGAACCGGGTGCCATCCAGATTCTCGTCGACGATCTGCGAAGCCGACCAGAGTGCGTCGGGATCCACGGTGTTGCCAAGTTGATCGGTGACGGTAAAAACGAACTCCAATGTCTGGTCCGCCCGCTTGGCGCTGTCGAGAAAGGCCCGGGTCACGAGGAAACAAACGGTGATGGGAACGGCCGATCCCGGATTGGGTGGCGGTGGCGCCTCAGTCGGCTTGACGGTGTAGTGCAGAAGGCTGGCGTTGCACTTCAAGGTGATCACGTCGTGAGCCCGGCAATACGGATAACTGACGCAAACCTGAGCACTGGAAAAGTCCGCGCCAACGCCTTTGAGAATTTCATCGGGTAACAACAAGTTCAGTTCGCTATGGCCTTCGACCGTAGGCTGTTTGTCTTTGAGTCCTGGACGAATCTTGTTGTACAGCGCAGTCAGATCCAGCGATCTGGCGATGTTCTGACTACCGCGCACGATATTGAAGAACAGCTGATTGACCAGGTCGAAAGACAGCCGTCCATTCGGAATGCGCAGAAAAATCACCGCATTGACATCATAGATGATTTGACTGTCCAGCAATGCCGACTCCCCCACGCGAAACAGTTGAATGACGTCGCCTGGAGTTACCGTACCACTTGCAATCGGGTCAACGCGGACCGTTGCCCCGAGCCCGTCGGCGACCTGATCGGATATTTTCAACGATATGCCAACGTCTGCGCCCACCACCGAGTGGACTGCCTGAGGAATGTCGGGTGGATAAATTACCAATACGCCGGCGTCATTGGATCGCGAAGTACTCATGTGCCTGGTTCCTGTGCAGTGAGGTGTGGACAGGTCCTAGCAGAACGCGATTCAGTGCATTGCGCACCTGACAGTTCTGACAGTTGTGTGCCTACTCAAGACGAACGGTATCGTCTGGAAAGACAAATCTCCCCGGCTCATCACACAGTAGAACGGACAGGTTTCGAATTGGCTAAGGCACAGCACGAATCGTGTACTCACGCGTTTGAAAGATCGCTGCCGTATCGAGGTTCGCAACCTGATCCAGATTGACCCTGAAGCGAATGACCAGCTTGCTGCCATCCCTCAGCAGCCGCAGATAATTAGCCGATATCAGCGAACTGTAGCTGCCATTGGTAGCCCAGGCTCGATGCACCATGTTCGTCGTCCCCGCCCACATCCGCAGGTTGTGCGTCCCGGTGTCTTTCTGTCCTTCCAGATCAAGCCAGATACGTTGACTCACAGAAATGTGCGGCCAGGCACCAAACAACAGATTTGCGCCGGATTGAACGTCTTTCAGATCGAGAATATCGGTGCCGTTGGCCTGAGTGATCAGTGGCGCCGTGAGTCGATCACGGGCAATCGGCAAGACGTTGAGGCGTAGAGGTTGCGAAGTCACCGGGGCAGAAGCGCCTCGGGTATAGGTGAAGGTCACCTCCATTATTTTTCCGATGCTGAATGCCACCAGCGACACCGGCAAATTGATCTTCAAAGGTGTTGTAGTGCCCGCCGCAATCGGCGTGGAGGTATGTGAACCCGCAGCAGGGGTACCGTCAGCGGCCTTCACCGTGACAGAAACCATATCGGTGGGTTGCTGGTCGTAATCCAGCACTGCGGTCAGGGAAGCGGTGGCATTCAGCGGGTCGAGATTGACGCTATCGGCAGACTCCTGAATGGACAGCTCACCACGTTGAACCTGCTTGACGGTGATCGTCCATAGGTCGGAGATCTCTCCATCGCCATACAATGCCTGTGCCTTTAACGGGTGCGGACCGACACTCAGAGGAGACAAGGGAAGCTGCCAAATACCGGAATCGGCGCGAACCATGCCCTTGGAGTCACTCCTGTCAAAAACCTCCACTTGTTCGCCGGCCGTCGCGCTGCCGCTGATTGTTATCCCGGTATCGGTCGTCTCGCCACCATTGGCAATGTCTTGGCCGGCGGCATCTTTAACCGAGAGGATGGCGGGTTTTCCCGGAGTGGGAGACGCACGGGTTCTGACAATGTAGTGGCGCGGTGCGAAGCGGATTGCATCAGCCTCGACCTGACTACCATCGAACGAAACACTGAACTCGACAGTCAGCACACTGCCATCCTTGAGTCCCTTAAGCGGATCAGCGGGGAAGTTTTTCCTGAAAAAGCCAAAGCGGAAGAAGTCCTGGCCGACCAGGTTGTCGGGAGCAAACCAGTAACGTTGTTCAAATACGCTGCCGTTGGCGTTGGTGCCTTTGAGCCAGGCCCAGAAAAAAAGATCTCGCCTGATCAGCAGCCACGCATTGATTCTCAACGCAAACAGGCTCAGGTCGTGCACAAACAGCAGCTGTCCCTCACCGGCGTGTTCTGCCTGCTCGATAAACGGCCTGGGCAGATCACTCTGTGCCAACGGCAACACGTACAGAATCAGCGGTTGAGACGTGACTGGCGCGGCGTTGCCGCGAATGATGTCGTAGGTCAGCGTGACCGTCCTGCCTTGGTTGATAGACACCAACGAAAACGAAAAACTTTGCTCTACCGGGCGTCTGTCGCCCACTTCCGAAAAGCCCGAGGTGTATGAGCCCTCGGCGGGAGTACCCGGTGCGCCCTGCCATTTGACACTGATTCTGTCGGTGGACTCGAGGACAGCTTCCACGACGATCGTCAGCGAATACCTGGCATGCGCCGGATTCAAGAGGGCGGGAGCCGAGCTCTCCCGAACGAAAGGTGGTGGCAAGTCGTCAGTGGTGATCGTGGCCAATGGACGGTTCATCATTCACTCCTTGCATGATTGATATGGCCCCAAAGGACACCACCTCATCACACACTGGAATGTGCATTGGCGCTACTGTCAGAAGTTACAGGTCAAGGTATGCTCCCGACGAACAGCGCAGGTTGATCCGGGGACTATGCACAGCCTCATTTCTGCTCGATATCCAGCGCAGCCGACATGAACTGCGCAATCCGCGATCTGAGCCACTTCTCGGCCGGATCATTGTCATGCACGCCGCTCCACGCCATCGATAGCTGCGCTGCATCAATCGGGAACGGCGGGTCTTCGGCGCGCAACGCACAACCTTCGACCAACGCGCACGCCGCGTAATCCGGCACGGTGGCGATCATCTCGGTGCCGGCGAGCAAGGCCCGCAAACCACTGAATTGCGGCACCCCCAGCACCACGCGGCGCGAGCGGCCGACCTTGGCCAGGTCGACGTCGATATTGCCGCTCAAATCCCCGGAGAACGACACCATCGCGTGCGGGCGCTGGCAGTATTCGTCGAGGGTCAGCGGCCCCGGGCGATCATCACCACGCAGGACTTTGCACGGAATATCGCGCAGCTTCTTGCGCTTGGCGTTGGCCGGCAGATCGGTGGTGTAGCTGACGCCGACAGAGATTTCGCCGGACGCCAGCAATGCCGGCATCAGCAGGTAATTGGCGCGACGGACGACCACGACAATGCCCGGTGCTTCCTCCTGAAGCTGGCGCAGCAATGGCGGAAACAGGCCGAATTCAGCGTCATCCGACAGGCCGATGCGAAATACCTCGCAACTGGTTGCCGGGTCGAACTCCTTGGCCCGGCTGACCGCTCCGGAAATCACGTCCATCGCCGGCTGCAGCTCTTCGAGAATCGCCAGCGCCCGCGCTGTCGGCTCCATGCCCCGACCGTTGCGCAGCAACAATGGATCGTCGAACAGATCACGCAGGCGACCGAGTGCCGCGCTCACTGCCGGTTGGCCCATGAACAGTTTTTCGGCGACGCGGGTCAGGTTCTTCTCGAACATCAGTGCTTCGAAAATCACCAGCAGGTTCATGTCGACGCGACGCAGATCGTTACGGTTCATGGGCACGGATTCCTTTTAGCCTGGCAGACGCAAGTGCTCTGCACTGTACGCGATCAGGGGCGTCTGGATGGCGGGTTGGCCCGCAGAATTAACAACGATTAACTCGTCAGTTTCAAGCCCCGAGCCAACAATGAATGCCTCTGCGCAGCGTTGTTTTTTGACCAGAGGGAAAGTGCCGAGCGCGCCTTCCTCACCGACACGGACCTTGGCCATGGCTCACTTACAACCAACCGTCGCCCTCGCCCCTGACAGCGCACCGCGCAAGAGCGGCATCGGCGGACTCAGTCCGCAGCGCGAACGGCAAGTGAAACAACTGATCCTCGAACGCCTCGGCGACAGCCTCGAAGTCACCGAACTGGCCCGCGCCTGTTCGTTGTCGCGCAGCCATTTCTCTCGCGCCTTCAAGTGCAGCACCGGCCTCTCGCCGCAGGACTGGATCCGCGCCCAGCGGATTGCCCGGGCGAAACTGCTGATCCAGCACACCGACCTGAGCCTGACGCAAATCAGTCTGGAATGCGGCTTTTGCGATCAAGCGCATTTTTGCCACATGTTCACCCGCAGCGAAGGCATCAATCCGTTTGCCTGGCGCTGTCAGGTCATGCGTGAACTGAAGAGTATCCGCTCACTGCCCGCGCTGTTTTGAATCCGCCGCTCACGCCAGCCGTTGCACTGATGCTCAAACCTGAGGATTATGCCCGGACACCGCGAACCAGAAGGCCTGCACGCGCTTCCAATTCCGCCTGTCCGCCGTCGCATCGCAGGAGTGAGCTGTTGAGTCTTCCGCCGAATCAGGCCCTCGGTTTCGGCCCTTACCGGATTCATCCCGGGCAACGGCTGCTGCTTGAGGGCAACCAGCCGCTGCGACTGGGCCGACGGGCGATGGATATCCTGCTGATTCTGCTGGCCCATGCTGGCGAGGTGGTGAGCAAGCAGCAATTGATGGCCGGGGTCTGGCCGGACAGCGTTGTCGAAGACATCAACCTGCGCGTGCACATGGCGGCGTTGCGCAAGGCACTGGGCGACGGTCAGGCCGGCCAGCGCTATATCATCACCGTGGCGCAACGCGGCTACAGTTTCGTCGCGCCGGTGCTGCACGAATCCATCGAGCAACGTCCGCCGGGCGCTACCGCGAGCCGGCACAACCTGCCGCTGCGGCGCACGCGCATGATCGGCCGCCAGCCGCTGGTCGACAGCCTGATGAGCCAATTGCCACGCCAGCGCTGCATCACTCTGGTCGGCCCGGGCGGGATCGGCAAGACCACCGTGGCCTTGCGCGTCGCCGAGCAGTTGATCGGCCACTACCGTGACGGCATTCGCCTCGTGGACCTGGCGCAGCTCAACGATCCCCGGCTGATTTGCTCACACCTGGCGACGCTGCTCGATCTGGCGTTGCTCGACGGCGATCCGCTGGCATGCCTGGTCAATGGCCTGCGCGAACGGCAGATGCTGCTGGTGCTCGACAACTGTGAACACTTGATCGATGCCGTGGCGGTACTCAGCGAAGGCATTTTGCGTGGTGCGCCGAAGGTGCATATCCTCGCCACCAGTCGCGAGAGCCTGCGCGCTGAAGGCGAGTTCGTCCAGCGTCTGGAATCCCTCGACTATCCGCCGCTGCAAACGGTGCTCGACCGTCAGCAAGCGCTGGGTTTTTCTGCCTTGCAGTTGTTTTTCGAGCGGGCGCTGGCGGCGCAGGAAAACTTCGAGCTGAGCGACGCGCAACTGCCGCAGGCCATTGAAATCTGCCATCGACTCGACGGCATGCCCTTGGCACTGGAACTCGCGGCGGCGCAGGTCACCGAGCTGGGGCTGGAAGGTTTGCTCGCGCAGTTGCAGGGTCGATTGCCACCGTTAGTCGCGGGTAATCAAACCAGTCTGGAGCGACACCTGACCCTGCGCGCTACGCTGGACTGGAGTTTCAATCTGCTCACGGCCTGCGAGCAAACCTGCTTGCGTCGCCTGGGTGTGTTCCGCGATGGATTTACCCTGGAATCCGCCGCAGCAGTCATCGTCGGCCAACACATCGAACCCGGCGCGGTGTTTGCCTCGATCACCCAATTGGTGGCGAAATCGCTGCTCTGTGTCGAGGTCGGCGATGAAGAAGTGTTTTACCGTCTGCTCGACACCACCCGCCGCTATGCCTTGGAAAAACTCGACCTCGCCGCCGAACTCGACGACACCCGCCGCCGTCATGCCGAGCGCTGCCTGACGTTGATGCAGCAAGCACAGCGAGCGTGGGAAGACACCCCGACAAACTTGTGGATCGAGCGTTATGCACGGGGCCTGGAAGATTTGCGCGGCGCTCTGGACTGGAGCCTGAACGGCTGCACAACCCGCGAACTGGGGATTGATCTGGCCGCGACCTCGGCGCCGTTATGGCAAGAGCTGTCCCTATTGCGCGAATACGGCGGTCATGTGCGTCAGGCATTGCATCTGCTGGAAACCAGCGAGAAGCCTTGCCCGCGCCTGCAAATCGCCTTGAATCTGGCGCTCGGCAGCGCTTGTTACCACACCTGGGGCGGTATCCCGGAAACTGTCGAAGCCTTCGTCAACGCCCGTCTGCTCGCGCAACAGCACGGCGATCTTGCCGGGCAATTGCGCGCGGTGTCCGGACATATGGCGGTCAACCTCAGTTGCGGGCATTACCGGATGGCACTCGAACAAAGCGAGCAATTCGATCGCCTGGGCCTGCACGGCGACCCGCTGTTATCGCTGAGTACCCACCGTTTGCGCGTGCTGGCTCTGCACTACGCCGGTGATCAGCCGCAGGCACGCCTGCATGCCGAGCAGGTCATCGAGCGCATGGCCCACAGCGGTCATCTCAACCGTTTTACCCATGGTTTTGGCGTGCAATACGACCAAAGCGTCGCCTCGCTGACCGTGCTCGCCCGGGTGTTGTGGGTGCAAGGTTTTCCAGAACAGGCATGGCGCACGGCGCGCCAGGCGCTGGACATTGCCGTGCAGATCAATCACGGCACTTCGATCTGCTACACATTGGCGCTGGCCAGTTGCCTGATCGCCCATTACAACGGCGACCGGCAGAATGCCCGGGCGTTGTTGCATCTGCTGCTTGAGCAATCGCAGAAGCATTCGGTGCTGCTGTTCCATCACTGGGCGCGGCATTACGCGCAGGTGATCGATGCCGATAACGCCACGCCGATGCCGGCAGATGGTAGCGGTTTGATCCGGGAAATAATGGTCACGCTGGATGAGCGTTTTGTTGATGAAGCGTTGCTGGAGCGCGCCCGGCGCGGTGATGCCGGATGGAGCACGGCGGAGATTTTGCGCGCGCGGGCAAATGTCTTGCTGGCTGAAGAATCAGGTGAGATTGGAGGCCGCCAGCGCTGGCAAGCCAGCTCCCACAATGAATCTGTGTTAAATCCAAAAACTCAACTCAGCACGAAACCCTGTGGGAGCGGGCTCGCCCGCGAAGAGGCCCGCGCTGACAACGCAATTTTCCTCGAAGCTGAAAAAACCCTGCAACAAGCCCTGTCCATCGCCAAGGCCCAAGGTGCGCTGGCCTGGGAACTGCGCAGCGCAACCTCGCTAGCCCAACTGTGGCAGCGCCAGTCGCGTTATCGCGAAGCGCTGGACCTGCTCACGCCGATCTACCAGCGCTTTACCGAAGGCTATGCCACCCCGGACCTGCGCAAAGTGCGCCTGCTACTCGACGAACTGCTCAGCCAGTTGTCCGCTTGAAGCGCGGCTGCCGGACTGCACATGGCGATAGTCGAAATCGCTGGGGGCTATTTGTGCGCTGGCGTAGCTGCGGGTGGTATTGAGCATTCGATAGCGCACCAGCGCACTGCCCTGCTCCACCGCCAGCAACGATTTGCCCGCGAGTTGCGCGATGACAGCGACCAACGCCGAGGCCGGCAATTGCGCGCAGGTGCTCGCACTCAAGGCGTCTTCCAGCGTGAAAGCCTTCTTGAACATCGACAACCGTTGCAAGGCCAGTTGCTCCTGCTCCCCCAGGCATTGATAACTCCAGTCCAGCGCCGCTGTCAGCGTCTGGTGACGCGGCACGGCGGTGCGGCGACCGTGACTCAACAGTTGCAGGCAATTGCCCAGTTGCGCCTGTAACCCGACCAGCGCCAATGCATCGATCTGTGTCACGGCCAGTTCAATCGCCAGCGGCAAACCATCGAGTTTTCGGCAAATGTCGCAGACCGCTGCAAGGTCTTGTTCACGCAGCGTAAAACCCTGCTGACGAGTGCGCGCGCGGCTGACGAACAACTGCACCGCCGAATAGCTCATCGCCTCTTGCACACTGAGCAGTGCCGACGATTTCGGCACTGTCAGAGGTCGTAAGGGTTGCAGTGTTTCCAGACCGAGTTGCAGAGCCTCGCGGCTGGTGGCAAGCACCGACAGCCGTGGCCCGGCATCCAGCAATCGGCGCACCACTGCGCGGCATTGCTCGCGCAAGTGTTCGCAATTGTCGAGCACCAGCAACGCGTGCCGAGAGGTCAATGTCGCGAGGTCAACATCCAGTGTGTCGAGGATGTGTTCGAGCAGCGGCGTGGTGTCGTCGACGAGCGCCAAGTCGACCCGCCACACGCCGTCGCGAAAGTGTTCCAGCAACAGCTCCGCCACACGCAGGGCAACCGTGGTTTTACCCACGCCGGCAGGCCCGGTGACGGTCATCAACCGGCACAGCGGCATTTGGCGCACGAGCCCACCGACCAGCGCGTCACGTCCGGTCACCGGGGTCAGTCGCGCCGGTAAATTGTGTTGCGGCGCCTGCAGGCTTTCGAAGACTACTTGCCCGATGCTGTCGTGATGCACCGGGGCGATAAAGCTGTAACCGCATTGCGGCACATTGACGATGTAGCGCTGACCGTTTTCGCCGTCACGCAGCGCACGCCGCAGCGCAGCAATGTGCACGCGCAGGTTGATCTCCTCGACCACCGACGTTGGCCATACCCAGGCGATCAACTGCTCCTTTGTCACCACCCGTCCCGCGCGTTCGACCAGCAACTGCAGAATGTCGAGGGCACGACCGCCCATGCGCAATTGCCGATCCCCTTCGAGGATCAGGCGTTGACGCAAATGAAACGCATACGGGCCGAAACGCAGCACCGATGCCGGGTTCGAATCGTTGTGATTATCCATGCCAAACATCTTGGCAGCCTTGAGTGACGGTACAACCGCCACACAGGGCGCAACACGGACATAGGAGTGCGCGGTACGGACAGAACCGCTCTAGCTGAACTGTTCGCGGTACTGCGCAGGGGTCAGGCCGAGCCTTTGCGCGAACACCGAGCGCATGTGCCGCACGCTGCCGAAACCACTTTTATAGGCCACGGTTTTCAGCGGCAGGTCGCTGGTTTCCAGCAGGCTTCGCGCAAAATCGATCCGCGCGCTTTGCAGAAACTCCATCGGCGTCATGTTGATGTCGCGGGTGAACACCCGCGCAAAATGCCGCGCGCTCATGTTTGCCAACCCGGCCATGCGTTCTATGGTGAACGCCTCGTCGAGATGTTCGAGGATGTAATTCTGCGCGCGGGTGATCGGCGTCTCCTGTGGGGCCACGGCTGCCATCAACGGGCTGAACTGCGCCTGCCCACCTTGACGCTTCATCACCACCAGCAGGACTTTCGCCACATCCTGAGCGAGTTTCTTGCCGTGATCCCGAGCGACCACCGCCAACGCCAGATCGATGCCGGCCGTCACCCCGCCCGAAGTGATCAGGTTGCGGTCTTCGACATAGATCTGGTCCGTCGCAACAGTGGCTTTGGGGAATCCCTTGATCAGCCGCTCGGTGTAATTCCAGTGAGTGGTGACCCGATAACCGTCGAGCAGCCCGGCATTACCCAGCACAAAGGCACCGGTACAAATCGAACCGTATTGTCCGGCACGTGACACCGCGCTTTGTAGCCAGGCGAACAGTGCCGGGAATTTTTCGTTGTAGGCACCTGGCCCGCCGGGCACCAGCAACAGGTCATAGCGATCAGAAGCCTCTTCGATGTGCCGGTCGGGCAGCACCGATACGCCGTTGGATGCTCGCAGTGCCCCGCGCTCGGTACCGAGGGTAACCAGTTGATAGTGCAATTCAGCTTTCAGAAAGCGGTTGGCAACCGAAAACACTTCCAGCGGCCCGGCCATGTCGAGCAGGAGAAAGTCGGGAAACAGCACCATTGCCACGGTTTTCATGGGAGGACTTCACGAAATCAAAGAAAGTTGCGCAGGAAACAGACCGCGCATTATGGCCAGAGAGTCGGTTGCCGTTGCAAAAGAAAGCGTGACCGGCGCCACAATACTGTCAACCAGATCAGGACAGTATTTCAATTTCCATCTACTTATTGCGCAGAGCGGTAACCAGTAACCTTCTCCTCACTCGGACGAATTCACGTCCCGCAAGGAGATTTCATCATGCTGACCCTTCGCAAAGCCTCCGATCGTGGCCTCGCCAATCATGGCTGGTTGAAGTCGTTTCACACGTTTTCCTTCGCCAGCTACCGCGACCCGCGTGAACAGGGTTTCTCCGACCTGCTGGTGATCAACGATGACCGTGTTGCCGCCGGCAAAGGCTTCGGCCAGCACCCGCATCGCGACATGGAGATTTTTTCCTACGTGCTTGAGGGTGCGCTGGAACACAAGGACACCCTCGGCACCGGCTCGGTGATCCGCCCCGGCGATGTGCAACTGATGAGCGCCGGCAGCGGCGTCGCGCACAGCGAGTTCAACCATTCAGCGAGCAAGCCGGTGCACTTCCTGCAAATCTGGATCGTGCCGGAAGTCAGTGGCGCCAAACCGCGCTATCAACAGGAGCACTTCAGCGCGCAGAAAAAACGTGGTCGCCTGCAGTTGATCATTTCGCCGGACGGCTCCGATGGCTCGCTGAAAGTACGTCAGGATGCACGGGTGTTTGCCGGCCTGTTCGACGGTAAGGAAAGCGCCACGCTGAAACTGGCGGCCGACCGTTATGCCTACGTGCATGTGGCGCGTGGCAGTGTTGAACTCAATGGCGTGCAATTGCAGGAAGGCGATGGCGTGCGGGTTCGTGAAGAGCAGGCACTGACCTTGAGCAATGGCGTGGACGCCGAGGTGCTGGTGTTCGACTTGCGGCCGCAGGAGTTGCCGCAGATGCCATGAAGTGGTGCTTTCCAACGGCGATAAAAAAGCGGCCTCCCTTGAAGGCCGCTTTCTATTGGGGCGGTGTAAGCGATGGCAGTAGCAACTGCTTCGGTACACTGATGTCCTTCCCCGCCTGAACCGCAGCAAGCGTCGTTTGTATCGCTACATACATGTTCGCCTGATTCGCGTAATAGGCACCAACGACGATGGCGGCCAACCCAAGTAACTGAACAGCCGTTGCAGCCCAGACGTTAGCTTTGACAGTGGCACCTTGCCTGACGGCTTCCTCTGCGCCTTTGGCGATTCTTTGCATATCCAGCGAGATCAGGTCGTAGCGTTTATCACGCTCGGTCTGCACCGAAATATAGGCATCTATTTTCGCCGACACACCCTCAACCCGAGCATCCATCCGTGCCTCAATGGTCTCGATCCTGGCATTGAATTCTTCGCGGCTGATAGCGTTCATGGCTTGAGTATTCCGACCTTTGCTCGATAAATCACTGACTGGATTCTGACTGAGTTCCGTGGCTTTCATTCGACACCTTCCTGGGTCTACCGAGACCTTCCGTGGTCCATCACCCCGGTGCTAGCCTGAAACCTTTCACCGGGCTGCTGAAACAATAGAACCCATCTCCAACGTCCACAAGCCGGCTGATTCCGACCTGTGTGTAGGCCGTTTCGTCAGCCGATGTAGCCCCGTCAAAACAGACTATCGGCTATTCATTCTCCTGCGCAAACGCCTCGACGATGTGCGCGATCACCGCTCGCACCCGCGCGGTGTGGCGTAAATCCGCATGGGTCACCAGCCACACTTCGTAGGGTTGCGGGCGGGTTCGCTCCGGCCAGAGCCTGACCAGACCGTCGCGTTCGCCCATGTAGACGGTCATTTCTCCTACACCGATGCCCGCCGCAATCGAGCGCCGCAGCAACAGGCTGGAGCCGAGGCTGGCAACGATCCGCCCTCGATTCACCGGTTCGCACACCAAAGCCATGTCCTTTTGACTCTGCAGATACGGCTGATAGACCACCAGATCATGGCCTTCGAACGCGGCGCCCTGCTGCGGGATACCTTTGGCGTCGATGTAGGCCTGTGAAGCAAACAACCCCACCGGCCAACGGGCAATGCGTCGCGCGATCAGATCGGGATTGTCCGGACGGGTATTGCGCACGGCGATGTCGGCTTCGCGCTTGGCCAGGCTGAGGATTTGCGTAGAAGCATCCAGTTGCACCCGTATATCGGGATGCAGCTCATGCAGGTGGGCAATCGCCGGGATCAGAAAGTCGATGGCCAGCGAATCGGTGGTACTGATCCGTACAGTGCCGGTCAGACGATCATCCAGCCCCTGGATCTGCCGCTCCAGCTCAAGCGCCGAATGCTCCATTTTCTCGACGTTTTTCAGCGCCGCTTCGCCGACCGCCGTCAGCGCATAGCCGTCGGAAGTCCGCAGGAACAGCGTCGCGCCCAGCGATTTTTCCAGCGCACTGATTCGCCGTCCGACGGTTGCCTGATCAACGCCCAGCACCCGCGCAGCGCCGCGCAAGGTCGACTCGCGGCAGACGGCGAGAAACACCCGTGCATCATCCCAATTCATCCAACCTCCAAGTGATGCAATTACGCATCACAACCATGCCAAATCGCTGCATTAACGCAGCAACCATAGCCGATATGCTGGGCGCCATAAACCATTCACGGGATCGCAATCATGCGTAACTCAACATCCAGCAGGATCTGGCTGCCAATTTTCGCCGGGCTCTGCGCCAGTCTGGTGAGCATCGGCCTGGCGCGCTTTGCTTACACACCGCTGATTCCTGCGCTTATTCATTCGCAGTGGTTCGCGGCCAACGATGTGGTCTATCTCGGCGCAGCCAATTTGATCGGTTATCTGATCGGTGCCCTGCTCGGTCGACCGCTGGCGCGTCAACTCGGCAATAAAACCGCGCTGCGCGTGATGATGCTGGCCGTGACGGCGGCATTTTTCGCCTGTGCCTACCCGCTCTCGGTAAGCTGGTTCTTCGGCTGGCGGTTGCTGTCGGGGATCGCCGGCGGCGCGATCATGGTACTGGTCGCAGCCACCGTTTTGCCGCATGTGCCGGTGTCTCGTCGAGGGCTGGCGAGTGGGGCAATCTTTCTCGGCATCGGCCTGGGCATCGCCGGTTCCGGGACGATTGTCCCGCCGCTGCTGAGCCTGGGTTTGCCTGCCACCTGGCTGGGGCTCGGCGCGTTGTCGCTGTTACTGACGGCGCTGAGCTGGTTCGCTTGGCCAGTTGATCTGCCGCATCCTGTTGCAGCGCAGCACAGCGCGGTGGTTCAGCCGACACCGCCCGGGGTTTATCTGTTGTTCGCCCAATATGCGTTCATGGCCGCCGGTCTGGTGCCAGCCATGGTGTTTCTGGTCGATTACGTGGCGCGCGGACTCGGCGCCGGGGCGCATGCCGGTGCGCTGGTGTGGGTGATGTATGGCCTGGGCGCGATTGTCGGGCCGGTCAGCTATGGCGTTCTGGCGGATCGCTTCGGCGCGCTCTGGAGCATTCGTCTGGTGCTGGTGGTGCAGGCGATCACGCTTGGCTTGCTGGCGGTGTGCCATTCCTTTATTGCGCTGGCGTTGCTCGCGGTGATTCTCGGCTCATTCCCGCCAGGCATCGTGCCGCTGGCGCTGGCCCGGGTGCATGAACTGGTGCCGGAGCATCATCGCCAGCAAACTGCCTGGAGCCGCGCGACAGTATCGTTTGCGACGTTTCAGGCGTTGGCCGGATTTGCGTATTCGGCACTGTTCAATGCCTCGGGCGGCCATCACGCGCTGTTGTTCGTGATTGCAGCGGGCGCGATTGGGGTGGCGCTGCTGCTGGAGCAAGCGATGATTTTATGGAATCACGCATCCCCCTGGAGTGAGCCTGCTCGCGATAGCGCTTTATCCGCCAACGCTGCACTGCCTGACCCGACGCCTTCGCGAGCAAGCCCGCTCCCACAGCGATTGTCCTGAATTTATCCTGCGATGCACCACTCCCATCTACACACACCCTTATCAGGAGGAACCAACATGTCCCTGCCCAACGAAATGACCCGCATCGAAATCACCGAACCCGGCGGCCCCGAAGTTCTGCAAGCCAGACGTGTGCCGTTGCCGGCCGCAGCTGAAGGCGAAATGCTGATCCGCGTACACGCCGCCGGTATCAATCGGCCCGACGCGTTGCAGCGCGCCGGGAAATACCCGATGAAACCCGGGATGAACCCGATTCCTGGCCTGGAAGTGGCTGGCGAAGTCGTCGCGCTTGGCAAAGGCGTCAGTCAGTTCGCCATTGGCGATCGAGTCTGTGCGCTGACCAATGGCGGCGGTTATGCCGAATACTGCAACGTCCCGGCCGGCCAGACCCTGCCGATTCCCGAGGGAATTGACTGGATTCAGGCCGCTGCCATCCCGGAAACCTTCTTCACCGTGTGGGCCAACCTGTTCGGCCTCGGGGGCGCCAGCCGCGGCCAACGCGCGCTGATTCACGGCGGCACCAGCGGCATCGGCACCACCGCGCTGATGCTCTGCAATGAATTCGGCATCGAAGCCTTTGCCACTGCCGGAAGCCCTGACAAATGTGCAGCAATCCGCGAGCTGGGTGGCCAGCCGATCAATTATCGTGAAGAGGATTTCGCCGGCGTCATCGCCGAGAAAACTGGCGGCCAAGGGGTGAACGTGGTGCTCGATATCATGGGCGGTTCGTACCTCAACAATAATGTGCGCGCCCTGGCGATGGATGGCCGCGTGGTGATGCTCGGTTTCCTTGGCGGCGCCAAGGCCAATGAGTTCGATCTGCTGGCGATGATGGCCAAACGCGCGGTCATCACTGGATCACTGCTGCGCGCCCGCACGGCGGCGGAAAAAGCCGAAATCGCCGAGCAACTGCGCGAAAACGTCTGGCCGGTGCTGGCCGCCGGCCGTTGCCTGCCGATCATCGACAAGGTGTACGCGCTGGCCGACGCCGCCCTGGCCCATGCGCACATGGAGGCCGGCGACCACATCGGCAAGATCGTGCTGCGCGTCGACTGAGTCGTTGCAGCATTTTGTAATCGTTGCGCGGGCACGTTGGTCGAATATGTCGCGCGCAACGCAAGGCATCTGTTAAAAAGCATTCTTTGTCTGCGCCTTGGTGAAACGTTTAATGTTCCTTGCCTTCATGACTCGCCTGCGACGCCGCCGTCTGGCGTTCGCCTGCATGGCCGCGCTGATCATCGGCGTGCCGACGAGTTGTGCCGTACTCGAACACACCGAACGCAAATTGCTGTTTCGCATCGAACCGGGAACGGCTGGCTGGTACCACGGCTTGCCGAGCAGCGTGCAGGAACTCGATCTGCAACCGAAAAGCTTCAAGGCCGGGCAAAACATCCACGCCTGGTGGTGGCCGGCCGAGAAAGCCAATGCCCCGGCCATCCTCTATCTGCATGGCGTGCGCTGGAATCTCACCGGGCAGTTGTTCCGCATCGAACAACTGCGCGCAGCGGGTTATTCGGTTTTGGCCATCGACTATCGCGGCTTCGGCCAGAGTCACGGCGATCTGCCGTCGGAAGGCAGTGTTTATGAAGACGCACGGGTAGCGTGGGAACGTTTCAAGCTGCTGCAACCGGATCCGGACAAGCGCCTGATCTATGGGCATTCACTTGGTGGCGCCGTCGCCATCGATCTCGCCGCTGAACTCGGCCAGGACGCGGCTCGCGAGCACACTCCGTTACCGGTGCGCGGGCTGGTGATCGAATCGACCTTCACCTCGCTCGCCGACGTCGCCGCTGCCGTGGCCAATACTTCGCTGCCGGTGCGCTGGCTGCTGTCGCAGAAATTCGATTCGATCGACAAGATCGCCGACATCCATATGCCGCTGCTGGTGGTGCATGGTTTGGCCGATGCGTTCGTGCCGCCGCGTTTCAGCGAGCAACTGTTCAACGCCGCCCAACAGCCCAAACGCCTGTTGCTGGTGCCGGGCGCCACGCACAACAACAGCATGGCGCTCGGCGGGCAAAACTACCGCAAGGCACTCGACAGCCTGATGCAGAGCAAACCCGCCCCAAGGGTGGCCGGGCCGGCGACCGTGCGCAGCGGGCGCGACACCTAGCGGTAACCGCGCGCCTGCAAGTCGAACAGTTGCGCGTAATGCCCGCCAGCGGCGATCAGTTGCTCGTGAGCACCCTGCTCGAGAATCCGCCCCTGTTGCAGCACGATGATGTGGTCGGCGTTGCGCACGCTGGAAAACCGGTGGGAGATCAGCAGCGTCATGCGCCCTTCAGTATGCTGGCTGAAATGCTCGAACACCGCCGCCTCGGCCGCCGGGTCGAGGGCCGAAGTCGGCTCATCGAGGATCAGAATGTCGGCATCACGGCGCATGTACGCGCGCGACAAGGCAATTTTCTGCCACTGCCCACCGGACAATTCCTGGCCACCGGCAAACCAGCGCCCCAACTGCGTGGCATAACCCTTGTCGAGACCTTCGATGAAGGGTGCGGCCATGCCTTGGGCAGCGGCTTCCTGCCAGCGTTGCGGGTCGTTGAACGCCAGGGTATCGCCGACGCCGATGTTTTCTCCGACGCTGAACTGATAGCGGATGTAATCCTGAAAAATCACGCCAATGCGCCGACGTAACGCGGTTTCCTGCCAATCCTGCAAATCGCTGCCGTCGAGCAGAATGCGCCCTTGATCAGGACGGTAGAGCCGGGTCAGCAACTTGATCAGCGTGGTCTTGCCGGAACCGTTCTCCCCGACCAACGCAATGCTCTTGCCTGGCAACAGTTGCAGGTCAATGTTTTCCAGGGCCGGTCGACTGGCCCCCGGATAGCGGAATCCGACGTTCTCGAAACGCAAACCATCGCCCGGGCAGGCGCCAACCGTCAGGTGGCCGGTATCCGCCTGCACCGGTTCGGCGAGGTATCCATAAAGACTGGTCAGGTAGAGGCCATCTTCGTAGAGACCGCTGATCGCACTCAGGCTGCTGCTCACCGCACTTTGACCTTGCTTGAACAGCACCAGATACATGGTCATCTGGCCGAGGCTGATCTGGCCATGCACGGCATCGATCACCACCCAGGCATAGGCCAGGTAAAACGCGGCAGTACCGAGCAGGCCGAGGCCGAAACCCCAGCCATCGCGGCGCAACGTCAGGCGCCGGTCTTCGGCATACAGCCTGGCGAACGTGTCGCGGTAACGTTGCAGCAACAGCGGGGCGAAGCCGAACAGCTTGACCTCTTTGATATAGGTTTCGTGGGACAGCAAGGTTTCGATGTAGCTCTGCTGGCGACTCTCCGGCGCACGGCGGGTGAACAAGCGAAAGGCGTCACCGGAAAAATGCGCCTCGGCAAAGAACACCGGCAACGCTCCCACGACCAGCAGCACCAGCGCCCAAGGGGAAAAGTGCACCAGCAACACGCCAAAGCTGATCAGCATGATCAGATTCTGAACCAGGCCCAACGACTTCATGACCAGCGCCAATGGCCGGGTCGACGCCTCGCGACGCACACGCACCAGCTTGTCGTAGAACTCGGAGTTCTCGAACTGCACCAGCGAGAGGGTCTGTGCTTTCTGCAAAATCAGCGTATTGACCTTCTGCCCCAGTTGCACCCGCAACAGCGACTGCTGCACCGAGAGTGCCCGTTGGGTGCCCGACAACAGCGCCAACACCCCGGCTTCCAGCAACACATAACGCAACACTGGCCACAGCGGTGCACTGCCGTTTTGTGCGTGCAACTGCATCGCTGCCACCACGGCATCGACAATCCGTTGCCCCAGCCAAGCCGCCAGTGCTGGCAAAAGCCCGGCCACCAATGTCGCCAGCACCAGCCCCAGAAACAAGCCGCGCGATGTCCCCCAGACCAGCCGCATGGCTCGCTGCGCCTGATCGAACAAGGACGTGATACGCGATAGATCAGGCATGGGGCACGGGACTCAGCAGGTGATGGCGGTGGCTCATGGTACTCCAGCGCCGTGAGTGAATTTCACACGGCGCATTCATTCAAGAAGGCCTGTTCAGTATTAGGCACGAAGCTTTTTAGAAGTAAAACGTCTGGAGAACTCCAGCCCTTGCGACGTCCAACGCTCTGCTATGTTTTAACCGCCGAACGCGGAACCCGGCGAACACCCGCCACGCTCCGCGCCTGACTGCCAGGAGCAGAGACATGAGAATCAGCCCGTACCTGATCTTCAACGGTGACTGCCGCGAGGCTTTCACTTTTTATGAGCAAGCCTTGCAGGGAAAACTCGAGGCGATGATGACCTTCGGCGAAACCCCCGCCGCCGAGCATGTGCCGAAAGAGCATCACCACCTGGTCATTCACACCTGCCTGAAAGTCGGCGATCAAATGATCATGGCCTCGGACACCACGCCCGACCGGCCGACCCAAGGCATGAGCGGCTGCTCGATCTCGCTGAACGTCGACAGCATTGCCGAGGCCGAACGGCTGTTCAATGCATTGGCGAAGGCCGGCCGCGTCGACATGCCGCTGGAAGCGACGTTCTGGGCCGCGCGTTTCGGCATGCTGGTGGATCGTTTCGGCGTGTCGTGGATGGTCAATTGCGAGAGTGAAAAATAGCCTTGAGATTTCCTCGGGCGAAAAAAAGCCCAACCGTTACGGGTTGGGCTTGGGCATTTCAACGCTGCGCCAGTTCGTGCCTGACGCATTGCTCGTAGTACGTCTGCTTGACCGCCGCAGGCTTGAGCTTCGAGGTGCTGTTGTAGGTTTGCTCAGTGATGCCCATTGCGGTCATGCGCATCCACGGCTGCTGGAATTTGCGCACCTGCAATTGCTTGCGCGCGCCATACAGGGAAATGCCCGACAGTTTCGATTGCTGTGCACCGGCGGCCATATCGGAACCCCAGGTGCAGGCAAACCGGTGACTCTTGCTTAACTCTTTCGCCTGAACTCCCGAGGCAAGAACAGCCAGGGAAAGCGTTGCAACGGTTATGACAATCGTCCGCATATAGCCAACCTAACCTTTTGAAAAAAGGCGATTTTGCCGATGAAAACGCGGGTTGGGGGCCAGCAATTTGCCGCTTTTTACAAAGATCTGCCCGCATGGCAGGCGAAACAGCGGCGCAGTGTTTACCGCATTGCCCAGATTGTTCTGCGTGAAGTCGTCGAACACTCGGTGCGTACGGTACTGCTGCCGCTAAAAAAGCCTCGGCGCTGATCAGTCGTTCGTCAGCTTGCCCGTGCGAAATGGCACGCGTCCCGCCACTTTCGCCTGCCAGATCCCGGGTTCGGTGTAGCGCCCGCGATCAATCGCGAACAACACGCCACTGGTGCCGGCGTGCACAGTGCTCAGGCGATCCTGCAACGGATCAACCACTTCAAACAAGGCATCGCCCTTTTCTACCCATTCGCCGGCGTGGCGCAGAAAACTCACCACGCCATGGTGCGGCGCGAACAGGTATTCGGTGCCTTCGAACGGCATGCCTTCGCAGCATTCGCTCGGTGCCGCCGGCCATTCACCGCTGATGAAACCCTGCTCGGCGAGAAAACCGAGAATCGCCTCGCAATTGGCCTGAGCCTGATCGACGCGGGTGTCGCCCATGCTCCCCAGTTCCAGCGTCGTGGCGAGGTTCGCCGGCGGAATTGCCGCAGCGGGAAAGGCCCGCGCCAGACGCAGCCAGGGCGTCGAACAGGACTCATCGAACGAGCTGCCGCCGGAATCCTCGCACAGCAACGCCACGCCAGCCTGCAAACGGGCCGCCAGAGATTGCCACTGCGGCCAATGTTGCGGTAGCGCATAAAGATGAATCGCCGCGTCGAAATCACAATGCAGATCGAGGGTGATATCGGCGTCGCAGGCATGGCGCAGCAGCAGTCGATGCAGTGCTTCCAGTTGCGAGGCCGGCGCCGGCAGTTGCTCGAACACCTGGACCATGGCCTGACGGATCAGGGCGACGTTGGTCTCGGCATCGGCCCCCAGCTGCGCACCGATCATGGCGGCTACCGGCGCACTGAGTTCGACGAACGCGCGGTTGAAGTTCTTGCCGCTGCCCATTTCGAAACGGCCCATGTGATTGCCTTGCAGGTGCTGATCCATCCCGATCGGATTGGCCACCGGCACCAGCTCGATCACGCCATGCAGGCGGCCCTGCTGTTCGAGGTCGTTGAGGCGTTGCTTGAGTTCCCATGCGGTGCGCATGCCCGGCAGCTCATCAGCGTGCAGGCTGGCCTGGATGTACACCTTGCGGTCACCGGCGCCATAGCGGAAGACGCTGAGAGAGCGCTCGCTGCCCAAGTGGCTCCAGGGTAGAACATGGTCGATACGTTGCATGAAAGAACTCCGCTATTTCTGTAGGAGCTGGTGCAGGTTCGGGCCGCGCTCGGACGATCTTTTGATCTTGATACCAAAAACAAGATCAAAAGATCGCAGCCTGCGGCAGCTCCTACATTGGGATGTGTGTCGGCAGGATAAATCATGGGCGTAAAAAAAGTGGCCACCGCGTACACAGGGCCACTTTTATTACGGCGTATTAATGGCCGTAGACGTCAAAGTCGAAGTACTTGTCCTGCACTTGCTTGTACTTGCCGTTCGCGCGGATCTCGGTGATGGCCTGGTTGAATTGCTCGGCCAGCGCGGTATCGCCCTTACGCACCGCGATGCCGGCGCCGCCGCCGAAGTATTTGGCGTCTTCGTAGGTCGGGCCGACGAATTCAAAACCTTTGCCGGCGTCGGTTTTCAGGAAACCGTCGCTGAGGTTGACCGAGTCGGCCAGCATCGCGTCGATACGCCCGGAGACCATGTCCAGGTTGGCTTCCTGTTGCGAGCCGTAACGCACCAGTTCGATCCCGGCCGGAACCAGCACCTCGGTGGCATAACGGTCGTGGGTACTGGCACGCAGCACGCCGACTTTCTTGCCTTTGAGCTCGGTCAACGGGTCTTTCACGCCCGAGCCTGCCTTCATTACGAAGCGCGCCGGGGTGTGGTAGTACTTGATGGTGAAATCAACGTTCTTTTTGCGATCGTCAGTGATGGTCATCGAGGACAGGATCGCGTCGATTTTCTTCACTTTCAGCGCCGGGATCAGGCCGTCGAATTCCTGCTCGACCCAGGTACATTTGACTTTCATCTGCTCACACAGCGCATCGCCGATATCGACGTCGAAACCGGTCAGCTTGCCGTCAGGGGTTTTCATCGAGAATGGCGGGTAACCGGCTTCGATACCGATGCGGATCGGCTTGGCGTCTTCGGCCACAGCGGTCAAGGACAACATCGACAGTGCCAGGGCACCGAACATCACTAGCTTGTTCATTTATAACTCCTGTGTGCGGAGGCTTTTATTGGCAGCTTCGATTCAGCGTTCGGTCATGGCCATTTAGCGGCAAATACCGAAGTGGCCGGCAGTCTATGGCGGCGCGCACAGGGTAAATTGTGTTTAAGCGACAAATACTTACATAAATTCGGCGCGACCATTGACCGGGGTCAAGGGCTGCTCCGTCGTGGTGCGAAGGCTGTAGGACAAGCCCTATGCGGGGGCTGCGATCTGGTGCTTTTTTGAAAACAACGGCAAAAGATCGCAGCCTGCGGCAGCTCCTACAAGTGATCAGCAGGCGCAGTTGATGGGGGTGTTTGCAGTTTTGGGTACGTTGAGTTCGAAGCCTTCATCCAGCCAGCCGGTGATGCCGCCGATCATCTCTTTGACTGGATAACCCAGCGCCGCCAGTTTCACCGCAGCCTTGTTGGCGCCGTTGCAGTGCGGGCCGGCGCAATAGACCACAAACAGCGCGCTCTTCGGGTAGCCAGCCAAGCCTTCTGCCGTCAGCAACCGTCCGGGAATATTGATCGCGCCGGGTACATGGCCGCGTTCAAACGCCAGTGGTCCGCGTACGTCCACCAGCACAAAGTCGATCTCGCCGCCCTGCTGGCTGCTGAACACGTCGGAACAATCGGTTTCGAAGGTCAGACGATTGCTGAAATGCATCAGCGCAATCGCCGAAGGGGCGGCAGGAATTTCGCGAACCAGGCTCGGCATGGGGTGTTGCTCCTACGTCTTGAGGGGAATGAACAGACTTTATCGAGGCGCCGCGAATCGCTACAGTGGCGCACAAGACACTCACCGGGAGTTTTCCGCCAAATGCCCACTTCACCAGGATTGGTCGCGATTCTCGCCTACGACGGCCTCTGCACCTTCGAGTTCGGCATTGCCGTGGAGATCTTCGGCCTGGCGCGCCCGGAGTTCGAGTTCCCGTGGTACGAGCACGCGATTGCTGCGGTCGATCAAGGCCCGATGCGCGCCATGGGCGGCATTCAGGTATTGGCCGATGGCGGTCTGGAACTGCTCGCCGAGGCACGCACCATCATCATTCCCGGTTGGCGCGACCGTAACGCCGAGGTGCCGCCAGCGTTGCTCGACGCCTTGCGCCAGGCTCACGCCCGAGGTGCGCGGCTATTGTCGATCTGTTCCGGGGTGTTTGTGCTGGCCGCCAGCGGCCTGCTAGACGGCCATGCTGCAACCACGCATTGGCGCTACGCGGCAGAATTGGCGCAACGCTTCCCGATGATTGCCGTCGACGCCGATGTGCTGTACGTCGACGCGGGACAGTTGATCACCTCGGCGGGCAGTGCTGCCGGGATCGATGCCTGCCTGCACCTGGTGGCCCGAGACTTCGGCACTCAGGTTGCCAACACGGTGGCGCGGCGACTGGTGATGTCGCCGCAGCGCACCGGCGGTCAGGCGCAATTCATTCCGACGCCGGTCAGCCCGACGCCGCGCAACGATCTGTCACGGGTCATGCAATGGGCGCGCGAACGCCTGCATGAACCGCTGGAGGTGCGCGAACTGGCCAGCGAAGCGGCGATGAGCGAGCGAACGTTCTTGCGGCGTTTCAGCGAAGCCAGCGGGCAGTCGCCCAAGGCGTGGTTGCAGCATGAGCGACTGGCGCGGGCGCGGGAGTTGCTGGAGAGCACGGCGGACAACACCGAACAGATTGCGCAACGTTGCGGCTATCGCTCGGTGGAGAGTTTTCGCGTGGCGTTTCGTGGCGTGGTGGGCGTGCCGCCGTCGGTGTATCGGGAGCGGTTCGGGCGTGGGGCCATTGCCAGGTCTTGAGGTTTTCTCCAGGGCCTCATCGCTGGCAAGCCCGCTCCCACAGTTTTTTTTGTGAACGCCTTGCAGCGATGAGGGCAGCGAAAATCTAGGGCTTGCGTAACAGATAGGTGTCCATGATCCAGCCATGCTCGGCCCGGGCAGCCTTGCGCACCCGCTCGATCTCATCGGCGACATCGCCAAGCTTGCCGCTGATCAGGATCTCATCCGCCGTGCCCAGGTACGCGCCCCAGTAAATCGCAGTTTGCGGGTCGGCCACGTGGTGGTAGGAATCCTCTGCATCGAGCATCACCACCACGCTGTCGGCATCACTCACCTGCCCCGCCGCCAGACGCCGGCCCGTGGTGATCTCGACGGAGCGGCCAATACTGTTCAACGGCACTTTATGCTGCGCCGTCAGCGCCTGAACGCTGGTGATGCCGGGGATGACCTCAAATTCGAAATGACAACGACCCGAATCCAGAATCGCCTGAAGAATACGCACAGTGCTGTCGTACAACGCCGGGTCGCCCCACACCAGAAAACCGCCGCACTCGCCGTCAGACAATTCGTCATTGATCAGCCGCTCGAAGGTCGCTTGCTTGGCGCGGTTCAGTTCATCAACGCTGGCGCCGTAGTCGACATCACCGCGCTCACGCTCCGGGCTCGCGGCTTCGGCGAAACGGTAGGCAGAATCGGGGATGTAGCGTTCGCAGATCTCGCGGCGCAGATCGAGCAGTTTGTCCTTGCTGTGGCCCTTATCCAGCAGAAAGAACACATCGACGCGGTTCAGCGCCTTGACCGCCTGCATCGTGATGTAGTCCGGATTACCGGCACCGATGCCGATCACCAGCAGTTGTTTCATCAGTGTACTCCCTCGATGTCGATGCCCGGCAAGCGTAGCCGCCAGATCCCGTTGAAGCGCAACTCGATGACAGACAGCGGTTCAACGTCGATTGCATTGAACGCCGTGCCTTGCACCACCTGCATCAGCGCGGCCCGCAAGACGTACGGGTGAGTGATCGCCAGCACATGCCCCGGCGTCGCCTGCAAACCTTGCAGCCATGCCGCGACTCGCGTGGCCAGGTCCGTGACTGATTCGCCGCCGTGGGGCGCTGCGTGCGGATCTGTCAGCCATGCTTGCAAAGCCTGCGCTTGCGTCGTTTGCAAGTCCTTGATCGAACGCCCGTGCCAATCCCCCCAGTCGCAATCACGCAATGCCTCGTCAACCTGAGCATCCGCGCCGAACCAGGCCGCCGTCTGCCGGGTGCGCAATTCGGGGCCGCAGATCAAACGTCGAGCCGCAGCGAAGCGAGCCGCCAAGCTGTCAGGCGCCAAAGCACTATTTTCAACAGGCTCATTCGTAGGAAAACGCGCCAATTTCTGTGCGACGGTTCGCGCGTGGCAAATCAGTGTCAAGCGGGTGGTCTGCACGATGAATCACTCTGCCGAAGGTCATGAACAGCAACGGCGTCGCGCCGGGTTGCAGGCAATTGTGCCGTAAACCGAGGGTTGCCGGGTGTATCGATGCATTGCTGCGCCAACGGTGAATGTTAGAAAAGCGGTGATATCTGACACAGCTATGGGCAATGGACTACAAGGCTTGTCGACTTCCGTGTAGCCCTTATGACACGGGCGTCCTGCGCCATTTTGGCGCCTTTTAAACACGGTGAAAAATTCACTAGACATGTAGCGTCAGTTACATAAATACTGTTTTAACGGATTATGAAGCGAATTCGACACCCCCCATCCAGCAGGAGCCCGGATGCCCCCTCTTAGAGACCTGATCACCGATCCCGGCCTGGAACTCACGCCGTCGGAGCGCAAAGTCGTTCGCGCTTTGCTCGATCAGTATCCGCGCAATGGTCTTGGACCGATGGCGCGCCTGGCTGAACATGCCGGCGTCAGCGATCCGACGATTGTGCGCCTGGTGAAAAAACTCGGTTTCGGCGGTTATGCCGAATTCCAGGAAGCCCTGCTCAGCGACATGGACCACCGCTTGCGTTCGCCGCGCACACTATTGCAGCCACGCGCGCAGCAAAACAAGGACGACGCTTGGGCCCATTACCTCGCTGACAGCCATCGCCTGCTGGTCGACACGCAATCACTGACCCAGCCCGAAGACGTGCGAATCCTCACCGACTGGTTGCTCGATGCCCGGCATCAGGTGTACTGCTTCGGTGGCCGTTTCAGCAGCCTGATGGCGACTTACCTGCTCAATCATTTACGCCTGCTGCGCCCCGGCTGTTTTGCTCTGGAAGACAACGCGCTGCTGCCCGACCGCCTGTTTGACCTGCAACGTCAGGACGTTGTCCTCGTATTCGATTACCGTCGTTATCAGACCCAGGCACTGCGTGTCGCCACGGCGGCAAAAAACAACAATGCCCGCGTGGTCCTTTTCACCGACATCTATGCCTCGCCGTTGCGCGAAATGGCCGACCTGATCATCAGCGCTCCGGTCGAATCGGCCTCGCCGTTCGACACCATGGTCCCGGCGCTGGCTCAGGTCGAGGCGCTGATTGCCTGCCTGACCCTGCGCAGCCCGGATCTGGCCGATCGTCTTGAGGGCATCGATGCCCTGCGCAACGACTTCGCCACTCATCTGCTGGAGGACAAATAAGGATGTTCAGCCTTCCCCACCGCTCGCCGCGGGACTTGCCGTTTGTCACCGACCACACCGCGTTGCTGTTGGTGGACATGCAGCGCGCCTGGCTCGAACCGCAGTTCGATCCGCACCTCAGTGGCCCGGACGCCGAGTATTTCCTCAACCGCGCGCGCACGCAGGTGGTGCCCAACCAGCAACGGCTGCTCAGTGCTTTTCGCGAGGCCGGGCAAAATGTCCTGCATACCCTGATCGAAAGCCTCACCGCCGATGGTCGCGATCGCTCGCTCGACCATAAGCTGTCCGACATGCACCTGCCCAAGGGCAGTCCGCAGGCACAAGTGATCGCCGAACTGACCCCGGGCGAAAACGAAATCGTCCTGCCGAAAACTTCGTCTGGCGTATTCAACTCGACCACTATCGATTACGTGCTGCGTAACCTCGAAACCCGTCACCTGATCATCGCCGGTATCGTCACCGACCAATGCGTCGACATGGCCGTGCGCGACGCTGCCGACCGTGGTTATCTGGTGACTCTGGTCGAAGACGCCTGCGCCACCTACAGCGCCGAACGTCATCACGCCTGCCTCAACGCGATCAAGGGTTATTGCTGGATCACCGACACCGCTACCGTGCTCGGCCGCTTGCGGGAGATGCAGGCATGACTTCGCGCCTGATGCCGCTGCCGATGACCACCATCGTCACCACCGACCTGATCGGTATCACTCGCGGCCGTTCGTTTCCCACCGATGAACTTGAGCATTATCAGGCGGCCGGTTGTGGCTGGGTGCCGGCCAACAGCGCGTTGACCCCGCAAGACATCATTGCCTCGAGCAATCCGTGGGGCGCCTACGGCGATCTGCGCCTGATTCCGGATCTGGCCAGCCGCGTCACCGTGCCCAACGGCCCGGATCCCGATGCGCCGGCGCTGGACTTCATCCACGGCGATATTCGTGAAACCGATGGCCGTCCGTGGGGCGCCTGCCCACGCACCTTGCTGCGCGATGAAATCGAACGTTATCGCGACGAACTGGGTTTGCAGGTCAACGCGGCGTTCGAACACGAATTCAACCTGCACGCCGGTTTCGCCGAGCATCTGGCGTTTTCGCTGGAGGCCCAGCGCCAAGGCGCAGAATTCGGCGGCTGGTTGCTCAGTGCGTTGCGCGCCGGCGGTGTCGAGCCGGAAATGTTCCTCCCCGAATACGGCAAGCACCAATACGAAATAACCTGTCGGCCGACGCTCGGTGTCGCCGCAGCCGACCGCGCGGTCAACGTGCGCGAAATCACCCGCGAGATCGCCCGGCAGATGGGCCTCGACCTCAGCTTCGCGCCGAAGACCGCCGCCGATGCTGTGTGCAACGGCGTGCACCTGCACGTCAGCCTGCTCGATCTGGCCGGCCAGCCGATGCTTTACGACGCTGGCACGAGTAATGGCCTGTCGAGCCTCGGCCAGCATTGGGCAGCCGGTATCCTCCATTATTTGCCGGCGCTGTGCGCGTTCACTGCGCCAACGCCAGTGTCGTACGAGCGCTTGCAGCCGCATCACTGGAGCGCGTCTTACGCGTGCCTGGGTCAACAGAACCGTGAAGCGGCGCTGCGTATCTGCCCGACGGTGACCCTCGGCGGCAAATCCGTGGCGACGCAGTTCAACCTGGAGTTCCGCGCCATGGATGCCACGGCCTCGCCGCATCTGGCCATGGCCGCGCTGTTGATCGCCGGGCGCCTGGGCATCGAACAGCGCCTGGCGCTGAACGCGATCACCGATGAAGTTCCCGATTCACTCAACGACGAGCAACGCAAGGCCCGGGGCATCGTCGCCCTGCCCGCCTCGCTGGCCCAGGCACTGGATTGCCTGCGCGACAGTGGCGCCTTCAACGAATGGCTGCCCAAGCCGTTGCTCGACACCTATCACGCCCTTAAAACCGAGGAACTGGCGCTGACGGAACAGCTCTCGCCCGCTGACCTGTGTGAGCACTATGCACGCCTGTACTGAATCCGCCGAGCTTGGGTTGTACACCCGACCGGTCTACAACCTGAGCCGCGAGGACTCGACAAATCCGTTGATCCTCGTGTGCGAACACGCCAGCCGCTACATCCCCGAGGCCCTCGACAATCTGGGTCTGGACGATGCCGCTGCCGGTGAACACATCGCCTGGGACATCGGCGCGCTGCAACTGGCCGAACAGTTGTCGGAAAAACTTGGCGCAACGTTGTTGAGCGCCAACTATTCGCGGCTGCTGATCGACCTGAATCGCCCACGGCATGCGCCCGACAGCATTCCGGCACAGAGCGAGATCTATCAGATACCGGGCAACCGCGAGCTGGACGAAGCCACTCGCGAGTACCGCCGCCAGACACTGTTCAAGCCGTTCCATGCGCGCTTGCAGACATTGATTGACGAACGCCTGGCCAAGGGTCAGGCGGTACGGGTGGTGGGGATTCACAGTTTCACTCCAGTGTATTACGGCCAGCCGCGAACACTGGAGGTTGGCGTGCTGTTCGGTCAGGCGAAGGCGTACGCGCAAAGGTTGCTCGACGGTCTCGGCGAACACCCGTTGCAAGTGGCCGGCAATCAGCCGTACAAGATCGACCCGCTGGGCGACATGACCGTGCCGGTGCATGGCGATGCCCGGGGCCTGGACTCGGTGCTGGTCGAGGTGCGCAACGATTTGCTGCGCAGCCCGCAAGCGGTTTCGCGCTGGGCCGGATACCTCGCGCCATTGCTGTAATCACTGCTTTATCGACTGCTGACGCTGTAAACGATGGACCGACATAAAAACTAAAACAACGATTGGCTGACAAGGAGTTGCGCTTCATGGAAATTGAAGAATTCGGCTACAAGCAGGAGTTGAAACGTAGCCTGACGCTCACCGACCTGGTGGTCTACGGGATGATCTTCATGATCCCCATCGCCCCGTTCGGTGTGTATGGCTACGTCAATGCCGAGGCACCGGGGATGGTGCCGCTGGCGTACATCATTGGCATGGTGGCAATGCTGTTTACCGCATTGAGCTACGGCAGCATGGCCCGCGCCTTTCCGATTGCCGGCTCGGTGTATTCCTACGCACAGCGCGGCCTGAATCCACACGTCGGTTTCATCGCCGGGTGGCTGATGCTGCTCGATTACCTGCTGATTCCGCCGTTGCTTTACGTGTACGCCGCCATGGCACTCAACCATCTGTATCCGGACATTCCGAAGGTCGGTTTCATTCTCGCGTTCCTTGTCAGCGCCACCTTCGTCAACCTGCGCGGCATTACTTTCACCGCGCGGATGAACATCATCTTCCTGCTGGCGCAACTGGTGGTACTGGGGATCTTCCTGTTCTATGCATGGAACGCCCTCCATAACGGTGGCGGTAATGGCGAGCTGACACTCGCGCCGCTGTATCACCCGGAAACCTTCAACTTCGCCCTGCTGATGCAAGCGGTATCGATTGCGGTGCTGTCGTTCCTCGGTTTCGATGCCATTTCTACCCTCGCCGAAGAAATCAAAGGCGACCCGGGTCGCAGCGTCGGCAAAGCCGCATTGATCACCCTGGTGGTGATGGGTGTGATTTTCGTCGTACAAACCTGGATTGCCACCGATCTGGCAGCGGGCATGGGCTTCAAATCCGCCGATACCGCGTTCTATGAAATTGCCGAAATCGCTGCTGGTAGCTGGCTGGCCACGCTGACCGCTGTCGCCACCGCCCTGGCCTGGGGTGTCGCCGTGGCGATCACTTCGCAAGCCGCAGTTTCGCGTCTGCTGTTCGGCATGGCCCGCGACGGCAAACTGCCAAAAGTGCTGGCCAAGGTGCACCCGAAACACAACACGCCGTATCTGAGCATTTATCTGGTGGCGGTGCTGTCACTGATCATCTGCTACCTGTTCATCAACTCGGTCGACACCCTGACGTCGCTGGTCAACTTCGGCGCACTCAGCGGTTTCATGCTGCTGCACCTGACCGTGATCAACTACTACTGGCGTCGGCAAAAGTCCGGTCAGGTTGTGCGTCACCTGATCTGCCCGGTCATTGGCTTCATCATCGTTGCAGCCATCATGTACAACATGGGCGTCGATGCGCAGAAACTCGGCCTGATCTGGATCGTTCTGGGCCTGGTGTACCTGTTCTTTCTCAACAAGCTCGGCGCCAGTACCGCGTTGCCTGACCCGAGCAATGGCTGACAAGAAAAAGAGCGGCGTCTGACAACAAATCAGGCGACCGCCGATTTAACGCGTGGAAACCGACAGTGATAGTCAGGTTCGTGAATTCGCCGAACCCTTTGATACAGGAGTGCATCCATGCTGGTCTTACGCCCAGTCGAGCCAACCGACCTGCCGCAATTGCAACAACTGGCCCGCGACAGCATGGTCGGTGTGACCTCGCTGCCGGATGACAGCGAGCGCCTGTGCGACAAAATCGCCGCGTCCTGCGCCTCGTTCGACAGCGAGGCGCAGACGCAGGGGCCGGAAAACTATTTTTTCGTGCTGGAAGATTGCATTGCGCAACGGCTAGTCGGTTGCTCGGAAATTCTTGCGACCGCAGGCTATAAAGAACCGTTCTACAGCCTGCGCAATCGTCACTTCACCAGCGCCTCGCGCGAGCTGAACATCGAGCACGGTGTGCCGGCGTTATCGCTGTGCCATGACCTCAACGACCACACGTTGCTGCGCGGCTTTCACATCGACAAGGCGCTGGTGCGCACGCCGTTCTCGGAACTGCTCTCGCGGGCGCGGCTGCTGTTCATTGCCGCCCACGCGCCACGTTTCGCCGAAGCGGTGATTACCGAAATCGTCGGCTACAGCGATGAAGAAGGGCATTCGCCGTTCTGGGATGCGCTGGGCAAGCACTTCTTCGATCTGCCGTACGTTGAAGCCGAGCGTCTATGCGGCTTGCAGAGCCGCTCATTCCTCGCCGAATTGATGCCGCAATACCCGATTTACGTACCGATGCTGCCGCTGGCCGCACAGGAATGCATCGGGCGCATTCACCCGGACGGGCAAGAGGCGTTCGATATCCTTGAGCGCGAAGGCTTTGAAACCAACAGCTACATCGATCTGTTCGATGCTGGCCCGACCCTGTACGCGCGCACCGCGAATATCCGCTCGATTGTGCGTAGTCAGACTGCTCCGGTGCAGCAATTGCCGGAGATCGATGCGCGTGGCCGCTACCTGCTGAGCAACGACGCGTGGCGTGGCTACCGGGCCATCGTTGCCGAACTGGATTACCAACCCGATCAACCGCTGTCCCTCACGCCTGCAATGTGTGCGGCGTTGAACGTGACCGATGGCAGCCAGATCCGGCTGATTGCCCTTTGAACCGCGCCCGGTTCCGCCGCCAACGACAGTGCCCGAACAGGCGCGCAAAAGGAGTTACAGCATGATTGTCCGCCCGGTCAACGTCAGCGACCTGCCAGCATTGATGACGCTGGTCCAACAAGCCGGCCCGGGGTTCACCACCCTGCCGGCCAACGAAGATCGCCTGGCCCATCGCGTGCGCTGGGCGCAACGTGCATTCGCCGAGCAAGTGGAGCGTGCTGACGCCGATTATCTGTTCGTCCTCGAAGACGATGACACACACGTGGTCGGTGTCAGTGCGTTGGCCGGCGCGGTTGGCTTGCGCGAGCCCTGGTACAACTATCGGGTCGGACTGACGGTGAGTTCGGCGCCGGATCTGGGCATTCAACGGCAGATCCCGACGCTGTTCCTCAACAACGAACTGACCGGGCAATCCGAACTCTGTTCGCTGTTCCTGCGCCACGATCAACGCACCGGCAGCAACGGCCGCCTGTTGTCGCTCGGGCGTTTGCTGTTCGCTGCCGAGTTCCCGCAGCTGTTTGGCGAGAAGATGATCGCTGAACTGCGCGGCAGTGCCGATGAAAAAGGTTGCTCGCCATTCTGGGACAGCCTCGGCCGGCATTTCTTCCAGATGGATTTCAGCCATGCCGATCATCTCTCAGGCCTGGGCAACAAGTCGTTCATCGCCGAGTTGATGCCGCGTCAGCCGCTGTATACCTGCCTGCTCACCGAACAGGCCCAGGCGGCCATCGGTCAGACGCATCCGAATACCGAACCGGCGCTGAAGATTCTTCAGGCCGAAGGCTTTGCCCACAAGGGCTACATCGACATTTTTGACGGCGGACCAGTCATTGAAGCGCCGCTGCGCAGTATCCGCACCGTGCGCGACAGCCTCGAACTGACCCTGAGCCTCGGCACCCCGGATGAACAGGCGCCGCTGTGGCTGATTCACAACCGTCGCCTGGAAAACTGCCGCATCACCGTCGCCCGCGCCCGTCGCGTCGGCAGCAGCCTGGCAATCGACCGTGCTACTGCCCAACGCCTGCAATTGCAGCCGGGCAATTCGGTGCGCGCGGTGATGCTGCCCAATCAACAGCGACAGGCGGTGGCGGCCTGAGTGACCGCCCCGCCTCAACCTGTGCAGCCAGGCTGTGTCTTCTTGATACAGCTAAATTTCGCCCGTTCAGATTAATCCTTTCAGCAAAGCGTTCACCGGCAAACACCCGCCTTGCAAATTCGTCATGATCCTTGACCCATTCGCGTGATAGCCTTTTCATTCTTCGGCGTTGACACATTTGCTCAAGCCTTTCCATTCCTTTGTATTGGTGGAACTCGTATGACCAGGCTTTCTCATCAAGATTTGCGCCGTAGTTTCCGTCAGCTACTGGCATCCGACACCTGCTATCACACCGCTTCGGTGTTCGACCCGATGTCCGCCCGCATCGCCGCTGACCTGGGTTTTGAAGTGGGGATTCTCGGCGGCTCCGTCGCTTCGTTGCAGGTACTGGGCGCACCGGATTTTGCCTTGATCACCCTCAGCGAGTTCGCCGAACAGGCCACCCGCATCGGCCGCGTCGCCCAACTGCCGGTGATTGCCGATGCCGACCACGGGTACGGCAACGCCCTCAACGTGATGCGTACCATCGTCGAACTGGAACGCGCCGGCGTCGCCGCGCTGACCATCGAAGACACCTTGCTGCCCGCCCAGTTCGGCCGCAAATCCACCGATCTGATCACGGTCGCCGAAGGCGTCGGCAAGATCCGCGCAGCGCTGGAAGCCCGCGTCGATACGGAAATGGCGATCATTGCCCGAACCAACGCCGGCATTCTGCCGACGCAGGAAATCATCAGCCGTACCCTGCAGTACCAGAATGCCGGGGCAGACGGCATCTGCATGGTCGGCGTACGCGACTTCGATCACCTCGAACAGATTGCCGAAAACCTCAACGTGCCGCTGATGCTGGTGACCTATGGCAACCCGCTGCTGCGTGACGACAAACGCCTGGCGGAACTGGGCGTGCGCGTCACCATCGATGGCCACGGCGCGTACTTTGCGGCGATCAAGGCGACCTATGACAGCCTGCGCGAACAGCGGCAGATTTTCACTCAGGCTGCGGACTTGAATGCAACTGAACTGACGCACACCTACACCCAGCCGGAAGAATATATTCGCTGGGCTGAAGAGTTCATGAGCGTAAAAGAATAATCAACGCCCGACTTAAACTTGAAACTCGACCGGCAGACGCAATGTCGCCGGTCGAGTTGCGAGTAGCATTGTATTGATACGCCCCGCCTTACACATGAATAAACACACTCCAACATCAACTAACAACTCGTTAGTTGCCACCCAACCCTGCCCACTATAAGTTCAATCCACTGAACAACGAGTGCGCAACACAAAATCCGCACTTTCAAACAAAAAACAAACAACAACAAAACAAACCATATAATATTTTCAGTCGGCAAGCGGAAACCACCCTGCCAACCAACAAAACAACAACATCGAGTTCGCCATGATAAACAACCTGCTCAACCCTGACCTGACACCATCACAACTTACAAACTCTATCAAGACACTCAACATGAGTGCCGAAATAAAAAATCTGGCGAACCTCAACTCCAAACAAACCGCGAACGTTTTCGACCCTGCTTACCGCGCTGCGATCATGAGCCTGACAAACACTCATACAGGCACATTGACTTTGCACTGTAACGAACATGGAAACATCAGCCTAAAGGTTCCGGATACTGCACCGCCGTCAGCACAGCTTTATTCTGTACCCGGCAACAGCGTTCTTTTCGCAATCAATTCGGAGTCTTTTCCCATCCAGCTTTATGAACTGGACGATGAGCATTTGGTACTTGCAGAGCGAGTCATGGTCGATGCCGCCAACCCTTTGTTCATTGATGGTACGAAAGTGTTGTTCGACAGCAATCCAACCGGGGACGGGCATCCGGCGTTTATTGGTAGCGTCAACCTGCCAGTCAGGAGTGCGGACATCAGCGTGTTCGACCGCGAGACATTGAGCAAAGTCGCATGGTTCCCGCATGACGACAGCGCGGCACGGTATGTGGTGAGTCTTGAGTTGCTGGAAGCTACTGCGGATCCGGACGCTATCAAAGTGGCCAAAGAATTGATTTATCACTACCATCCCGCCGTTGCCTGGAAAGCTTTTCAGCTGATCAGAAACACTGATCAGCGCACCGCCTCGGAATATGTACCACTGTTGAAAAACCTACAGAACAGACGCTTGGATTTTCTACTCGAACAGAGTCAAGCGGCATGAAACTGGAAACTTTCATTGCACAAATGGCCACTTACGATTTAACGCGAGACACGCTAAAAATCGTAGCAGATCTGCGGCAACTGGCGACCAACCGTACATTGTTGAGCGAGCACCTATACACAACGATTCAGCGAGACGGCTTCAGTAGCAAAAACAGCTTGTACAGCGCTTATGCTTTCGTATTGCACTCCAACGACCTTTTTACCGTACGTTTGGGGTTCTGGTCTCCGGTCAGCTCACAGGATGAGCGTGAAACGTTCATCTATGACCTTTATCACAGTCATGACTTCGAACTCTATTGCGTGGGTTACAGCGGTGATGGTTACACCACTGTCACGCGAAAGATATTGCAAGACACCCCAATACAAGCAGGGAAAGTTCCTGCGCTCGGTGAGGAACTGGTTTTCAAACTTGAACCGGGCGCAGTGATACACATGCTGGCGCTACGAGAAATACACAAGCAACTTCCGCCTGAAACCATGTCCGCGTCGCTGAGTTTGCTTATACATCCGCCACAAGAAAGTAAAACCGAAGAAGCCTGGTGCTTCGATGACAATTTGATGCCGACTTATCCCGGCATCGCCGCACCCGAGACAGCGCTATTTGAAAGCATGCTGTCGCGTTTACAACACGGGCAGACTTCACTGCCCGTTCAATCAGAAAGGAAATCTGTATGAATCAGCAACTGAACAACTGGAACCAAACCCCTCTGCTGCGTGCCAGCACCAATGTCATCAACACACCTGTGAAGACGACCGCTGCATCACCGTGCGCCGGCTTCATACCCCGTTACAACGTGGGCAACATTCACGAGATCAAACAACTCTGGAGCGTGCCACAAGCAGCCTGATTCCTGCTCAGCCCAAGCGACATCGGCGGCAGACCCCATGGGTCTGCCGCCTTCGTTGCGAGCATGAATGGTTCAACGCTTACTTGCCTGCCAACTCCATGATCATCCGCGAGAGCAGATAGATGCGTGGTGCCACACTCGCCACTTCGGCGTATTCCTCAGGCGTATGGATATTGCCGCCGACAATCCCGAAACCATCCAGCGTCGGCGTGCCCACTCCGGCAGACAGGCTGGCATCCGCAGCGCCACCGCTGCCCTCTTCAGTCAACTTGCGGCCAATTTCACCGTAAATCCCCTGCGCCATTGCCATCAACCGATCCGATTCGGGCGTTTGCGGCATCGGCGGCAGACCGCGCTGTAAAGACGTCTTCACTTCGGTATCGGCAATCAGTTTGTCCTGGGAAACTCGCGCCAGATCTTTTTCGATCCGGTCGAATTCTTCCGGCACCGCCGCGCGCACATCAGCCTTGGCCGTGGCTTGATCCGGAATCACGTTGGTACGATCCCCCGCCTTGAGCACGGTGAAATTGATCGTGGTTTTCTTTTCTTCGTCGCCGAGTTTGCCCAGTTGCAGAATCTGGTGCGCAACTTCCATCGCCGCATTGCGCCCAAGCTCCGGGGCGACGCCGGCGTGAGCGGCCTTGCCCTTGACCTCGACCAGCGCGGTCGCGCTGCCCTTGCGCCACACCACCAGACCATCGGCGGGACGGCCCGGCTCAAGGTTGAGGGTGACGTCGTGCAGTTTGGCGGTTTTCTTTATCAGGTCGGTGGCGACCTCCGAGCCGGTTTCCTCGCTGGCATCCAACAGGAAGGTGATTTGTGCGTAATTCTTGAAGTCGAGATTTTTCAGGACTTTCAGCGCATAGATCCCGGCGACGATACCGCCCTTGTCGTCCATCACCCCCGGCCCGTAGGCGCGGCCGTCCTTGATGTGGAATGGCCGTTCGGCGGCGGAGCCTTCCTTGAATACCGTGTCCATGTGCGCCATCAGCAGGATTTTCGCCTTGCCGGTGCCTTTGAACGTGGCCAGTACATGGTTGGATTTTTCCGGCGTATTGGGCACCAGTTCGATGGTTGCACCGAGCTTCTTCAACTCGTCAATGGCGATTTCGCTGACCTGCTTGAGGCCCGGTTCATAACCGGAACCGGAGTCGATGTTGACCAGGCGCTCCAGCAGCTTCAAGGCTTCGGGTTGGTATTGCTCGGCGTCGGCGAGGACTTGTTTGTGCGGTTCGGCGAAGGCATTGGCGGCTGACAGAGCAAGGGCAAGACCGAGGCTGGCGGCGAGAAGAGAGCGAGAGAATGAAAACGTCATGAATCGATCCTTGTTTCGCGTCGGGGGACTTGAACCGTACCCGACATCGACGCAAGGCTCCACACCGAATACGACACTCCCAAAACCCAAAACGAACACCGAACACCAAACACCAAACACCGGACACCAAACACCGTAGGAGCTGCCGCAGGCTGCGATCTTTTGATCTTGTTTTTTAAAAAGAGCGAAAAGATCGCAGCCTGCGGCAGCTCCTACAGCGGGGATTAGGTCAGACTGAGTCGAGCAGTTCGCGTCGGGGCTTGTCGCAATTGCAAATCACCCGGTTACGGCCGCTCGCCTTCGCTTCATACAATGCCTGATCGGCATCGTTGAGCCAGCGCGTCGCATCGGCGTGCGACGGATCGTAAGCCGCCAGACCAATGCTCAAACTGACTTTCAACGCTGGATTCTGCTCATAACCCAGCGTGGCAAAACGCTCGCGCAACGCCTCCATCGCCTGGGCGGCGTTGAACAGCGGCAGCTCTGGAAGAATCACGCAGAATTCATCACCGCCATAACGCCCGGCCACGTCGGTGGCGCGCAGGTTCTGCCGGAGCATCTTGCTCAGTTGTCGCAACACAATGTCGCCGGCGACGTGGCCGTAGGTGTCGTTGATCGACTTGAAGTGATCAATGTCGATCAAGGCAATCGCCGCGCCCTGCTGCTGCCGTTTGCAGCGCTGGAAAGCGATCTCCAGCTGATCCTTCCAGGCGCCATGATTGAGCAAACCGGTGAGGCTGTCGGTACGGCTCAACGCCAGCAATTCACGCTTATGCTGGCCAAGGGTGTAGGCCTGACGAAAGCAGATCCAGCCCAATGCCAGCGGATACAACATCAGTAACGGAAGGCAGGCATACAGCTGCAAGGGCGAGGTCTGCGGGATGAATGCCGGGGCAAACACCACCAGCCCGACACCGACGCCGAGAATCTGCGCCGCCGCGCCGGCCAAGAGAAAACGCAACCCGCCGATGGCAACGTTGTTCATCGCCATCATCGACACAGTCGTGGCACTCGGCAGTGGATTGAAATGCATGGCGGCGACCCAGAAGCCACCGAGAAAGGAGTCGACCAACAGGTTTCGGTGTTCGGCGTGGTAAGGCACGCTTGAGCGGCGCGCCCATTGAAAGGCCAGATGCGGCCACACCAGACCGTTGAACAGCATCAGTGCCCACACCCACAGCGGCGGATCGAGCGGGTACATCGCCACGCTCACGCACATGAGCCCCAGAGCCAGCCCGAGGGTCCGCGATGTATAAAGCCTCCTGGCCAATGAAAGTCCCTTTCCTCCCGTGTTTCCCATAAGGGCCTCGACACTCGACGGAACCTGCGCACCGTAGGACGGATGTGTTGGAAGTCTATCAGGGCGACGTTAAATAGCCATCACCGGCCGGCGCCCCTCAACAACCTCCCCTGTCCCGTAGGAGCTGTCGAGTGAAACGAGGCTGCGATCTTTTGATCTTCAAAATCCAAATCAAAAGATCGCAGCCTCGTTTCACTCGACAGCTCCTAAAGGGCGAATATTTGGCTATACATGAAAGGACTAAAACGGAAAAACAACTATAAGAAGGAGGCCCATGCAGACCTACCAAGTGTTGATCATCGGCAGTGGATTTGGCGGCCAGTGCGCGGCGGTCAACCTGCTCAAGGCCGGGATCGAGGATTTTCGCCTGCTCGAGCGCAGGGACTTCTTCGGCGGCACCTGGTGCCAGAACACCTACCCCGGCGCCGCCGTAGACGTGCCGTCGCCGCTGTATTCGCTGTCGTTCGCGCCATACCGCTGGTCGCAGATGTTTGCCGAGCAGGCCGAACTGCACCGCTACACCGAACATGTGATCGAGCAATTCAACCTGCGTGAGCGCGTGGAACTGCAAGCCAACGTCGAGCGCGTCGAATGGGACGACACGGAAAAACGCTGGGCCGTGCACACCGCCAGCAAAGGCACGTTCTACGCGCAGTTCCTGATCAATGCCAGCGGGCCGCTGAGTCAGCCGGTCATCCCACAGATTCCTGGCCAGGATCGCTTCCAGGGCAGGACATTTCATACCAACAATTGGGATCACAGCTACGACTACCGCGGTAAACGCGTGGCGATTGTCGGCAGCGGCGCCAGCGCCGTGCAGGTCATTCCGACGATTGCGCCGCAGGTCGAGCAGTTGCACGTGTTCCAGCGCACCGCGCATTGGCTGTTGCCGCGTGCCGACCGCCGCTTCGGCGCGTTCCAGCGTTGGCTGCTTGGTTTGAAACCGGCCTACAAACTGCTGCGCTGGTTGATCTACTGGCAATTCGAAACCCGGGTGATCGCCTTCAAATATTCGCGACCAGCGATCCACATGGTGCAACGCCAGGCCATGCGCCTGCTTGAACGTCAGGTACCGGATCCGGTGATGCGGGCCAAACTCACGCCGGACTTCACCATCGGCTGCAAACGGGTCCTGCTCTCGAACACCTATTACCCGGCGCTGACCCGCGCCAATGTGATGCTGCACACCCGCGAACAAGGCATCGCGTCGCTCGATGAAAGTGGAATCAACACCACGGACGGCCAGCACATCGATGTTGACCTGATCGTCTGGTCGACCGGTTACGACGCCACTGACGGGGTAATTTCCTACCCGGTCAGCGGAAAAAACGCCGTGCAACTCAGGGACGTCTGGGCCGAGTATCCGCGTGCTTACCTCGGCACCAGCCTGCCGGATTTTCCCAATCTGTTTTTCATCACCGGTCCCAACACCGGCATTGGCCACACTTCGGCGCTGTTCATCATCGAATCGCAGATGAACTACATCCTCGACTGCATTCGCACCGTGCAGGCCAAAGGTCTGCGCAGCATCGAAGTACGCCCCGAAGCGGAACGTACCTACACTGCAATGATTCATCGGGAAATGCAGCGCACGGTCTGGAAGTCCGGCGGCTGCCACAGTTGGTACCAAAGCAAGAGCGGTCATGTGATCGCAATGTTTCCCGGCTTCAGTTTCAGTTATCACCGGTTGACCCGGGCGCTGAAACCGGCCGACCACATTTTCTCCTGAACACGTAAAAGGAAGACGTCGATGCTTTTGCTGTTTGTTGCCCTCGCGGTTTTCGTGGCCTGGAGCTGGTTGAGTTATCCGGCGGTCGGTCATTGGCTGTATGACCTGAACATGGCCGTCGAGGCCAAGCTGTACAAATTGCACAAGATCGAAGTGCCGATCGCCGAAATGACTGTCTCGACCTGGCAAGGCGGGCCTTACGAAGCCGCCAGCGCGATCCTGATGCTGCACGGTTACAGCGCCGAAAAAAACCTCTGGCTGCGCTTCTCGCGGCATTTTGTCCGCCAGTATCGGGTGATCATCCCGGACCTCGCCGGCCACGGTGAAACCGGCTTCAAGGCCGGCGGCGGCTACGACATTCCGCTGCAGGCCAAGCGCATGATTCAACTGCTCGACGTCTGCGGCGTGGACAAAGTCCATGTCATCGGCAACTCGATGGGCGGCTACATCGCCGCATGGCTGGCGGCGACTTACCCGGAGCGGATTGCCTCGGTGGCATTGATCGACCCGGCCGGCGTCACGGCGCCGGAAGTCAGCGACATGGAGCGCCATCTGGCACGCGGGCATAACCCGTTCCTGATCAACTCCCGCGAAGAATTCCGGCGTTTTTATGCGATGACCATGGCGTCGCCGCCATGGGTGCCCGGACTGGTGCTGGACGCCATCGCCCAGCGTTACGAACAACAACGCGATGATCTCGAAGAAATCTTCCGCGATTTTCGCGCCAGCCCGCCGATGGAGCCGAAACTGGCCGACATCAAATGCCCGGCACTCCTGCTCTGGGGGCGCAAAGACCGCTTGATCGACGTCAGCAGTGTGCCGATCTGGAGCAAAGGCATCGCCAATCTGCAGGTGGAAGTCTGGGAAGGCGTGGGCCACATGCCGATGGTCGAACATCCGGCCAGCACTGCGCGCCTGTATCGGCAGTTTCTCGGGCAACAGGTGCACTGACAGAACGCGGGATCAGTCATTGGCAGAATGAAGTTCGTAGGATTCTTCGTTTGCCGACGTCAGCGAAGGCTGCGATCTTTTCCAGCATCCTTTACGTGACCGTGGCAGGAATTTTTTTCATGACCGTGCAGCCTTTCGTCAGCCCTGACCTGATCCGCCAACGCTTCTCCAAAGCGATGTCCGACATGTACCGCGAAGAAGTGCCGCTGTATGGCGCGCTACTGCAACTGGTCGAGCAGACCAATCACGACGTGCTCGAACGCGAGCCGCAGATCGCCGCGCAACTGCACAACAGCGGGGAAATCGAACGGCTGGACATGGAACGCCATGGCGCGATTCGCGTCGGCACCGCCAGTGAACTGGCCACCCTCGCCCGCCTGTTTGCCGTGATGGGCATGCAACCGGTGGGTTATTACGACCTCACGCCAGCGGGTGTGCCGGTGCATTCCACGGCATTTCGCGCGGTGCATGAGGACGCGCTGCAAATCAGTCCATTTCGAGTGTTTACCTCGTTACTGCGCCTGGAATTGATTGAAGACCTTGAGCTGCGCGCCTTCGCCGAATCGGTGCTGGCCAAGCGAACGATCTTCACCCCCGCCGCGCTGCAACTGATCGAGCGCGCCGAAACCATCGGAGGCTTAAACGCTGACGAGTCTGAGGAGTTTGTCCTACAGGCACTGGAGACCTTTCGCTGGCATCACAGCGCAACGGTCAGCGCTGCGCAGTATCAGACGCTGAGTGCCCAGCACCGCTTGATCGCCGACGTGGTGGCGTTCAAAGGCCCGCACATCAACCACCTGACGCCGCGCACCCTCGACATCGACATCGTCCAGGCACAGATGCCGGCGCATGGCATTACGCCGAAAGCAGTCATCGAAGGCCCACCGCGTCGGCAGTGCCCGATCCTGTTGCGCCAGACCAGTTTCAAGGCGCTGGAGGAGCCCATCGCTTTCACCGACCAGAACCAGACCCGTGGCAGTCACAGCGCGCGCTTCGGCGAAATCGAACAACGCGGCGCGGCGCTGACGCCCAAGGGTCGCGCGTTGTACGACCGTTTGCTGAATGCCGCGCGAGATGAGCTGGGAGACTTCCCCAACGAAGGCAACGCCGCACGCTACAACGCGCTGATGACGCAGCACTTTGGCGAATTTCCTGACAGCATCGAAGGCATGCGCGAGCAAGGGCTGGCGTATTTTCGCTATTTCGCCACGGAAAAAGGCCTCGCGGCAGGTAGTCTTTCGCAGGCCTCGCTGGAGGATTTGCTCCGCGATGACCATGTGAAAGCGGAGCCGCTGGTGTACGAAGATTTCCTGCCGGTCAGCGCAGCAGGGATTTTTCAATCAAACCTCGGCGATGCTGCCCAAACACACTATGGCGAACACTCCAACCGCCAAGCCTTCGAACAGGCTCTGGGACGAACAACTATTGATGAGCTTCAGTTGTATGCCGAAACACAACAACGCTCACTCAACGAATGCGTTGCCGCGATCTCAAAATAACCACCACAAAGATCGCAGCCAACCGCCCCCTGCAGGAGCTGCCGCAGGCTGCGATCTTTTAATCTCCATCAACGCAACCGCGACAACAACGCCAACGCCGTCTCTTCAGAAGAAGCCGGATTCTGCCCCGTCAGCAACAGCCCATCTTCACGGGTATAACTCGACCAATCCGCACCTTTCGAGAAAATCCCGCCCTTGGCCTTGAGCTCATCTTCCACCAGAAACGGCACGACTTTAGTTAGCTGCAACGCCTCTTCCTCGCTGTTGGTAAACCCGGTCACCTGTTTGCCTTTGACCAACGGCTGACCGTCCGCACTCTTGGCATGGCGCAGCACACCCGGCGCATGGCACACCGCCGCGACCGGTTTGCCACTGTTGTAGAAAGCCTCGATCAACGCGATCGAATGGCGATCCTCGGCCAGATCCCACAGCGGGCCGTGCCCGCCTGGATAGAACACCGCATCGAAATCCGCAGCTTTTACCGAATCCAGTTTGACCGTCGCAGCCAAAGCCGATTGAGCCGCCGAGTCTTGGCGAAAACGTTCGGTGGCGGCGGTTTGCGCGTCCGGCTCGTCACTCTTCGGATCCAGCGGCGGTTGACCGCCCTTGGGCGACGCCAATGTCAGTTGCGCGCCAGCATCCTTGAACACGTAATATGGCGCGGCGAATTCCTCCAGCCAGAAGCCGGTTTTCTTGCCGGTATTGCCCAGTTGATCGTGGGACGTCAGAACCATCAGGATTTTCATGTCGTTCTCACTCGATTTGGGGGGTGTGCAGACGCCAATGGCGCGGGTGTCAGTGATTGACCCTGAGGAGCGACGGATCGTTTCAACCGGATCAAAGCTGGCCTCTGGCCAACTGCGCAAGAAGTTGCGCACTTGTTTTCAAAAAAACCCGGCGAAACACGCTGGAAGCCTCGCCAGACGTGGCCTGCAGCCAAGTGCGCAAGAAGTTGCGCAGTACTGCGCAACTTCTTGCGCACTTTTAACTTCGCCTCCCTGCTTTTTTCGCAGAATCGCCGGCAAAAAACCGCTATCCCCTTGATCCATAAGGGCGCCGCATTTGTTGGCACGTTCCTTGATAACAGTCAGGCACCCACCGGGCGATTTCGCCCCGGGCACCCTAAATTTATCCGCAAGGAGAGCACCCCATGGCAACACC
>NZ_JBIVGT010000016.1:0-118285 GCF_044748825.1 Pseudomonas sp. NPDC089741 | reverse complement strand
TCTACAGCAGCCTCATTTGCTGTCAAGTGATTATTTTCAGAAGTTTTCGAAGAATTCTTCAACAACTTCAACCACTTGCGCTTCCGATCTCTCGTTAGCGGGAGGCGAATTCTACAGCGTTACACGCTGCTGTCAACACCTCTTTTTCTCCGCTTTCGACCGAGAAGATCGAAACGTTAAAAGAGCCAAACATCATCACTCTTTCAACTCCTTCCAGGCTTCGATGATCTGAAGCAAGCCGCTGTCGAAAACTGCACAACTCATTGAATCTCAAGGAGTTTTCCGTTTCGACTGCGCCGGAAGTGGGGCGAATTATAGACGTCCAGAATTTGCCGTCAACCGTTAATTACACTTTTCTATCGATACGTCAGAAAAGCTGCCTATATATAGACGCCACGGCAGCGAATGCGCAGTATATTGCCCAACAGCTATAAAAATGCCCGCTCCTACCTTGGATGATGCCTAGTAATGAATGACCAGCCTCGCTCCCTTGCCTCCATGTTGTTTCCGGTTGGCCTGCTATTAATAGCCATGGCATCCATCCAGTCCGGAGCCTCTCTGGCAAAAAGCATGTTCCCGGTCGTAGGCGCACAAGGAACTACAACCCTTCGGCTGATCTTCGCCAGCGTGATCATGCTGATTTTGCTGCGTCCATGGCGCGCCAGGCTTACTGCTAAATCCCTGCGGACGGTGATCGTTTACGGGATGGCGCTAGGCGGCATGAACTTCCTCTTCTATATGTCCCTGCGCACCGTTCCTCTGGGAATCGCTGTGGCCCTGGAATTCACCGGGCCATTGGCCGTTGCCATTTATGCGTCGCGGCGTGCCATCGACTTTCTCTGGATCGCCTTGGCAGCAGCCGGACTGATGCTGTTGATACCCACCGGGGCAACGACTGCCGGGATCGATCTGGTGGGCGCTGGTTATGCACTGGGCGCCGGCGTTTGCTGGGCACTGTACATTCTGTTCGGGCAGAAGGCCGGCGCAGACAATGGCGTAACAACTGCGGCGCTGGGCGTAATGATCGCAGCGCTGTTCGTGGCGCCCATTGGCATTGTGCATGCCGGCGCTGCACTGCTGACGCCCTCGTTGATTCCGATTGCCATCGGCGTCGCGATTCTCTCTACCGCCCTGCCCTATACCCTGGAAATGGTTGCCCTGACTCGAATGCCCGCGCGCACCTTCGGCACACTGATGAGCATCGAGCCGGCATTCGGCGCCCTGTCAGGTCTGTTTTTTCTCCAGGAATACCTGTCACTGTCACAATGGATGGCGATCATGTGCATTATTCTGGCTTCTGTCGGGGCGACCCTGACCATGGGCAGCAACGCGAAGCCCGCCATCGCGGCAGATTGAAACAGGATTTGACCGGGGTCTGGTAATTGACGCTCATTTAGGCCATGTTTAGATCCCGTAACCCATCGCCAGACATGGATTTTTTCGCAAAGGGACGTAGAAACGCTGCAGAAGCGAGCGAACACAGGCAGACCCGAGCATCAGACTCGCGGCCGCTATTAAGGACGGTAATGAAACGAATTTTGATACTGATCGCCGTACTGGCGATTGCGGGTTGTGCTGCGACTTCGGAAACCCAGGTCAAACGCGGCAAGAAGGGTTTGCATATCAACTGTTCAGGACTCTCGTCCTCTTGGGACAAGTGCTACACCAGTGCCGCCAATTCCTGCGCGCCAAAGGGTTACAAGGTCATTGCCAAATCCGGCGATGCCGTCGAGGAGCCGGGTGATTATCCGTTCGGCCTGAATCCCGCCGGCTACACCAGCCGCAGCATGATCGTCATCTGCAAATGACCCTCCGCCCTACTCCGCTCGCTGAACTGCGAGCTGACGGGCGATCTCTTCGTGACTGGATTTCAACACTGTGCGCTGGACGTCCGGTGTGGCCAACATCCGCGCAACCACCAAAGCACCGACGCATTGCGACAGTATCGCCCACGCCAGGCTCTCGCTTTGCAGTATCTGCGCCCAACTCTCCTGAAGACGGCAAATCCAGATTTCTGCCTGCTCGCGCACCTGCACATCCGAGCGGGCAATCTCCGCCCCCAATGTCGGCAACGCACACCCCGACTCAGGCTGCTCGACATGCGCCATGCTCAGGTATTGCTTGAGACAACGCTCAAGCCGTTCGCGGTCTTCATTGCCTTGCCCGCTCAGGCGCTCAAGGCTTTGACCGAGCTCACGTTCGACGATGGCAGAGAACAAAGCATCCTTTGAGGAAAAGTGGCTGTAAAACGCTGCACCACTCAGCCCGATGGCTTTCATCAGCCCATCCACCCCTACCGTGGAAAACCCCGAGCGCTTTGCCGACAACGCACTGCTTTGCAGCAATCGTTCGCGGGTTTCCAACTTGTGACCGGCCGAATAACGCATGTGTTTACCCTGTAATTCACCGCCTTGACGTTGTTCGGATCCTAGCATAACGTTCGTTAACTAAACGATCGTTAACCAAAAGGATTCACCATGAATAACAACAAGGTCGTACTGGTGGTCGGTGCTGGCGACGCCACGGGCGGTGCAATTGCCAAGCGTTTTGCCCGCGAAGGTTTTGTCGCCTGTGTCACTCGACGCAGCGCCGACAAACTCCAACCGCTGGTAGATGCGATCAAGGCCGAAGGTGGCGAGGCTCATGGCTTTGCCTGCGATGCGCGCAAGGAAGAGGACGTCATTGCCCTGATTGAGGACATCGAAACCCGCCTCGGCCCGATTGAGGCATTCGTCTTCAACATCGGCGCCAACGTGCCCTGCAGCATCCTCGAAGAGACCGCGCGCAAGTACTTCAAGATTTGGGAGATGGCCTGTTTCTCCGGTTTCCTCAATGCCCGCGAAGTGGCCAAGCGCATGGTCACTCGTCGGCGCGGCACAATATTGTTCACCGGCGCCACCGCCGGTCTTCGCGGCGCGTCGGGATTTGCCGCATTCGCCGGCGCCAAACACGGTATCCGCGCACTGGCGCAAAGCATGGCGCGAGAATTGGGGCCGATGAATATCCACGTCGCCCATGTGGTGGTCGATGGCGCAATCGATACCGACTTCATCCGTAACAGTTTTCCCGAGAAATACGCCACCAAGGATCAGGACGGTATTCTCGACCCCGAGCATATCGCCGAGAACTATTGGTATCTGCACAGCCAGCCACGGGATGCGTGGACCTTTGAGCTGGATCTGCGCCCATGGAATGAACGCTGGTAAGCCTGCCCCATAACAATAAACAGAGAGCCGTGAGCATGACCAAAACCGTTGAGTTCTACTTTGACCTGGGCAGCCCTGCCACGTACCTGGCCTACACCCAACTGCCAAGGATCTGCGCTGAAAACGACAGCGAGCTGATCTACATCCCGATGCTGCTCGGTGGTGTTTTCAAAGCCACGGGCAATGCCTCACCGGCGATGATTCCGGCGAAGGGCCGCTACATGTTTGAGGATCTGGACCGCTACGCCAAACGCTACGGCGTCCCGCTGAAATTCAATCCGCACTTCCCGATCAATACACTGATGCTGATGCGCGCCGTAACAGGCATGCAACTGCGCCACCCGGAACGCTTCCCGGCATTTATCGATTGCCTGTTCAAGGCACTTTGGGTTGACGGCCGCAGCCTCGATGAACCGGCAACCGTCGCAGCGGTGCTGACTGAGCACGGTTTTGCTCCGGAGGATGTACTGGCATTGACCAACGACGAGGCCGTCAAAGCCGCACTCAAAGACAACACCGAAACCGCGGTTAAACGCGGTGTTTTCGGCGCACCGAGCATGTTTGTTGGCGGGCAATTGTTCTTCGGCCAGGATCGGCTCGATTTTATCGAGGAAGCCTTGCGCTAAACCTCGAGTTAGCGGCTGCCAGGGCGACTCTCAAAAGAGTCGCCCTGGCGTTGCACAGCAACAGATCAGATCGCTGCAGTGCGCGTTTCGAGCCACTCCAGCGCCGCGCCGTCAAGCAGCGGGCTCAAGCGCTCGCGTACTTCGGCGTGATAGGCGTTGAACCATTGTTTCTCTTCCTGACTGAGCAGTGTCGGCACCAGGCAACGCGTGTCGATCGGGCACAGCGTCAAGGTTTCGAACTTGAGGAACTCGCCAAATTCGCTGCTGCCAGCCTCGCGGTTCATCGCCAGGTTCTCGATACGCACGCCCCAACGGCCCGGACGGTAAGTACCCGGTTCGATCGACGTGATCATCCCCACCTGCATCGCAGTCTGCGGCGCCGGCGCAGCCTGATAGGCAATCACCTGCGGGCCTTCATGGACGTTGAGGAAATAGCCGACGCCGTGACCGGTACCGTGACCGTAATCGACGTTATCCGCCCAGATCGGCGCACGGGCGATGGCATCAAGCAGCGGCGACAGAATGCCTTTCGGGAAATGCGCCCGGGACAGGGCAATCACACCTTTGAGCACGCGCGTGCAGTCGCGCTTCTGCTCTTCAGTCGGCGTCCCCACCGGCACCATCCGCGTGATGTCGGTTGTGCCGCCGAGGTATTGACCCCCCGAGTCGATCAGCAACAAACCATCGCCCTCGATCACCGCGTGCTCTTCTTCGGTGGCGTGGTAGTGCGGCATTGCGCCATTGGCGTTGAACGCGGCAATGGTGTTGAAACTCAGCGAAACATAATCCGGACGACGTTCACGGGCAGCCGTGAGTTTTTCATCGATGGTCAGTTCGGTGATGCGCTCGCGCCCCCAGGCCGATTCCAGCCAGGCGAAGAATTCGCACAACGCTGCGCCGTCCTGCTCCATCGCTTTACGGATGTGCCCAGCGTCGGCTTCACTTTTCTGCGACTTGGCCAACGTGGTCGGGTTCAAGCCCTCGACCAGTTTCACGCCGCCGTCGAGATTGTCCAGCAAACCACTGGTGACCCGCGCCGGATCGACCAGCAAGCTCGCGCCACCCGGCACGGCCCGCAGCGCATCAGCCACTTCAGTGTAATCGCGCAGCGTCACGCCATCCTGTTCCAGCACGGCGCGCAGATCAGCGTCAACCTTGCTCAGTGCGACGAACAGCGTGGCTTGTTGTTGATTGATCAAGGCAAACGAAACAAACACCGGGTTGAACGACACGTCGCCGCCACGCAGGTTGAACAACCAGGCGATGTCGTCGAGGGTGGCGATGAAGTGCCAGTCGGCGCCGCGTTCCTGCAGGGTTTCGCGCAGCTTGGCGAGTTTCTCGCCACGGCTGACGGTCGCTTGCGGCGGCAGATGTTGATAGATCGCTGCATTCGGCAGGCCCGGGCGATCGCTCCAGACTTCCTGCAACAGATCGATGTCGGTCCGCAGACGTGCACCGCGCGCCTCAAGCTTGCTGCTCAATGTGCGTGCCGAAGCCACCGCCATCACGGCGCCATCGACGGCAACGACGCCACCTTGCGGGGTCTGTTCGGCCAGCCAGTCGAGCGGACTCGGTTGACCCGGTTGTAATTTGACCAGTTCGATGCCGCTGCCCTTGAGTTCCTTGCTGGCCTGTTCCCAGTAACGACTGTCGGCCCAGACACCGGCGAAATCAGCGGTGACAATCAAAGTACCGACCGAACCATGGAACCCCGACAGCCACTGCCGACCTTGCCAGTAACCCGGCAGATATTCCGACAAGTGCGGGTCGGCGGAGGGCACCAGCAAGGCATGGATGCCTTCGCGGCGCATCAGTTCTCGGGTGTGCGCCAGGCGCTGGGGCACCGATCCTTCGGTCGAGGTCTGGGTACTCATCATGTCTCCTGCTAATCACTTCTTCGTTATTGTTCGTAGCCGTGGATTCGGCTCGTTTAAAGCCCGGTCGCCCAGAATGCCGGAGCACTGGCGCAGGCGGTCTTGATCAGTTCAACAGCCTTGTCGACGTCTTCGGCGGTGGTAAAACGGCCGAGACTCAAACGGATGGTGCGGCTGGCCAGATGCGCATCGTGCCCGAGGGCCAGCAGCACATGGGACGGCGCGTTGCTGGCGGAATTGCAGGCCGACGTCGCGGAAAACGCAATCGAGTGACTGAGTGCGGCACTGTTGAATTCGCCTTCGCTGAACGTCAGGCTCAGGGTGTGCGCAATGCGCTGTACAGGGCTGCCATTCAGGCGCACGCCCGGCAGGCTCAGCAGTTGCTCAAGCAAGCGCTCGCGCAGGGCCGCGATGGACTTTTTCTCCGCGTCGAACGCAGCCGCCGCCAAGGCAAACGCTGCGCCCATGCCGGCAATCTGGTGCGTCGCCAAGGTCCCGGAACGCAAGCCACCTTCGTGACCGCCGCCGTGAATCTGCGCCTGCAAACGCTGTTGCGCGCGCGGGCCGACGTACAACGCGCCGATCCCTTTCGGACCGTAGAGTTTGTGTGCCGAGAACGACATCAGATCGACCGGCAACTGCGCCAGATCGATTGCCACCTTGCCGGCGCCTTGAGCGGCATCGACATGGAACAGCGCTTCGCGCCCGCGCACCACGGCGCCGATGGCCTGAATATCGTTGAGCGTGCCCAACTCATTGTTGACCAGCATCAGCGACACCAGAAAGGTGTCGTCGCGCATTGCGGCGCTGACCGCTTGCGGGGTGATCAAGCCGTCGGCGTCCGGCACCAGATAGGTCACGGCAATACCCGCGTCCTGCAACTGGCGAGCGGTATCGAGGATGGCTTTGTGTTCGATCTGACTGGTGATGATGTGGCCGCCAGGCACACCGCGCGCCTGCGCCACGCCCTTGAGGGCGAGGTTGTTGGACTCGGTCGCACCGGACGTCCAGACAATCTGCTCGGCACTGGCACCGACCAGCTCGGCGACTTGCCGCCGGGCCAGTTCGACTGTCTGCCGGGCCTGCTGGCCGAAGGCGTGGGAGCTGGAGGCCGGATTACCGAAGTTACCGTGAAACCCCAGACATTCGATCATCACCTGGATGACCCGCTCGTCCACCGGGGTGGTGGCGGCGTAATCGAAATACAACGGACGTGTGTTCATAAAAGACTCGCAGAGCGTGTTCCGGGATCAGGAGGCTCGTGTCTGCAAACGGCTTGGCGCTGCCTTGTGAGCGGCGCGTCGGTTCGAGACCGTCATCAATACCTGATCGGATGCCGTTAAAGAAGAACAACTTCATTTAAAAGTGCGTAGGAACGCTCCTGAAGTCGAGCTTAACAGGCATCGGGCCGGCGATTGAAGCAATGCGTCAGCTAAAGCTTTCGACAAGCAGCGGGTACAGCGAAATCACCAGCAGTGCGGCCATGCCCCAGTTGAATACGCGCAACCAGCGCGGCTCCTTCAAGACATTGCGCAACAACGTGCCGCAAGCGGCCCAGACGCCGACGCTCGGCAGGTTGATGATGGCGAACACCGCAGCAATCACCACGACATTGGTGAAATAGCCCTGCATCGGCGTGTACGTGCTGATGGCACCGATGGCCATGATCCACGCCTTCGGATTGACCCACTGAAACGCCGCCGCGCCGAGGTAACTGATCGGCTTGGCTTCACCTTCAACGCTGTCACCGACAGGTCCCGAGTGGGCGATTTTCCACGCCAGATACAAAAGATAAGCGGCACCGACGTAGCGCAGAACCGTATAGAGCAGCGGATATGTCTGAAACACCGCGCCCAGACCGAAGCCCACCGCCACCACCAGCACAAAGAACCCGCAGGTGATGCCGAGCATGTGCGGGATGGTCCGGTTAAAACCGAAGTTGACACCCGATGCGAGCAACATGGTGTTGTTCGGCCCCGGGGTGATCGAGGTGACAAGGGCAAACAGGGCAAAGCCCAGCAGCAGATCGAGCGAGAGGTTCATGGTGCGGCAATCCATCAGGGTCATTCAGGTGTTGACCCTATCCCACGCAGCCCGGCAAACCCACGGACAGTTAGGCAAAACTTCAAGCGGTACAGTTGGTTTTCAGCTGGAGCGACCGTGCAGCTGTACGGCACGTTCGGCGCTCATCTCACCCTGTTTGTCGAAACCGTAAGTCTGCTGTGGCTGACCGAGCAACTGAGCTTTTTTCGAGTGGTATTCGTCGAAGGACAACCCACTGCGATTCAGCGCCTCCATCGCCAGTTCACGTGATTCTTCGGCGCTGTAAGGACGCAATTCCGGAGCAACGTGGCTGGCGCATCCGGCCAGTACAGAGACAGCGAGCAGCAGCGAAACAGTCAGTAAATGATTCATGGGAGCGTCCTGGCGAGCAATGTGGGAGTCGATGAAGAAAGGCTACGCCCGCCCACGCTCATGCAGAAATCAACGCTCTCAATAGTGGCTATCAGGAATTCAACAACGACTTCGCATATCTCTAAAAGATCTATAAATATCTAATAACGTTCTTTTACGGAATAACAATCAGTCTTTATAAATCCCTTCATGCGCTCATCACTGTTGCTCCAGCAACTGTTGCTCAGCCAACAGCGATTCAACAAACCGCATCGGTACTCACACAGCCAATCGCTAGCGGAACGCTCAACGCCCCGTAAACCGGGTTCTCCAGGAATTGGTACAGCACTTGCTCCAGTGCAGTGACTTACTCACTGCTCGTTGAGCAACTGTTGAAAAAGGAACTGATCATGTCGCGTCCCCTGAAAGTCGTCGCCCTGTCCGGCGGCACCTGGCGTCCATCGCGCACCTTGGTACTAACTCAAGCCTTGCTGGCTGAGCTGGCCGCGCATCTGCCGATCGAGAGCCACTTGATCGAACTCGGCGACATTGCCCGGCCACTCGGCGGCGCGCTTTCGCGCCAGGAACTCAGCGCGGAAGTCGAAGCCGAGTTGCAAGCCATCGAGCAGGCCGACCTGCTGATCGTCGCCGCGCCGGTGTATCGCGGCTCCTACCCGGGGTTGCTCAAGCATCTGTTCGACCTGATCGATCTCAACGCGCTGATCGATACGCCGGTATTGCTCGCCGCCACCGGTGGCAGCGAACGCCATGCGCTGGTGCTCGATCATCAATTGCGGCCGCTGTTCAGCTTCTTCCAGGCCGTTACGTTGCCGATCGGCGTGTACGCCACCGAAGCGGATTTCGCCGACTACCAGATCACCAGCGAAACCCTGAAAGCACGCATCCGTCTGGCGGCCGAACGCGCTGCGCCGCTGTTCGCGACACAAATCAAACCGTTGCTGAAAATCGCCTGAGGAGCTGTTCATGGATGTTTTCTGGTTTCTCCCGACCCACGGCGACGGCCACTATCTGGGCACCACCCAAGGCGCGCGCCCGGTCACGCTCAACTATCTGAAACAAGTCGCGCAGGCGGCCGACAGCCTCGGTTATCACGGCGTGCTGATTCCCACCGGGCGATCTTGCGAGGATTCGTGGGTGATCGCGTCGGCACTGGTGCCGTTGACCGAACGCCTGCGCTATCTGGTGGCGATCCGTCCGGGGATCATTTCACCGACCGTTTCGGCGCGCATGGCGGCGACCCTCGACCGCTTGTCCAATGGCCGCTTGCTGATCAACGTGGTGACCGGCGGCGATCCAGATGAAAACCGTGGCGACGGCAGCTTCCTCAGCCATAGCGAACGCTACGAAGTCACCGATGAATTCCTGAAAATCTGGCGCCGGGTGCTGCAAGGCGAGGCCGTGGATTTCGACGGCAAACATCTGAAGGTGCAGAACGCCAAAGCGCTTTACCCACCCGTGCAGAAACCTTATCCACCGTTGTACTTCGGCGGTTCCTCCGACGCTGCGCATGATCTCGCTGCCGAACAGGTTGACGTCTACCTGACCTGGGGCGAACCACCGGCCGCCGTCGCCGAAAAACTCGCCGATGTACGTGAACGCGCGGCGCGGCATGGGCGCAAAGTGAAGTTCGGTATCCGTCTGCATGTGATCGTCCGCGAAACCGCCGAAGAGGCATGGAAAGCTGCAGACAAGCTGATCGAACACATCAGCGACGAGACCATCGAGGCGGCGCAGAAATCCTTTTCACGCTTCGACTCTGAAGGGCAGCGGCGCATGGCCGCGCTGCACGATGGTCGGCGCGATAACCTGGAAATCGCCCCCAACCTGTGGGCCGGCGTCGGCCTGGTGCGCGGCGGTGCCGGCACGGCATTGGTCGGCGATCCGCAGCAAGTGGCGGCGCGGATCAAGGAATACGCCGATCTGGGGATCGAGAGTTTCATCTTCTCCGGCTATCCGCATCTGGAAGAGGCTTATCGCTTTGCCGAGCTGGTGTTCCCGCTGCTGCCCGAGCCTTACGCGAGTCTGGCCGGGCGCGGCGTGACCAACCTCACCGGACCGTTTGGCGAAATGATCGCCAACGACGTCCTGCCGACAAAAGCCACCGCATAAACCACCCCTGTAGGAGCTGCCGCAGGCTGCGATCTTTTGATCTGGTGTTTAAAAATCAACGTCAAAAGATCGCAGCCTGCGGCAGCTCCTACACGGGATGATTGAATTCAGGAGTGTTGGTGTGACTGCCAAACCGCAAAATAGCCTTTTATCGCCGTTGCAGACTGCCCGCCAGCTGGCCGCCGAATTTGCATTGACCGCCGTCGAGCGCGACGAACGTGGCGGCACGCCCAAGGCCGAACGCGATGCCCTGCGCGACAGCGGCCTGCTCGCCCTGAGCATTCCCGGCCGTTACGGCGGCCTCGGCGCGAGCTGGAGCGAAACCCTGCAAGTGGTGCGCGAGTTCGCCAAGGTCGACAGTTCGATCGCCCACGTTTTCGGTTTTCATCACCTGATGCTGGCCACCGTGCGCCTGTTCTCTCGCCCGGAACAATGGCAGCCGTGGTTCGAACAGACCGCCCGGCAGAACTGGTTCTGGGGCAACGCGCTGAACCCGCTCGACACCCGCACCGTGGTCAAGAACCTCGGTGGCTGGCGCGAGTTTTCCGGCAAGAAAAGCTTCTGCTCCGGCGCCAGCGACTCGCAAATGCTGATCGCCTCGGCGGTGGACGAAAGCGCCGGCGGCAAGCTGTTGATCGCGGCGATTCCCAGCGGCCGCAGCGGCATCACTCTGCACAACGACTGGAACAACATCGGCCAGCGCCAGACCGACAGCGGTAGCGCGACGTTCGAACGGGTCCGCGTCGAAGAATCGGAACTGCTGCTCGATCCCGGCCCGCTGAGCACGCCGTTCGCCTGCCTGCGGCCGCTGATCGCGCAACTGACTTTCACGCACATGTTCCTCGGGATTGCCGAAGGCGCATTCACCGAGGCGCGGCAATACACCCTCAACGAAACCCGGCCGTGGCACAAATCCTCGGCGCGCGATGTCCGTGAAGATCCGTACGTGCTCGCGCATTACGGCGAGTTCTGGGTGGCCCTCGAAGGTATTCGTCTGCTGGTCGAACGGGCGGCGGCATTGCTCGATGCTGCCTGGGCCAAAGGCCCGACTCTCAGCGCCGAAGAACGCGGTCATGTCGCCACAGCGATTGCCACGGCGAAAGTCGCCGCCAGCCGTCAGGGCCTGGATATTTGCAGCCGCCTGTTCGAAGTCACCGGTGCGCGTTCGACCCACGCCTCGCTGCGCCTTGATCGACATTGGCGCAACCTGCGCACGCAAACCCTGCACGACCCGCTGGATTACAAACTTCATGAGCTGGGCGACTGGGCGCTGAATCAGGCGCTGCCGATGCCGACGTTCTATTCCTGATCTGCCTATATTTGAACTGAAGAAAAGGACGCGCCCATGCAACTGCTGACACTACCGCCCTCACCCGCGCTGGCGACGTCGATCCGCGCCACCGCGCAGGTGTTCGAAGACCCGAAGTCCCAAGCGCTGCTCGCACATTTGCAACAGGTCGCACCGAGCGAAGCCAGCGTGCTGATCATCGGCGAGACCGGCACCGGCAAGGAGCTGGTCGCGCGACATATTCACAACCTGAGCAATCGCCGCCATCGGCCGTTTGTCGCGGTGAACTGCGGCGCCTTCTCCGAATCGCTGGTGGAAGCGGAATTGTTCGGCCATGAAAAAGGCGCGTTTACCGGTGCGCTGAGCGCCAAAGCCGGCTGGTTCGAGGAGGCGGATGGCGGCACGCTGTTTCTCGATGAGATCGGTGATCTGCCGATTGCGATTCAGGTGAAGCTGTTGCGGGTCTTGCAGGAGCGCGAAGTGGTGCGGCTCGGTTCGCGCAAAAGCATCCCCATCGATGTGCGAGTGCTGGCGGCGACCAACGTACAACTGGAAAAAGCCATCAATGCCGGGAATTTTCGCGAGGATCTGTATTACCGCCTCAACGTGGTCAATCTGGAACTCAGCCCGCTGCGCGAGCGTCCCGGCGACATCCTGCCGCTGACCCGCCACTTCATCGAGGCTTATAGCCAGCGCCTCGGTTATGGCCGCGTCAGCATCAGCCCTGGCGCCGAGCACAAACTGCGCGCCTACAGCTGGCCGGGGAATATTCGCGAGCTGGAAAACGTCATCCATCACACGCTGTTGATCTGCCGCAATGGCGTGATCGAACGTGATGATCTGCGCTTGTCGAACCTGCGCATCGAACGCCCGGACGATCATCACGCCAGCGCCGACGACTCACCGGAAGCGTTGCTCGAACAGGCTTTCCAAAAGCTCTTCGCGCAACAGGCCGGCGCTCTGCACGAGAAGGTCGAAGACGCTTTGCTGCGCGCCGCTTATCGCTTCTGCCATTACAACCAGGTGCACACTGCTGCGTTGCTTGGCCTGAGCCGCAACGTCACCCGTACGCGGTTGATCAAGATCGGCGAACTGGCGGTGAACAAGCGGCGGATGACCGAGAACCTGCGCGAGCGCCTGATCCAGTTGTCGATCTAGCCCACCAGATTGCAGTGCAAGGCATCGTCGTGACTGCGGGCGATGCTGCTCAGCACCTGGAAGGAATTGAAAGTGACGGTTTTCGCCTGATGCGTGCGGATCAGTTGCCAGAAGTCCTGTTCGCCACGCTCAAAACTGGAAAACGCCGCCTCCCCCGCTTCGCGGGTCTGCCATTGCAGAAAACTCAACACCCGGCGTCCATCGTCGCTGGCCTGCACGCTGGCGCTGAGGAAACCGTCATAGCGCTGGGCCAGGCGTTCGCTTTGCACCGAAAGCGCAGTGACCAAGGACGTTTGCTGACGCGGCTCGATTTCGAATTCAATCAATTGGGTAAAGCTGCGGTTGTTCATGGAATGCCCCCACTCATCGTAAGACGAGTCTTGCGACTCGAAGGCCTGCAGGGTAAAACCTCTAGTTAAGTCAAGGTCAAGAGTCTTTTTCCAATGATCACCCGGGAAAACCTGCACAAGCAGCTTACGGTCGGAGAAGTCGCGGCGCGCAGTGGTGTCGCGGTGACAGCGCTGCATTTCTACGAAGCCAAAGGCTTGCTCAAGAGCCAGCGCAATGCCGGCAACCAACGGCGTTATCCGCGCGAAGTGCTGCGCCGGGTGGCGTTGATCAAGGTTGCGCAGCGATTGGGGATTCCACTGGCGGAGATTGGCGAGGCGCTGAAAATCCTCCCGGAGGATCGCGCGCCGACGGCAGCGGACTGGAAGGTTTTGTCCGAGCAATGGCGACGCGAGCTGGATGAACGGATCGAGCAACTGACGCTGTTGCGCGACCGGCTCAATGGCTGTATCGGCTGTGGCTGTCTGTCGATGGAAGCCTGCCCGCTACGCAACCAGGGCGACGTACTCGGCGAACAGGGCCCAGGGCCACACTTCCCCAAGGACTAATGGAGAACCCTGTGGCGAGGGGATTTATCCCCGTTGGGCTGCGAAGCAGACCCTAAGCCAGTCAATGAGGTTTGTCTGAAGGAATGAGGATTGAGGTTTTGGGGCTGCTCCGCAGCCCAACGGGGATAAATCCCCTCGCCACAGGTCAGTGTGTACCCCTGCTGCTCGTCGGGTGAAAATCTGGACTGCGTGGACAGTTCTATAGTGATTCTTCATCTCGCAAAACAACAATCAGGGAGAACGTCATGAGCGTCAAACCCATTCCCGAGGGGTATCACAGCATTACCCCGTATCTCGGCATCCACAAGGCCGCCGAGGCCATCGACTTCTACAAAAAAGCCTTCGGTGCCACCGAAGTCATGCGCCTGGCCATGCCCGACGGCGGTATCGGCCACGCCGAACTGCGCATCGGCGACAGCGCCATCATGCTCGGCTCGCCGTGCGATCAGGGGCCATTGAGCAACCCGGACAATGCAGTGTCGGTCGGTTTGCATCTGTACGTGACCGATGTCGACAAATCCTTCCAGCGGGCGCTGGACGCCGGCGCGACCACGGTGTCCGAGGTCAAGGATCAGTTTTACGGTGATCGCAGCGGGACGTTGAAGGATCCCTATGGACACCTGTGGTTTCTGGCCTCGCGCAAAGAGGATCTGACCGAAGAGCAGATCAGGCAGCGGGCGATGGAGATGTTTCAGCAGGGTTGAGTATTTCAGTGTCTGGATTGGCCTCTTCGCGAGCAGGCTCGCTCCCACAGGGTTTTGTGGTGTGACATGAAAAGTGACCACACCAACGATCCCTGTGGGAGCGGGCTTGCCCGCGAAGGGGCCGGCACAGCTGACACAAAAACCTCATGAACACACTTCATGAACCGGCCCATCACGCTTTGCGCCTTGCCCCGAACGCCAGACAATTTCAGGATGCATGCAACAAGAACCCTGAGAAAGGATCAGCCTGATGTTTGCCGGATTCCTCAAAGACCAGCGTCACGTCAACGGCGTTGACATTGCCTACCGCCTCGGCGGCAGCGGGCCGGGCCTGCTGTTGCTGCATGGCCACCCGCAGACCCACGTGATCTGGCACAAGATTGCCGAACAACTGGCCGAGTATTTCACCGTGGTCGCCGCCGACCTGCGCGGCTACGGTGACAGCGGCCGCCCGGCCGCCGATGACCAGCACCGCAACTACTCGAAACGCGAAATGGCCCGCGATGGCGTCGAACTGATGCAGGCGTTGGGTTTCGAGCAATTCTCGATCCTCGCCCATGATCGCGGCGCACGTGTCGCGCATCGCCTGGCGCTCGATCACCCCGCCGCCGTGCAGCGCATGATGCTGCTCGACATCGCCCCGACCCTGTCGATGTACGCGCAAACCAACGAAGCCTTCGCCCGCGCCTACTGGCACTGGTTCTTCCTGATTCGTCCGGCGCCGCTGCCGGAAACCCTGATCGAGGCCAATCCCGACGCCTATCTGCGCAGCGTGATGGGCAGCCGCAGCGCCGGCCTCAAACCCTTCACCGACGAAGCCTTCGGCGAGTACCTGCGCTGCCTGCAACAGCCGGACAGCGCCCGTGGCATCTGCGAAGACTATCGGGCCAGCGCCGGCATCGATCTGGAGCATGATCGCGCCGACATCGCCGCCCAACATCATTTGAGTCTGCCGCTGCGCGTGCTGTGGGGCGCCGAAGGGACGGTCGGGCGCTGTTTCGATCCACTGAGGGAATGGCAGCAAGTGGCGACGAACGTCTCCGGCCAGGCCCTGCCCGCCGGCCATTACCTTGCCGAAGAAGTCCCCGAACTGTTGCTCGCCGAAGCGCTGGCGTTCCTGCGCTGACCGCCGTTTCGCACTGACCTGAACCGTTTCCTGCCACGGGCCGACACTGGCCCGTGCGGGATCGTCATGCCCGAAAACCGTCTCGAGATAATAACAATGACTATTCGAAAACTGCTGGGAACCCTTTATGTGCAGGTGCTCATCGCCATCGCCCTCGGCGTGCTGATCGGCCATTACTGGCCGCAGGTCGGCGTCGATCTCAAGCCGTTGGGCGACGGCTTCATCAAGCTGATCAAGATGATCATCGGCCCGATCATCTTCTGCACGGTGGTCAGCGGGATCACCAGCATGCACGACGTCAAGCAGGTCGGCCGGGTCGGCGGCAAAGCGCTGCTGTATTTCGAAGTGGTGTCGAGCATCGCGCTGGTCATCGGCATTCTCGCCGCGCACCTGCTGCACCCCGGCGCCGGTTTCAACATTGATGTGAAGACCCTCGATTCCTCGGCGATTGCCGGGTTTGTCGGTCAGGCCGAACACGGCGAAGGCGTCACCGGGTTTCTCCTGCATGTGATCCCGACGACGTTTTTCGACGCGTTTTCCAAAGGTGAAATTCTCCCGGTGCTGTTCGTTTCGGTGCTGTTTGGCGTGGCACTGGTGATGGTCGGAGAAAAGGGCCGGCCACTGGTGGGCATCATCAATCAGGCCAGCGAAGTGTTTTTCCGCATCGTCGGCATGATCGCTCGGGTGGCGCCGATTGGCGCGTTCGGCGCGATTGCTTTCACCATCGGCAAATACGGGGTCGGCTCGCTGCTGCCGCTGTTGAAGTTGATCGGCACGTTTTACCTGACGGCATTTATCTTCGTCGCTTGCGTGCTCGGCGGGATCGCGCGGTACGCCGGTTTCAGCATTTTCAAATTGCTCGGCTATATAAAAGCCGAACTGTTGATCGTGCTTGGCACCAGTTCGTCGGAATCGGCACTGCCGCAACTGATCCAGAAACTCGAAAGCCTCGGCGCCTCGAAAGGTGTGGTCGGCATCGTTGTGCCGACCGGCTACACCTTCAACCTCGACGGCACCAACATCTATATGACCCTGGCGGTGCTGTTTCTCGCGCAGGCGACCAACATCGACCTGACGCTGGAGCAGCAACTGACGTTGCTCGCGGTGGCGATGCTCACCTCAAAAGGTGCCGGCGCCGTGGTCGGTGCCGGGTTTGTCGCGCTGGCCGCGAGCCTCGCCGTAGTGCCGACCGTGCCGGTAGCGGCGATGGTGCTGATCCTCGGCGTCGACCGTTTCATGGCGGAATGCCGTTCGCTGACCAACATCATCGGCAATGCTGTCGCCGCCTTGGTGGTGGCCGCGTGGGAGGGCGAACTGGATCGCGACAAACTCGCCCCGATCGCCCTCAAGACCGGTCGTCATGCCCGCGCGGCAGCGGCCAGACTCAGCGCCGAGTAATCGCCCCCGACGGCAATGCTATGCTGGTGGCTTCTGCCGCCAGTGTTCGTTTTAGACATGTCCCAGAAGAAAGACACCGTGCCCCTGCCCGAAGACCTGCGTGTGCTGCTCACCGTGATCCGCAAGAACGGCTTTGCTGCCGCAGCGGATGAACTGGGCCTGTCCCCGGCCTACGTCAGCAAACGCATCCAGATTCTCGAAAGCACCCTCGGCACGCGCCTGCTGCACCGTACCAGTCGGCGCGTCTCGCTGACCGAGGATGGCGAACGCGTGCAGCGTTGGGCGTTGCGCATTCTCGATGACTTCCAGCAACTGCACGACGAACTTTCCGACGCCCACGACAGCCCGCGTGGGCGTTTGCACATCTGCAGCAGTTTCGGTTTCGGCCGCAATCATGTGGCGCCAGCGGTGTCGCTGTTGGCCGAACGTTATCCCGAGCTGGAAATCCGCCTCGACCTGTTTGACCGCGTGGTCGACATCATCAATGAAGGTTTCGATCTGGAGATCCGCGTCGGCGATGACATTCCCGGCCAGCACATCGGCCGCCGCCTGGTGAGCAACCGGCGAGTGTTGTGTGCCGCGCCAGCCTATCTGCAACGCCGTGGCACCCCGCGAACCCTGGAAGAACTGCAACAGCACGATTGCCTGGTGATCAAGGAGCGCGACAACGCCTTCGGCATCTGGAGTCTGGATCGCGATGGCGCACAGGAAAGCGTGCGGGTCAGCGGGCCGTTGTCGTCGAACAATGGCGAGATCGTCCTGCAATGGGCGCTGGATGGGCGGGGAATGTTGCTGCGTTCATTGTGGGACGTGAAGCCGTTGCTGGAGCAAGGGCGGCTGGTGCAGGTGCTGGAGGATTACAGCCAGAGCGCGAATGTCTGGGCGGTGTACCCGACACGGCTGGCGCATTCGGGGAAGTTGCGTGCGTGTGTGGAGTTTTTGCAGGAACATTTCAAAAGCCTGTCCGTTTAGCAGATCAAAAGATCGCAGCCTGCGGCAGCTCCTACCTGTATCCCTGCAGGAGCTGCCGCAGGCTGCGATCTTTTCGTCAGGACAGCCAGGGATTGTCCACCAGATGTTGGCGTTCGAAAGCTTTGATCTGCTCGCGCCGTTGCAAGGTGCTGCCGATCGCATCCAGACCGAGCAGCAAGGCAGTTTTACGCAGCGTATCGATCTCGAACTCGATGATCGAACCGTCCGCCAGAGCAATCTGCTGCGCCTCCAGATCAAGGCTGATCCGCGCTGTTTCTGCCTGACCAACCCACTGCCCGAGCCGTTGCACCTGCGCTTCTTCCAGGGTGATCAACAACACGCCGTTGCGCTGGCAGTTGTCGAAAAAGATCCCGGCGAAGCTGCTGCCGATCAGCGCGCGAATGCCCATCTGTTGCAAGCCCCATACGGCGTGTTCACGGCTGGAACCACAACCGAAGTTAGGGCCGACGACGAGAAAACTTGCGCCCTGCCACGCAGGCTGATTGAGCACGAACTCAGGATTGGGCGTGCCGTCGGGCAAAAACCGCAGATCGAAAAACAGGCCGCGATCCAGGCCCTGGCGATCGATGCCTTTGAGAAACTGCTTGGGCATGATCACGTCGGTGTCGACGTTGGCCGCGAGCAACGGCGCGGCCTGGCCGCTGACCTGAGTGAAGGGTTGCAGGCTCATGGGCGTTCTCCAAAATGGCGGATGTCGGTGAGTCGGCCACTGATCGCAGCGGCGGCAACCATCGCCGGACTCATCAGATGGGTGCGCGCGCCGGCGCCCTGCCGACCTTCGAAATTGCGGTTGGTGCTGGACGCGCAGCGGTCGCCGGGGGCCAGCACGTCGTCGTTCATCGCCAGGCACATCGAGCAACCGGACTGCCGCCATTCAAAACCGGCGTCGATAAAGATCTGCGCCAGCCCTTCAGCCTCGGCCTGCGCGCGCACTTCGCTCGAACCCGGGACGATCATCGCTCGCACATGCGCAGCCACCTGCTGGCCGCGCACGACGCTGGCGGCGTCGCGCAAGTCTTCGATTCGCGCATTGGTGCAGGAGCCGATAAACGCATGGCTGATGACGATATCGCTGAGTGCCATGCCCGCTTCGAGGCCCATGTAATTGAGCGCGCGGCGCATGTCCTGACGCAGGATCGGGTCGCTGACCGCTTGCGGGTCGGGCACTCGCGCGCCAATCGGTGCGGCCTGATCCGGGCTGGTGCCCCAGGTCACCATCGGCTCCAGCAGGCTGGCGTCGAGATGAACCTCGCGGTCGAACAGTGCGCCGGGATCGCTGCGCAAATCGCGCCATTTTTGCAATCCGCGCTCCCACAACTCACCGGTGGGCGCACGCGGTTTGCCCTTGAGATAGGCGAACACTTTTTCGTCTGGCGCCATGAACGCGCCGCGCGCACCGGCCTCGACCGCCATGTTGCAAATGGTCATGCGCGCCTCGACGCTCAGCGCATCGATGGTCGAACCGCAGAACTCGATGGCATAGCCGGTGGCGCCGGACGCGCCAATCTGGCCGATCAGCGCCATGATCACGTCTTTCGAAGTCAGGCCCGGCGACAGCTCGCCGGCAACGGTCACGCGCATGCTTTTCAGGCGTTTGTAGACCAGCGTCTGCGAGGCCAGCAAGTGCTCGATTTCGGAGGTGCCGATACCAAAACCGAAGGCGCCGAGTGCGCCGTAAGTGGTGGTGTGGCTGTCACCGGCGGCAATGACCATGCCCGGCAGGATGAAGCCCTGTTCCGGGGCAATCACGTGTTCGATGCCCTGGCGTTTGTCGAGGATGTCGAGTAACTCGATGCCGAAGTCGCGGCAGTTTTCCGCCAGATACGACACTTGCCGGGCACCGCCGGCATCCGGCATCGCCGCCACACGCAGCGGTGTGGTCGGGTTGACGTGATCGACTACCGCCAGCGCCGTGCCCGGGCGCCAGACCTCGCGCCCGGCCGCGCGCAGGCCGCTGAACGCCTGCGGGCTGGTGTATTCGTTGATCACCTGACGATCGATATACAACAGGACATGGCCCTGATCGTCGAGGCGGCACACCGTGTGCGAATCGATGTGTTTGTCGTAAAGGGTTCTGGGGCTCATCAAGCACTACTCAGGCAATCACTGGTGATTTCCATCATAGGCAGCGGCCCGCCGCCATCAATTGGCAGAGAGTGATGGCATCCTCCATGAATCGTGTTCGATCCGAAGACCTGTAGGAGCTGACAAGTGAAACGAGGCTGCGATCTTTTGATCCAGGATTGTTAAACACCAGATCAAAAGATCGCAGCGTGCCGCAGCTCCTACATGGGGGAGAGTTGGCGTGAGGGAAGTGCGAAACATTTACTTTCATATCCCTTATCGGGATTCGTCACGCTCATCCGTCTTATAGAGATGCGGGCTGGTCGCGTAGGCAACAGCCACGACCAGACCTTCCAGGGATACATGGACTGCGAAGCCCGTAGTCACGCTCCCTTCCATCGAAATCAAGACGCGCAATCATGTCGAAGAAGTCCCGCTCCAAACTGTGGTTCCTGGTACATAGCTGGCTCGCGTTACCGATCTGGTTTTTTGTCCTGATCGTCTGTGTCACCGGCACTCTGGCAGTGGTCAGCCAGGAAATCGTCTGGCTGGCCAACCCGCAGATGCGCGCCAGCCAGCCTACCGATGACGCGCCCCTGCTCAGCTATGACGAGATTCTCGCCGCGATCAAAAAGGCCGAGCCGCAGACGCTGGTCGAAAGCATCAGCCGGCCGGATGAAGCGCATTTTGCCCTCGATGTCGAAGTGAGCTACCCGGACGGGCGTTCGCTGACCGTCTACGTCAACCCCTACACCGGCGCCATCCAGGGCACCGCCCCCGAATTCAATTTCAAGGCCTTCACCCGCGCCTTGCATGGCTGGTGGCTGGTGCCGTTTACCAATGGCTACAGCTGGGGCTGGTATCTGGTGTCGTTCCTCGGCCTGCCGATGCTCGTCTCGCTGGTCACCGGCCTGGTGGTTTACAAGCGCTTCTGGAAAGGCTTTCTGCGTCCGACCCTGCGCATCCGCCACGGCGCACGGATTTTCTGGGGCGACTTCCATCGCCTGAGCGGCATCTGGTCGATCTGGTTTATCGCGGTGATTTCCATCACCGGCACCTGGTTCCTGATTCAGGCACTGCTCTCGGACAACCATATTTCCTGGTCGAGCGAGCCGATCATTCCGGCGCTCGCCCGTGAAAGCGTGCCGGTGTCGAGCGATGCCGCGCCCCCGGCGAAGATCAGCCTGGCGCGCGCCATCGAAATCACCGAACAGAAGATCCCCGGCCTCGAAGTCAGTTTCGTCAGCATGCCCGGCAACGCCTACAGCCATCTGAGCCTTGGCGGACGTGGCTGGTATCCGCTGATGTTCCAGACCGCGACGCTCAATCCGTATAACGGTGACTTGGCGGCGACTCGCCTGCTGTCCGATCGCAACTCGCTGGAGTTCGTTACCGAATCCATGCGCCCGTTGCACACCGGTGACTTTGGCGGGCTGTGGATCAAGCTGATCTGGTTCTTCTTCGGCCTGCTGCTGAGCATGATGGTGCTCAGCGGTCTGTTGATCTGGACCAAGCGCACCGCGCTGGCCACCGCCAACGCCCTCAAACGCGAAAGCAAGAAAGCCCGCAGCGCCGCCGTGCAGCCCGCGACCACCCGCGAGACTTCGGAGGCCAGCCTGTGAGCCAGACGACGAGCATTGCCCAACCTTCCCGCCTGAGCCGCTTCTGGCACAAATGGCGCTTCCACATCAACGTGCTGCTGCTGCTGATTCCGCTGGGTTTCATGCCGAAATACTTTGCCGACGTCGCGTTGTTCCGTGGCGACAGCGGTCTTGGCGAACGCGAGATCGGTGAAGTCCAGGTCGGCCCGTGGAGCCTGCGCCTGGCCGAGCTGCGCAACGAAGCGCCGCTCAATGGTCCCGCCGGTTTCATGAAGGACTTCAACGCTGCCTTGTGTGATGCCTGTATCGAACAGGTCAAGGCGACTTACCTGCGCATCGGCAAACCCCGCAGCCTGCGCGCCGCCGGGGTGATTTTCTTCGGCACGCCGTACCGCATGGGCACGCAATTGCTGATCCCGGAAAAGACCAAAACCGACGCCGAACTGTGGATCACCATGGAAGGCTGGGACGGCAACATGCATCAGGCCTCGATTCCCCTGAGCCAGGCCTCCCCCGCGACGATCGCCTGGCTGAACAAACAAGGAGCCAAACCATGAGCCACGCCAAACGCCCTTCCCGCCTGCGGCTGAGTACTGCGCTGCTGGTGCTGTGCACAGGTTTCAGCGCCAGCGCCCTGGCGCATAACCCGATGTGCGAATGCAAAGCCGTCGATGCCGAGCAGATCAAATGCACCGGTGGTTTCTCCGACGGCAGCGGTGCCCCGGGAGTGACCCTCGATGTGATCGGCTACGACGAAACGATTCTGCTGCCGGGCAAGCTCGGCAGCGATTCGACCCTGACCTTCAAGAAGCCCGGCGCCGAGTTCTATGTATTGTTCGACGCCGGCCCGGGCCACGTCGTGGAAATCGACCAAGCGGATATCGAGACCCCATGAGTACGCCCACCACACAAATCGTGCGTCCGGCGGGTGCCGGCCATGAAACCCTCAATGTGCTGCTGTTGTGCCTGCTGATCCTGGCAATTGCCGGTTCCGTGGTGGCGTGGCGCGGCGTATCGCATGAACCGGAGCCGGTCGCCAGCAACCAGCTCGACGCCCGTCGTGACCTCAGCGCCGCCGAGCAAGGCATCTATGCCGATCTGCGGGTCACCCTCGACGAAATCCACTTGCTGCGCGAAGAGCAGAAAGCCCTGCCGACCCCGCAAAACCTCGCGGACGAAGGTTTCGCACCGTTTGCCCAGGACGCCAGTTCGGTCAGCCGTGGCGGGCATGCCTGGCAAATGCTCGCAGGCACTGCCTATTACGGTCACAGCCAGACGCCCGCCGTCGCCGGTTCGTTTCTGATGCGCGTCAGCGCCGACGACAAGGCTGCGCCGGACATCTGGCTCAGCCGCGATGCCGACCTCAAGCCGGCTGCCGATCTGTCGGATGCCGCACTGTCCGCTGCCGGCTGGAAACAAATCGTCGCGCAATACGATGCCGGGGTTACCCGCGAACATCGTCATTGAACCCTCGCCCCATTCGAGAGAAGACCGCTTGCCCATGTCTATTTCATCGCCTCGCCGTCCCTTGCTGCGCCTGTTTCTAGTCGGCCTTTGCGCCTGCCTGCTGAGCCCGCTGGCCAGTGCCGATCCGGCCAAACGCCTGCGCATCGGCATCACCCTGCACCCTTATTACAGCTACGTGGCCAACATCGTCGGCGACAAGGCCGACGTCGTGCCGCTGATTCCTGCCGGCTTCAACCCGCATGCCTACGAGCCTCGGGCCGAGGACATCAAGCGCATCAGCGGGCTGGACGTGATCGTGCTGAATGGTGTCGGCCATGACGATTTCGCCGACCGCATGATCGCCGCCAGCGAAACGCCGAACATCAAGACCATCGAAGCCAACGAGAACGTGCCGCTGCTGGCCGCCACCGGGGTCGCCGCGCGCGGTGCCGGCAAAGTGGTCAACCCGCACACGTTCCTGTCGATCAGCGCCTCGATCGCGCAGGTCAACAACATCGCCCGCGAGCTGGGCAAACTCGACCCGGACAACGCCAAGACCTACACGCAGAACGCCCGCGCCTACGGCAAACGCCTGCGGCAGATGCGTGCCGACGCCTTGGCCAAACTGACCCAGGCGCCGAATGCCGAACTGCGCGTGGCCACGGTTCACGCGGCCTACGACTATCTGCTGCGCGAATTCGGCCTGGAAGTGACGGCGGTGGTCGAGCCGGCGCACGGTATCGAGCCAAGCCCAAGCCAGTTGAAAAAGACCATCGATCAACTGCGCGAGCTGGATGTGAAAGTGATCTTCTCGGAGATGGATTTCCCCTCTACCTATGTCGAAACCATCCAGCGTGAGTCGGGCGTGAAGCTCTACCCGCTGTCGCACATTTCCTATGGCGAATACACCGCCGACAAATATGAAAAGGAAATGACCGGCAACCTCAATACCGTGGTGCGGGCGATTCAGGAGTCGGGCGCATGACCTCAAAAGAAACGATCTCGGACGAACTCCAATCTCCTGTGGGAGCGGGCTTGCTCGCGAATGCGTCGGTTCAGGCAACATCTTCGTTGGATGACATACCGCTATCGCGAGCAGGCTCACTCCTACAAGTTTGCGGGCCGACTTTGGATTTTTCGGAGGTTTGTCTGACCCTGGGCCGCACGACGATTCTCGACAAAGTCACTTTCCAGGTGCGGCCCGGCAGCGTGCATGCGCTGGTCGGCCCGAACGGCGGCGGCAAGAGTTCGCTGATCAAGACGTTGCTCGGGCAGATGCCGCATCAGGGCCAGCTCAGCCTGCAATGGCCCGGCGTCCCCGGCACCATCGGTTATGTGCCGCAGGCGCTGGAGTTCGATCGTGGTTTACCGATGACCGTCGACGATTTCATGGCCGCGATGTGCCAGCGCCGTCCGGCGTTTCTCGGCTTGAGCAAACACTACGCCGGCGCCATCGGCGAAGCGCTGGAGCGCGTCGGCATGCAGGACAAGCGCAAACGCCGCATGGGCGCGCTGTCGGGCGGTGAACGGCAGCGGGTTCTCCTCGCGCAAGGGCTGATTCCGGCGCCGCAACTGCTGGTGCTCGACGAACCGATGTCGGCCCTCGACGAAGCCGGGATTCAAGTCTTTGAACGACTGCTGAATGACTGGCGCGCAGCGGGCATTACCGTGCTGTGGATCGAACACGATCTGGAAGCCGTCGGGCGTCTGGCCAATCACGTCACCGGTCTCAACCGTCGCGTGCTGTTCGATGCCACGCCGCAACAGGCGCTGACCCCGGAACGCCTGCTGACCTTGTTCTCGACCCATCCGCGGAGCGCTGTCTGATGAGTTACGAAGCTTTTCGCCTGATGGTCCAGGGCTGGGCCTCCTCTGGTTATCTGCCGGAAGCGCTGGCCTATGGATTTGTGGTCAACGCGTTGCTCGCCGGCCTGCTGATCGGCCCGGTGCTCGGTGGTCTCGGTACGCTGGTGGTGGTCAAGCGCTTCGCGTTTTTCTCCGAAGCGGTCGGGCACGCGGCGCTGACCGGCGTGGCCATCGGCATTCTGCTCGGCGAACCCTACACCGGCCCATATGGCAGCCTGTTCGGTTATTGCCTGCTGTTCGGCATCCTGCTCAATTACCTGCGCAACCGCACTGGTCTGGCGCCGGACACCTTGATCGGCGTGTTCCTGTCGGTGTCGCTGGCATTGGGTGCAAGCCTGCTGCTGATTCTCGCGGGCAAGATCAACGTGCACATTCTCGAAAACGTACTGTTTGGCTCGGTGCTGACGGTCAACGGCAATGATCTGGCGGTGCTGGCGATCGTCGGTTCGCTAGTCATGGCGTTGGCGCTGCCGCTGTACAACCGCATCATGCTCGCCAGTTTCAACCCGCAACTGGCGGCGGTGCGCGGAGTGGCGGTGAAGACCCTGGATTATCTGTTCGTGATTCTGGTGACGCTGATCACCGTCGCGGCGGTGAAGGTGATTGGTGCAATTCTGGTCGGCGCACTGCTGGTGATTCCGGCCGCTGCTGCACGTTTGCTCAGTCAATCGCTCAAGGGCTTTTTCTGGTGTTCGGTGCTGATCGCCACCGTCAGCACGTTGTGCGGAATTCTCGCGCCCATCGTGTTCGACCTGCCGATCCCGTCCGGCGCCGCGATCATTCTGGTCGCCGGCATCGCCTTCGCCCTCGCCGCCATCGCGCGCGGGGTTGTCCCGAGTCTGAAAGGGAATCTTGGATAAATGACTTTTTCACTGCGTAAGCTGACCTTGGCCATGGCCCTGTGCGGCGCGATGGGTACACCGTTACTGGCCGCCGAAAACACCAAGCCACTGCGGGTGCTGGCGTCGTTGCCGATCACCTACGGCCTGGGCGAAGTGCTGCTCAAGGGCACCGACGTCAACCTCGAACGTGCGGCGCCGGCGAATCTGCCCGGCAGTCGCCAGACCGCCTACTTCACCGGTCGCGGCGCGCCGGCGCTGAGCAAACTGGCGACCGGAGCCGACGCGGTGATCGGCGTGCGCTCGCTGTGGGCTGATGATCCGCTGTACCCGATCGCCCGCCGCAGCAACATCCGTATCGTCGAGGTCGATGCCGCACGTCCGGTCGACGGTGCCCTGCCCGGCATTGCCGTGCAACCCGAGCTGAAAGGCGATGGACTGAACAGTCAGCCATGGCAGGCGAGCAACAACATGGGGCGCATGGCGGACGTGATGGCGGCAGATCTGGTGCGGCTGGCACCGAGCGCCAAACCAAAGATCGAGGCCAATCTGGCGGCGTTGAAGCAGCGTCTACTGAAACTCAGCGCCGACAGCGAGGCGCGTCTGGCCAGTGCCGACAATCTGAGTGTGATGAGCCTGAGCGATCACTACGGCTATCTGATCGGCAGCCTCAATCTCGAGCTGATCGGCGAGGATCCCCGCCCCGATGTCGAGTGGACGCCAGAAGACCTGAAAAAACTGACGGCAACGCTCAAGGACAATGATGTCGCCGTTGTGCTGCATCATCGTCAGCCTTCGGAAGCGGTGAAAGCGGCGATTGCCGAGTCGGGTAGTCATCTGGTGGTGCTGAGCACCGATTCGGCGGATCCGGTGGCGGAGCTGGAGGGGAATGTTGATTTGCTACTGAAGGGTTTGAGCGGGGCGTAGTTTCATCCGGAACCGCGTTATCGTTCATCGCGAGCAGGCTCACTCCTACAGTTGGAATGCATTCCCTTGTAGGAGTGAGCCTGCTCGCGATGAGGCCCTGATCATCAACACAAATCCAGGGCATGAAAAAACCCGCTGAACCGTTATCGGTCCAGCGGGTTTGTTTTGTCCGGCAGCTTATTGTGCGGCGGCCTGGCCTTCCATCTTCTGACGCAGGCTCAATGGACGCATGTCAGTCCAGGTCTCTTCGATGTAGGCCAGGCATTCCTTTTTCAGACCGCTCTTGCCCACGGTACGCCAGCCTTCCGGCACGGCTTTGTAGTCGGGCCAGATCGAGTATTGCTCTTCGTGGTTGACCACGACCTGAAAGAGGATGTCCTCGCGGTCGAATACTGACGTCATGCTGGTTCTCCATCGTTGTAAGGGTGGGCCGCACAACGGGTGCGGCCGGGTATGTAGAAAGAACGTTCGGCGCGGCGAAAAATTTACAGCGCGGCAGTCGCGGCAATCAGGGCGCGACCGAAAATCTCGGCAACACGGTCGATCTCGGCGGCGGTGATCACCAGCGGCGGCAGGAAACGCACCACCGCGCCGTGTCGACCGCCCAGCTCCAGAATCAGCCCACGCTTGAGGCATTCGCGCTGCACCAGCGGCGCCAGACGGGCAAACGCTGGCGGATGACCCAGCGCATCCAGCGCACCGGCCGGATCGACCAGCTCGACACCGAGCATCAGGCCACGCCCCCGAATGTCGCCGAGTTGCGGGAAGTCACGCTGCAGAATACGCAGATGTTCGCTGAGGCGTTCACCCATGGCGGCAGCGTGTTCGCAGACCTTGTGTTCGACCAGGTAACGCATCACCGCCGAACCGGCAGCCATCGCCATCTGATTGCCACGGAAAGTGCCGGCGTGTGCACCCGGCTGCCAGGTGTCGAGCCAGTCGCGATAAACCACCACCGCCAGCGGCAGGCTGCCGCCAATGGCTTTGGACAGCACCACCACATCCGGGATGATCCCGGCGTGTTCAAAGGCAAACATTTTGCCGGTGCGGGCGAAACCGCTCTGGATCTCATCGACGATCAGCGCGACCCCCGCCTTCTCGGTGATCCGGCGCAAACCGCGCAGCCACTCGATATCGGCGGGAATCACGCCGCCCTCGCCCTGCACTGCTTCAACGATCACCGCCGCTGGCAATTGCACACCGGCTTCAGGATCGTTGAGCAGGTTTTCCAGGTAGCTCAAGTTGGCCTTGACGCCGGCGGCGCCACCGAGGCCGAACGGGCAGCGATAGTCATACGGGAACGGCATGAACTGCACACCGTTGCTGAGCAAGGCACCCAACGGCTTTTTCGGCCCCAGGCTGCCCATCAGGCTTAACGCGCCCTGGCTCATGCCGTGGTAACCGCCGGAAAACGACAGCACGGTGCTGCGGCCGGTGGCGGTGCGCACCAGTTTCAGCGCAGCTTCCACAGCGTCGGTACCGGTCGGGCCGCAGAACTGGATTTTGGCTTGCGCCGCCAGCTCACGAGGCAACAAGCCGAACAGATCCTGGACGAACTGATCCTTGACCGGCGTGGTCAGGTCCAGCGTGTGCAGCGGCAGCTCGTCGGCAAGCACCTGCTGGATCGCTTCGATCACCACCGGGTGGTTATGCCCCAATGCCAGCGTGCCGGCACCGGCCAGGCAGTCGATGAAGGTGCGCCCTTCGACGTCCTCGACATACAGACCCTTGGCCCGCTTGAGTGCCAGCGGAATACGCCGCGGATAACTGCGAGCGTTGGATTCCTGCTGGCTCTGCCGAGCCAGCAGCGGCGATTCATTGAACTGGTACAACGTTTCCGCTGGCGCCGAGCTGACCCGGGCCGACGACTCTTCGATAAGGCTGGTGGCGACTGACATCTCTCGACCCCTCAATTCGCTATGGATTGTGACCAAAACAGCACACCAGACAGGTGCGCGTTCCGGTCGCGGGGCGCACTTGCAGGTTTTCCTGTTCTGGAAACGCTTAAGCGCGGCGAGGATTTAGACCCTTGATCGAGATGTCAGGCAGGAACCGCCAGCGACTTGTGCATGGGCGTGGCTTTTACCCCGTGATGGAGCGACGCCGGTGCCGACTCGCGATAACCCAAGTGCCGATAAAACGCTTCGCCGGTGCGTGTACTTTTCAGGGCCACGCCCGGCCTGCCCCGGATTCGCAGCCAGCCTTCGAGATCCGCCATCAACGCCCGACCGGCGCCGCGGCGAAACCATTCCGGCTGCACATGGCAGAAGGTCACGTCGCCACTGGACGCTGCCATGCCGACGCCGACCGGTTTGTCCGATAGCAACGCGATGTTGAGGTAGAAGTGCGGATCGACCAGCCACGCAGTGATGCGCTCTGCCGATTGCTGGCGTACCCAGGTGTTGACGAGTCGCGGGTCGTTACGATGATCGAGCGCGCAACCGACGCGAATCGAGCGTTCGATGATACGGCTGATGATGCCGGAGTCGGCAGGTGTGGCGGCGTAAATGTAGATGGGGGCATCCATGGCGCTGTTCTCTCAATCCGTTGAGTCAAGGCTGCGCAGACCATAACGTCAGGGCCGGCGGATAGCCAACGCCCAGAAGTTACATTTGATGTGCCGATGCACCAATCCCCGTAGGAGCTGCCGCAGGCTGCGATCTTTTGATCTTGTTTTAAAAAGACGAGATCAAGAGATCGCAGCCTTCACCAATCCCTGTAGGAGCTGCCGCAGGCTGCGATCTTTTGATCTTGTTTTTAAAAAGACAAGACCAAGAGATCGCAGCCTTCACCAATCCCTGTAGGAGCTGCCGCAGGCTGCGATCTTTTGATCTTGTTTTTAAAAAGACGAGATCAAGAGATCGCAGCCTGCGGCAGCTCCTACATAGGGGGTGAGATCAGACGGGTTGCAGTGGCATGCTCAGTTCGACACGCAAGCCATCCGGGCGGCTGTCGAAATGCAGGGCGCATTCGCAGCGCTGGACGATCGCCTGGACTATCGCCAGACCCAGGCCACAACCGGTGCTCTGGCCGTTGCGCCAGAAGCGTTGGGTCAGATGTTGCAGATCATCCGGCGCAATGCCCGGACCATGATCGCGCACGACATAACGGACGCGGTTGCCAAGGGTCTCCAGACTCAACTCCACCGCGCAATCCTCGGGCGTATGGCGCAGGGCGTTATCGAGCAGATTGCGCAGCGCGGCAATCGACAACACGGCCGGCATTTGCAACGCTGCTGTGGAGAGGTCGTCCGGCAGCTGCAACTTGATCCGCAGACGTTCGCCACCGGTGGCGTCCTGAATCGCCAGCCGTGCGACTTGCTCGGCGCTGCATTGCACGCCATCGTCAAACGACAGACTGCCTTCGACACGCGCCAGCAACAGCAGTTGCTCAAGGGTGCGATGCATGCGATCGGCACCCTCCTCGGCCCGCGCCAGCGATTGATCACGCGCACTGCCTTCGGTCATGCGCGCCACTTGCAGGTGGGTCTTGATCGCGGTCAGCGGGCTGCGCAGTTCATGCGCCGCATCACCGGTCAGCCGACGCTCTCGTTCGATGGTCTTGGCGATGCGCTGGAACAGCTGGTTCTGGGTGTCGAGCAATGGCTTCAGCTCGCTGGGAAACGCCTGCAATTGCAGCGGTTCCAGCGAGTCGGCATTACGCCGCATCAGCGCTTCCCGCAGGCGATTGAGCGGCGCCAGCCCCTGGCCGATGCCCAGCCACAACAGGCACAGGCAACCGAGCAATGCGACACCCACCGGCACCGACGCAGCCAGCAGAATCGACATGTTCAGGGCTTCGCGTTCGATTTGCCGATCGGCCGTGGTAATCCGTACATCACCGCGAGCAAGGGTGAAACTGCGCCACGGCGCGCCGTCGATCATCTGGTCGTGGAAGCCCATTTTCTCGGCTTCCAGCGCTTGCTCGGGATTGTTGTGGCTGCGCGCGAGAATTTCCCCGCGCAACGAGCTGACCTGACAAGCCATGCCACCGGGAATGTTCAACTGCTCGGCGCTGAAATGGGTGCCCTCGCCTTTGCTCGGCAATGTCGGCAACTGCTCCAGCAGGCCGGCGACCATGCGCGCGGAAGCGACCAGGCGCTGGTCGAGGGAAAACATCATCTGATTGCGCAGATCGCTGAGCATCCAGGCTGCCGCCAGCGCCCAGATCAACGCGAACGCGGCGCCGAGCGTCAGGCTCAGGCGCAGTCGCAGGCTCATCACTTGCCTTGATCTCCACCATCGGCCGGGCCCAGGCGATAGCCGAGGCCGCGCACGGTTTCAACGATGCCTTTACCGAGTTTGCTGCGCAGGTGATGGATATGCACGTTGAGCGCATTGCTTTCCAGCTCATCGTTGAAGCCATAGACGCTGTCTTTCAACTGCTCGGTGGACAGCACGCGACCGCGGTTATGCAACAACGCCTGCAACAACGACTGTTCGCGGCGCGACAAGTCCACGGCTTGACCACCCAGACGGGTTTCACGGCTGCTCGGGTCGTAGGTCAGCGCACCGTGTTCGATGAGGTTGACGCTGCGGCCCGCCACGCGACGCAGCAGGGTTTGCAACCGCGCGAACAACTCACGCAGGTCGAACGGTTTGAGCAGGTAATCGTCAGCACCGGCCTGCAAGCCATCGACGCGGTCGGTGACCGAATCCCGCGCAGTGAGGATCAGCACGGGAATTTCCAGGCCGCCCTGACGCAATTGCTGCAGCAACTTGAGGCCATCTTCGTCGGGCAAGCCGAGATCGAGCACCATCACGTCAAATTCAGCGACCTTGAGCATCGCCCGCGCCTTCGACGCCGTGTTGACGTGCTCGACGGTCAGACCCTGCGCCGTGAGACCGGCAACGATGCCGCTGGCGATCAACTCATCGTCTTCGCAAACCAGTACGTGCATGGTGAGTCCCGTAGAAAAAAGCGGATTAGGCAGTTCGCCGATTAAGCTGACATTATGCCCCGAACGTCACAGCGACAAGGGCATTGCGGTTAATCATCGGTTAATCGCCAACGGCCATTGTGCACCTCACTTGCACAGGGACAAGGCTTCCTCCATGCGTCATTTTTTTCTTTTGTTTGCCCTCTTGCTCTCGGGCCTGGCCCAGGCAGGAAACAATCCATTCGAGACAAAACCTGAGTTTCTTCCGGTCGACAAGGCGTTCGTCCTCACGTCCGAACGCCTGGAGTCCGGTGAAACCCAGCTGTTCTGGCAAATCACCGATGGCTATTACCTATATCAGAAACGCCTGAAATTCGATGGCCTGACGGCGCAGCAACAACCAGCGTTGCCCGAAGGCGAATCGCACAGTGATGAATACTTCGGTGAGCAACCGGTTTATCGCCAAGGCCTCGAGGTGAAGATCCCGGCCTCGGCCAGCGGGCAGATCAAGGTCAGCTATCAAGGCTGCGCGGATGCCGGCCTGTGTTATCCGCCGCAAACCCGGGTCATCGACCTGGGCGGTAAAGCGCCGTCGACGACCGCCACCGAAGCACCGGATCAAGCCCTTGCCAGCGGCCTGCAACAGCATGCATTGGGCTGGAGCCTGCTGGTGTTTTTCGGCTTGGGTCTGCTGTTGGCATTTACCCCTTGCACGTTGCCGATGCTGCCGATTCTGGCCGGTATGGTGGTGGGCAGCGGCGCCACGCCTCGACGCGGTTTTGCCTTGGCCAGCAGTTATGTGATCTGCATGGCGCTGGTGTACGCGGCGATGGGCGTGATTGCTGCGCTGCTCGGCGCGAACTTGCAGGCGTGGTTGCAGAACCCTTGGTTGCTCGGCACCTTTGCCGCGATTTTTGTTGTGCTGGCGCTGCCGATGTTTGGCTTCTTCGAGCTGCAATTGCCGGTGGCCCTGCGCGATCGGCTGGAACACGCTTCGCGCAGCCGCAGCGGTGGCAGCCTGATCGGCGCCGGCGTCCTCGGTGCCTTGTCGGGATTGTTGGTCGGCCCGTGCATGACCGCACCGCTGGCCGGCGCCTTGCTGTATATCGCGCAGAGTGGCAACGCCCTGCACGGCGGGTTGATCCTGTTTGCGCTGGGCATCGGCATCGGTGTGCCGCTGTTGCTGCTGGTGACGGTCGGCAATCGCTTCCTGCCCAAACCCGGCGCGTGGATGAACCTGCTCAAAGGCATATTCGGTTTCCTCTTTCTCGCCACCGCGCTGTTGATGCTGCGTCCGGTACTGGATCCGTCGTTGTGGCTGGGCCTGTGCGGTGCGCTGCTGCTGATCGCGGCGTTCTGTGCCTGGAAGCAATCGGAAGGATTTGGCCGGGTGGCGCAACTGTTTGGCGCGACTTCGTTGTTGCTGGGTGTGTGGGGCAGTGTGCTGGTGATCGGCGCGGCGGGCGGCAGCGATGATCCGTATCAGCCATTGCAGGTCTATAGCGCTGGCCGAACTGTCAGCGCTGCACCCAACGGTCACGAGGCATTCACCACGATCAAGGAACCGGCGGCGCTGCAACGCGAACTGGATGCCGCCAAGGCTCAGGGCCAGTGGGTGCTGCTCGATTACTACGCCGACTGGTGCGTGTCATGCAAAGTCATGGAGAAACAGGTGTTCGGCCAGGACAAGGTCATGCAGGGCTTGAGTGATGTGCGCCTGCTGCGCCTCGATGTCACCGCCGACAATGCAGCCAGCCGCGAACTGCTCGGCCGCTACAAAGTGCCGGGGCCACCGAGTTTCGTGTGGATCGGCACTGATGGCGAAGAACGCCGCAGCCAGCGCATCACCGGCGAAGTCGATGCCGATACGTTCCTGCAACGCTGGACCGCCACCCGAGACGCCAATTAATGCTGACCTTCACCCTCGGCACCTTTGCCATCGCGCTCAACCACCTGCTGCTGATCAGTGCATTGGCACTGGCAACCTTTGTCGGCTGGCGGGTGGCCAAGCGCGGCGGCGATAACCCCGAGTCGGCACTGTTCAGCCTGTTTCTGCTGGGCATGCTGGCGGCGCGCATCGCCTTTGTCGGCGTGTACTGGAGCCACTATCGCAACGATCCGTGGCAGATCATCGACCTGCGCGATGGTGGTTTTCTCGCCTGGCCGGGGGTCATTGTGCTGCTGCTGGCGGCGCTGTATCGCGGCTGGCGCCGGCCCGGTTTGCGTCGACCGCTGGGCTTTGGCGTAGCCAGCGGCGTGGCGTTCTGGTTGCTCGCAACCCTGTCACTGAATATCTATGAACAAGGCACGCGCCTGCCGGAAATCTCCCTGCGTAATGCGGCCGGGGAAACCATCCAGCTCAGCGACTATCAGGGCGGCCCGCTGGTGATCAACTTGTGGGCCACGTGGTGCCCACCGTGCCGACGCGAGATGCCAGTACTGGAAAACGCCCAACAGCAACGACCAGATCTGACCTTTCTGTTCGTCAATCAGGCCGAAAGCATGCAAAGCGTGGCGACGTTTCTCGAAACCCAAGGCCTGAGCCTCAATAACGTGTTGTTCGACCGCAGTGGCCGACTCGGCCAGGCCGTGGGTTCCATGGCATTGCCGACTACGCTGTTCTATAGCCCTGACGGTCGGCTGCTGAGCAGTCACCTCGGTGAGCTATCGAACGCCAGCCTGGCCCGCGCCCTGGAAAACTTCGACACCCCGACTCCGAATTCGACCCCGGCCACTGCACCGGCCACCTCTGCAAGGAAACTGCCATGCCCCGCCTCCGCCACCTGCTGACGCTAACCCTGGGCACTGCCCTGCTGCACTTGCCGTCGGTGCAGGCTGCTGAAGAATTGCCGGCGGCGATCAAGCAGATCGAAGCCAAAGGCGCGAAAATCGTTGGCCAGTTCGATGCTCCCGATGGTTTGCGCGGCTACGCGGCGCAATATCAGAACCGTGGCATGGCGCTGTACCTGACCCCGGATGGCAAACACGTCCTGCTGGGTAATCTGTATGACGCCGACGGCAAGGACCTGAGCAGCGAACCGTTGCAAAAACTGGTCTACGCGCCGATGGCCAAGGAAGTCTGGGCCAAGTTCGAAGCGAGCAACTGGATTCAGGACGGCAACAAGGATGCACCGCGCACGGTGTACCTGTTCAGTGATCCGAACTGCCCTTACTGCAACATGTTCTGGGAACAGGCGCGACCTTGGGTCAAGTCCGGCAAGGTGCAGTTGCGGCACATCATGGTTGGCATCATTCGCGAAGACAGCCCGGGCAAATCGGCGGCGCTGCTGGCGGCGAAAGACCCGGCCAAGGCGCTGGAAGATCATGAGAAGGCTGGCAAGGCCAGTTCACTCAAGGCGCTCAAAGATATTCCGGCAGCCGTGCAGAGCAAGCTGGCGGCGAACATGCAGTTGATGGAAGACCTCGATTTGCAGGCGACGCCGGCGATTTTCTACATGGATGCCAAGGGTGAGTTGCAACAACAGCAAGGTGCTCCTTCGCCGGAGAAACTGGCGCAGATTCTCGGGCCTAAGTAAGCAAGATCAAAAGATCGCAGCCTGCGGCAGCTCCTACATGGGCTGCCGTAGGCTGCAATCTTTTTCAATGGCGCTCAGCCAGGAAGGCGAACAACACCTCGGTGACAAACTCGGGGTTCTCCAGATTGGAGATATGCCCCGCCTGCGGCACCAGCACCCACGGGCAACCGATCAGCTCGGCCATTTCCTGCGCTTCCGAGGGTGGTCGCGGTTTGTCCTGATCGCCGCACAGCACCAGCGTGGTCGCGGCATTCAACTCGCTCAGGCGTGGCAACAGATCATCGCGACCAAAGGTGATGCGCCCCATTGGCACGATGCTTTCGCGCAAGCGGTCAGACGAATACGCCGCCAGTTTTGCACGGAAATCCTGATACAGCGCCGACTGCGGATCGATGCCCGGGCGGAAGAAGATTGGCACGACGATGTCGAGCAGTTGCGCGGAGATTTCGCCGCTGTCTTCGATTTGCTTGAACAGCGAGAAGTAATACTGACGGGTCGGCTCCGGCTCGACGCCGACGTAGGTGTCCATCAGCACCAGGCCGTTGATCCGCTGCGGAGCCGCCAGCGCCAGACGCACGCCCCACATGCCGCCGACCGACAAGCCAACGAGCGTGACCTGATCGATGTCCAGATGATCGAGCACGGCCTGCGCCTGGCGGGCGATGTCGTCCAGCGAGGTGGTGTTTTCGGGTAACCGCCCCGACTCGCCGTGACCCCACAGGTCCAGCGCAATCACCCGATAGTGCGGCGACAACGCGGCAATCTGCGGCGCCCACATGGCCTGATCCCACAGATAGCTGCCGGCCAGCAGGACTGCCGGGCCGGTGCCTTGATCAATGTAATGCAGTGCTTGTCCGTCAACCGTGAAGAAGGGCATCGATTCACCTGCGCGGTAAAAAACAGAACCGGCAGACTGAGCTGCCGGTTCTTTATCGTCAATCGGGGAAATGTCTGAAAATGTGCCGGCCCCGATCGCGAGCAGGCTCGCTCCTACAGGGGAACGCATTCCAATGTAGGAGTGAGCCTGCTCGCGATGAGGCCAGTACAGACGCTGGAGATTACAGCCCCTCCAGCTCCGCCATCAGATCATTCAACCGGTCAACCTTCTCCTCGGTGATATCACTCGCCGCCAGCCCATCAATGTACTCGGCCAATTCCTCCACCGTGCTGCACTCGAACATCGCCCGCAACGGCACGTCGCGTTGCAGCGACTTCTGCACCCGCGAGGCGATCTGCGTGGCCAGCAACGAATGCCCGCCCAGTTCAAAGAAGTTGTCACGCACACCGACCTGCTCGACCTTCAACACCTCTGCCCAAATGTCGGCCAACGTCTGCTCCAGCTCATTGCGCGGGGCCAGATAATCCTGGCTCTGCAACTGACCGATCTCCAGCGCCGGCAGGGCTTTGCGGTCGAGTTTGCCGTTGGCATTCAGCGGCAACTGATCGAGCCACAACCAGTGCAGCGGCACCATGTATTCCGGCAACTCGGCGCGCAGGCGCTGTTTGATCCGCTCCAGACGTTCGCTTGGGTTGAGTGCCGAATCGGCCGCAACCAGATAGCCGACCAAGTGCTTGCCGTTGACGCCTTCCTGCACACCGACCGCGCCATCGCGCACTTCCGGCTGTTCATGCAGGCGCGCTTCAATCTCGCCCAGTTCGATGCGGTAACCGCGAATCTTCACCTGATGGTCAACGCGGCCAACGTACTCGAGCACACCGTCGCTGCGACGCCGAGCGAGGTCACCGGTGCGGTACAGACGTTCGCCCGGCGCACCGAACGGGTTCGGCACAAACACCGGCGCAGTGCGCAACGGATCGCTGACATAACCGCGACCGACGCCCGTGCCCGCCACGCACAACTCACCCACCGCACCCAGCGGCACCAGTTCCAGCGCGCCATCGACCAGATAGAGCAAGTTGTTGTCGGTCGGTGTACCGATCGGCAAATAGCTGCCGCGCGTCGACGCCATGTCGACACGGAAGAACGCCACGTCATCCGAGCATTCCGCCGGGCCATAAGCGTTGACCAGACCGATGTCCGGATAACGCAGCAACCATTGATGCGCCAGCTCCGGCGGCATGGCTTCACCGGTCGGCAACATCCAGCGCAAGCCATCGAGACTCAGGCGCTCCGAGGCGAGCATGCCCTGAATCAGCGACGGCACGCTCTCCAGCACGGTGATGCCCTGCGCTTGCACGTGCACCAGCAACCCTTGCGGATCGTGGGCGATGGTATTCGGCACGATGTCCACCCGCGCGCCGAACAGCGGCGCGGCGAGGAACTGCCAGACCGAAATATCGAAGCTTTGCGAAGCGGTCTGCGCGATCACATCGGCGTTGCTCAAATTCAAGTACGGCACCTTGCTCAACTGGTTATTAAGCATGCCGCGCTGCTCGACCATCACGCCTTTCGGCAGGCCAGTGGAGCCCGAGGTGTAGATCACGTAGGCGAGGTTGTCCGGGCCGCTGTAAATGCCCAGGTCCTGCGCCGATGTTGCCGCCGCCTGAATCTCTTCCCAGACCAGCAACTTTGGACGATTGGCGCAGCTGAACTCATCCAGCAACGTCTGCGCCTGTTCAAAGCATGCTTTAGAGCAGACGAGAACCGGCGTGCGGCTCAGCTCGATGATGCGTTGCAGACGCTGGCTCGGCAGGCCCGGATCCAGTGGCAGATAACCCGCGCCAGCCTTGAAGCTGCCGATGATCATGCCGAGCAGATCGAGATTGCGTTCGCCGAGCAACGCCACCGGTTGATCCATCTGCACCCCGGCCGCGACCAGTGCATGGCCGAGACGGTTGGCGTTGTGGTTCAGTTCAGCGTAGCTCTGTTGCTGATCCAGGCACGTCGCGGCGATGCGCTGCGGATGCGCCGCCACCTGCGCTTCGAACAGCGCCACATAGCTCTGCTCCAGCGGATAATCGTGGCCACTCTGGTTGCAACCGTGCAGCAGGAAGTCCTGTTCCTCGGCACCCAGCAGCGGCAGATCGGCCATGTCGCCATGGAAGCCATCGACCAGCGCCAGCAGCAGACGCTTGAACTCGCCGAGCATGCGCTCGATGGTCGATTCGTCGAAATAGCGCTGGTCATAAGACAAGTGCAGACCAAGGTCATCGCCCGGGTAGCACACCGCCGTCAACGGGAAGTTGGTGTGCGTGCGGCCCGAGTCCGAGGTCGCATTCAGGCTCTGCGCCCGATCCAGCACCGAGACTTCAACCGGGGCGTTTTCGAAGACGAACAGGCTGTCGAACAGCGGCTGGCCTTTCGGCAATTCGCTTTGTTCCTGGATGTTCACCAGCGGCAGGTATTCGTATTCGCGCAGTTGCATGTTGCTGTCGAGCAAACCACTGAGCCACTGACGCACGCTACTGCGCTGATCGTCAGCCGGCATCTGCACCCGCAGCGCGATGCTGTTGATGAACAGACCAACCGTGCGCTGCATCTCCGGCATTTCCACCGGCCGCCCGGCCACGGTCACGCCGAACAGCACATCACGATCACCGCTCATACGGCGCAGCACCAAGGCCCACGCTGCTTGAGCAAAAGTGTTGATCGTCTGTTGATGCGCTTGCGCCAGTTCACGCAGACGCGCACCGTCCTCGACATCGAGGCGGGTGTAGCGGTCACCGACGACCATCCCGCCGCTCTCACCGGCATGTTCGCGCAGGAACGGACGATCACTCGGAATCGGCGTGGTGCGCTCAAAGCCTTGCAGATTGCTCTGCCACCACTGCCGCGCTTCGTCGAGGCTCTGGCGTTGCAGCCAGCCAATATAGTCGCGATAACGCGGCGGCACGGCGAGTTGCGCTTCACGTCCCTCACCGAGGGCGGTGTAGATCTCGAAGAAGTCATTCATCAGCAACGAGCGGCACCAGGCATCGATGAGGATGTGGTGGTTGCTCATCATGAACCAGTAGCGCGCCGCGCCGACCTTGATCAGGCGCAGGTGGAACGGTGCCTGATTGAGCAGATCGAAACCAGCCTCGCGCTCGTTTTTCAGCAGCGCTTGCAGCTTCGGTTCCTGCTCGGTTTCGGCGATGGCGCTCCAGTCCAGATACTCGATTGGCGTGCGACCCGGGGTGTGAATCACTTGCAGCATGTCTTCGCCGACGTTCCAGCAGAACGACGCGCGCAACGCTTCATGACGGGCGATCACCGCTTGCCAGGCATGGGCGAAACGCTCGGCGTCGAGTTCACTGTTGATGCGGTAGCGATCCTGCATGTAGTACAGACCGGTGCCCGGTTCGAGCAAGGTGTGCAGGAGCATGCCTTCCTGCATCGGCGTCAGCGGATAGACGTCTTCGATGTGCGCGGCCGGCACCGGCAAGGCATCGAGTTGCGCCTGAGTCAGCTTGGCCAATGGGAAGTCCGAAGGCGTCAGCCCACCGGCCTCGTCTTGCAGGCAATGGTCGATCAGGCTTTGCAGCTCACCGAGGTAGGCGTCGGCCAGATCGTTGATGGTCTGTGCGTCGTAACGCTCGGCGCTGAAGGTCCAGCGCAAGAGCAATTCACCGCCATAAACCTGGCTGTCGACGCTCAATTCATTCGGCAACGGTGCCTGCGGATCGTGGGCGGCACCGACCGGTTCATCCAGCGGACGGAACAGCGCATCGCTGCCAAAACTCTGATCGAACTGGCCGAGGTAGTTGAAGGTGATCGGCGCCTGCGGCAACGCGGCCATGCTGCGCTGGCTGAGGTCGTCGGCGAGATAACGCAGCACGCCATAACCGAGGCCTTTGTGCGGTACCGCGCGCAGTTGCTCCTTGATCGCCTTGATCGAAGCGCCCTGCCCGGCGGCCTCTTCGATGTTGTGCGGGGTCAGGCGCAGCGGGTAAGCGCTGGTGAACCAGCCGACGGTGCGCGTCAGGTCGATCTCGTCAAACAGGGTTTCGCGGCCGTGGCCTTCCAGTTGAATGAGCGCCGACGGCTGACCGCTCCAGCGGCACAGCACGCGGGCCAATGCGGTCAGCAGCAGATCGTTGACCTGCGTGCGGTAAGCGGCCGGCGCCTGTTGCAGCAACTGTCTGGTGTGTTCGACATCGAGACGCACGCTGACGGTTTGTGCATGGCAATTCTGCTGGCCGCCCAGTGGGTTTTCGCAAGGCAGGTCGGCGTTCGGGCCGGCCAGTTGGGTCTGCCACCAGCTCAGTTCTTCGCGAAGGGATTCGCTGCCGGCGTAGGCCTGCAAGCGTGCGGCCCAGTCCTTGAAGGCACTGGTTTTTGCCGGCAGTTTCACCGCTTGTTCGGCGTCGAGTTGGCGGTACACGGTTTGCAAATCGTCGAGCAACACGCGCCACGACACGCCATCGACCACCAAGTGATGAATCGCGATAAACAGGCGTTGCTGACCTTGCGGGCCATCGACCAGCACGGCACGCAGCAGCGGGCCTTGCGCAAGATCGAGGCTGCGCTGGGCATCGGCGCACAGTGCTGCGCACTTGTCCATCGATGGCACGCGCACTTGCCACATCACCGCCGCATCGGACACCGGTGGATGGCTGGCTTGCCACCGGCTGTCGGACTCGGTGAAGCGCAGACGCAGGGCGTCATGTTGCTCGATCACCGCCAGCAACGCTTGCTCCAGACGATGCGGTTCCAGCGCCACGGTTGGTTCCAGCAACAGCGCCTGATTCCAGTGCTGACGCTCAGGGATATCGGTGTCGAAGAACCAATGCTGAATCGGCGTCAGACGCGATTCACCAACCACCAGACCTTGCTCGGCCGTCACTTGTTCAGTGCGGCTGGCCACGGCGGCGAGGGTCTGCACGGTCTGATGCTGGAACAGATCACGCGGGCTGAAATGAATCCCCTGCTGGCGTGCACGGCTGACCACTTGAATCGACAGAATCGAGTCGCCACCCAGTTCAAAGAAGTTGTCGTTGAGACCGACTTGTTCGACGTTGAGCACTTCGCACCAGATCTGCGCCAGGGTCTGCTCCAGCTCGTTACTTGGCGCGACGTAATCCTGCCGATTGAGCTCAGGATCCGGCGCCGGCAAGGCGCGGCGGTCGAGCTTGCCGTTGGCCGTCAGCGGCATGCTCGCCAGCAGAATCAGGTGGGTCGGCACCATGTAATCCGGAAGTTGCGCCTTGAGCTGCGACTTGAGGGCGTCGCGTAGCTCGGCCTGTTTGGCTTCGCTTTGTTCGGCGGCCTCGGTGACGAGGTAACCGACCAATTGTTTGCCGCTCGGCGTATCCAATGCCAGCACCACGGCTTCGCGGATCGATTCGTGATCGAGCAGGCGCGTTTCGATTTCGCCCAGTTCGATACGGAAACCACGGATTTTCACCTGATGGTCGATCCGGCCCAAGTATTCCACCAAGCCATCGGAGCGCTGGCGCACGAGGTCGCCGGTGCGGTACATGCGCCCGCCATCAGTGGCGAACGGGTCCGCGATAAAACGCTCGGCGGTGATGCCCGGACGATCGTGATAAGCCTGCGCCAGACCGGCGCCTCCGACGAACAATTCACCGGTCGCGCCTTGCGGCACCAGCGCCAGATCGGCGTCGAGAATATAGGCGACACGCGCGCCGATCACGCTGCCGATCGGCACACTGCTGGCGCCTTCTTCGAGCACTTCCGGCGCGAGACTGGCCAGTGGCATGACCACGGTTTCCGTCGGGCCGTAGGCGTTGAAGAACATCGATGGTTTGAACGCTGCACGAATGCGTTGCAGGTGTTCGCCGGTCAGCGCTTCGCCGCCGGTGATGATCATACGCACCGGCAGGATTTGGTTTTGCGTCGAGAGGAACTGCGCTAACTGGCTGCCGTAGCTCGGAGTGAAACCGAGGACGTTGATTTTATGCGTGCGGATCAAGCCGCAGATTTCTTCCGCGTCCCACTGACCTTGCGCACGCAGCACAACCTGCGCGCCGCTGAGCAGCGGCACCAGCAGACGCTCGGTGGCGGCGTCAAAGTTGATCGAATAGAAATGCAGTTCGCAGTCGTCGGGGCGCATGCCGAAACGCTCGATCACGGCTTGGCAGTGCATGGCGATTTCGCCGTGGGAGACCACCACGCCTTTCGGCTTGCCGGTCGAGCCGGAGGTGTAAATCAGGTACGCCTGATGCTGCGGCAGGCTGATAAACGGCAGCTCGCTGGCCGGATAATCAGCGAGTGCCGCGCTGTCGTCTTCCAGGCACCAGCGCGCCACACTCGACGGCAGATCGCCAAGGGCATTGAACATCGCGCGATCACTGAGCAGCAGGCCGATGCGGCTGTCTTCGATCATGTAATGCAGACGGTCGAGCGGGTATTCCGGGTCCAGCGGCACATACGCACCGCCAGCCTTGAGAATCGCCAGCAGGCCGATGACCATTTCCAGCGAACGCTCCAGCGCCAGACCGACCCGCACTTGCGGCCCGACGCCACGCTCACGCAAAACCCAGGCCAGGCGATTGGCGCGGGCATCGAGTTCGGCGTAGCTCAGGGTCTGCCCGGCGAAAGTCAGGGCCGGTGCTTCTTTGCGCGCCAGCGCCTGTTCGGCGAACAGGTGATGAATGCACTGATCGAGACGATGCTCGCCCGGCTCGATGCCGAGGCTTTCGAGCAGCTGTTGTTGTTCAGGTTGATCGAGCAGCGGCAATTCGCTGAGACGTTGTTGCGGATCGGCGATCAGCGCTTCGAGCAGGTTGCGCCAATGTTTGGCCATGCGCGCGATGGTCGGCTCGTCGAACAGATCGGTGCTGTAAGTCAGGCAGCAACCAAGGCGATGGTCGAGATCGGTGACTTCCAGGTTGAGGTCGAATTTGGTCGCCCGCGCATCGTTGGCCAGGTACTCGACAGTCATCCCGGCGAGCATGCGGCTCTGCTGGAATTCCCAGCGCTGCACGTTGCACATCACCTGGAACAGCGGGTTGTACGCAGCACTGCGCGGCGGCTGCAAGGCTTCAACCAGATGATCGAAGGGCAGGTCCTGATGCGACTGGCCTTCGATCACGGTGTGGCGCACCTGCTCGAACAACTCGCTGACCGCCATCATCCCATCGAGCTGGCAGCGCAGCACTTGAGTGTTGAGGAACGCACCAATCAGCCCTTCGCTTTCCGGACGAATGCGGTTGGCCACCGGCGCGCCGATGCGCAGATCGGTCTGGCCGCTGTAGCGGTAGAGCAGCGTGGCCAGTGCGGCAGTCATGGTCATGAACAGGGTCAGACCGTTTTGCGCGTTGAATGCACGAACCCGCGCGGCGAGGTCGTCACTCAGGTCGAAGCGGAACAGTTCGCCCTGATGGCTTTGCACCGCTGGCCGCGGACGATCACCCGGTAATTCCAGCAGCGGATGTTCACGGCCGAGTTGCGCGGTCCAGTAATCGAGTTGGCGCTGACGCTCGCCGGACTCCAGCCAGTTACGTTGCCAGACGCTGTAGTCGAGGTATTGCACCGGCAGTGGTTCCAGCGGCGAATCGCGATCATCGACAAACGCTTCGTACAGCGCACTGAGTTCACGGGCGAAGATGTCCATCGCCCAGCCTTCGGTGACGATGTGGTGCAGGGTCAGGACGAAGTAATGTTCGTGCTCGGCAGTCTTGACCAGGCAAGCGCGCAGCAGCGGACCGGTTTCCAGATCGAACGGCAGATGCGCTTCTTCATCGGCCAGTTGCTGAACCTTTTGTTCACGCACGTCGGCGGCGAATTTGGAGAAATCCTTCCAGCCCATGCGCACGCCGGTCTCGGCATGCACCTGCTGACGAGCGACGCCATCAACGCTCGGGAACGTGGTGCGCAGGGTTTCGTGACGCAGGATCAGCGCTTGCAACGCCGACTCGAAACGCTCGACATGCAACACGCCACGCAGGCGCGCCATGCCGCCGACGTTATACGCCGGGCTGTCCGGTTCCATCTGCCAGAGGAACCACATGCGCTGTTGCGAGTACGACAGCGGCACCGGTTTGCTGCGATCAACCTTGTCGATCGGTGGCTGCTTGTTGGTGCGGCCGCTGACCTGGATCAGGCGGATCTGTTCGGCGAAATCACCGAGTTCGCTGTGCTCGAACAACGCGCGCAGCGGCAGCTCGACGTCGCAGGCCTGACGGCTACGCGAGATGATTTGCGTGGCCAGCAGCGAGTGGCCGCCGAGGGCGAAGAAGTCATCGCGCAGACCGACTTGTGCCAGACCCAGCACTTCGCGCCAGATCGCCGCGATCTGCTGTTGCAGTTCAGTGACCGGTTCGACGTGTTCACGAACCTGCCATTGCGGCTCGGGCAAGGCGCGGCGGTCGAGTTTGCCGCTGGGGCTGAGGGGCATTGCGTCGAGGCGCATCAGTTGCGCCGGGACCATGTATTCCGGTAGCTCGGCGGCCAGTGCAGTTTTCAGCCGGGTGATTTGCTCGTCTGCATCAACGCTGGCATCGGTTGCAGTGAAGTAGCCGATCAGTTGCGCGCCGGCAGCGGTTTCGCGCACCAGCACCACGGCTTGAGCGACGCCGTTCTGTGCGAGCAAACGCGCTTCGATTTCTTCCGGCTCGACGCGGAAACCACGCAGTTTGACCTGCTGATCGAGACGACCGAGGTACTCGATCACGCCATCGGCTATCCAGCGCGCACGGTCGCCAGTGCGGTACAAACGCGCGCCCTGCTCGCCCAACGGATCGACAACAAAGCGTTCAGCGGTCAGCGACGGACGACCGAGGTAACCGCGAGCCAGACCGATGCCGCTGATGCACAACTCTCCCGGCACACCGGCCGGCACCGGATTGAGATCGGCATCGAGCACGCGGCAAATCACGTTGCCCAGCGGCCGGCCGATCGGCGAGCGCTCGCCATCGGCAGCGGTGCAATGCCAGTGGGTGACGTTGATCGCGGTTTCGGTCGGGCCGTAACGGTTGTGCAATTGCACTGCCGGCAATTGCGCCAGCACGCGGTTGCGCAGTTCGGCGGGCAGCGCTTCACCACCGGAGAACACCCGGCGCAGGCTGGTGCATTCGGCGCTCAGCGGTTCGTCGATGAACAGCGCGAGCAGCGGCGGGACAAAGTGCAGCGTAGTCACACCATGCTCTTGAACAAGCTGGGCGATTCGATGCGGATCGCGGTGTTCACCGGGACCTGCAATCAGCAGACGTGCGCCAGTGATCAACGGCCAGAAGCATTCCCACACCGATACGTCGAAACTGATCGGCGCCTTTTGCATCAGCACATCCGTTTCATTCAGCGCGTAAGTGTTCTGCATCCATTGCAGACGTTCGGCCAGTGCCGCGTGGGTGTTGCCGACACCTTTCGGTTGGCCGGTGGAACCCGAGGTGTAGATCACGTAGGCGAGGTTGTCGCCGTGCAGGTGCAAGCCCGGCGCCTGGCTCGGCCAGTTTTCCAGGTGCAGCGCGTCCATGGCGATGACGCTGACGCCGTCGCTGGCCGGCAAACGGTCAAGCAATTCGGTCTGGGTCAGCAGCAGTTCGACGCCGCTGTCGCTGAGCATGTAGGCGAGACGCTCGGCCGGGTAATCCGGGTCCAGCGGCACGTAGGCGCCGCCAGCCTTGATGATCGCCAGCAGACCGATCAACAGCTGCGGCGAACGCTCGGCGGCGATAGCCACGCAGACATCCGGACCGACACCTTTGTCGCGCAAATAGTGCGCGAGGCGGTTGGCCTGGTTGTGCAGTTCGGCGAAGTCGAGGCTGCCGCCCTCCCACACCAGCGCGGTGCGTTCCGGGGTTTGGCGGGCCTGTTCGTTGAGCAGTTCCGGCAGCCATTGTTGCGCCGGGGTGCACGGCGCGACGCTCCAGTTTTTTTGCTGATCGTGCTCGTTGATGGTGAGCAGTTGCAGGTCGCCGATGGCTTGCTGCGGGCGCTCGCAGACATCGCGCAACAGGTTGCTGAAATGCTCGCACAGCCGCTCGATAGTTGCCGCGTCGAACAGTTCGCTGGCGTAGTCGAACGACAGCGTCAGGCGACCGTTACGGTCTTCTTCGCTGTGCAGTTGCAGGTCGAACTTGGCTTCGCGGCTGTGCCACGGCAGCTCTTCGGCAAGCAGACCCGGCAGGCGTTTCAGCGCACTGAGGTCGCGTTGCTGATGGTTGAACATGACTTGAAACAGACCTTGTTCACGGGCCTGCGGGAAGGCTTCGAGGAGTTGCTCGAACGGTAGATCCTGATTCGCCTGCGCACCCAGTGTGGCCTCGCGAGTCTGGCCCAGCAGCTCGACGAACGACAGGCGCGAATCGATCTTTGCGCGCAGCACCTGGGTGTTGATGAAGAAGCCAATCAAGCCTTGGGTTTCCAGGCGCGGACGGTTGGCATTCGGCACGCCGATGCGGATGTCGCGCTGACCGCTGTAGCGATGCAGCAAGCTCTGGAATGCCGAGAGCAGCAGCATGAACGGCGTCGACTGATGCGCCTGCGCGGTGTTGCGGATCGCATCGCTGAGACTCACGCCCAGACGTACGGTGTGGCGTGCTGCACTGTGAGTTTGCTTGGCGGATCGTGGGTAATCGGTGGCCAGTTCCAGCGCTGGATGCTCGTCACCCAACTGGTTTTTCCAGTAGGCCAGTTGCCGCTCGCCCTCACCTTGCGCCAGCCATTGGCGCTGCCAGCTGCCGTAGTCGGCGTACTGGGTTGGCAGTGGCGCGAGGCTGGCCGTCGCGCCCTGCGAAGCGGCGGCGTACAGGCGCGAGAATTCGTCGATCAAGATATTCAGCGACCATCCATCGGCGATGATGTGGTGCAGCGTCACCAGCAACTGGTGATCTTCGTCGTCGAGACGCACCAGCGTCACCCACAGCAGCGGGCCTTTTTCCAGGTCGAACTGGCTGCGCGCTTCGTCTTCGCGGATCTGCTGCGCGCGGGCTTCGCGCTCATGCGCCGGCAGATCGCTGATGTCGATCAGTTGCAGGTTGAATTCGGCGGCGGCATCGACTTGTTGCAGGGCCACGCCGTCGCGTTCGAAGAAGCGTGTGCGCAGGGATTCGTGGCGCTCGATCAGTTGCTGGAAGCTCGCGCGCAAGGCGTCTTCGTCGAGTTCGCCGCGCAGGCGCAGGGCACCGGGAATGTTGTAGGCGCTGCTTTGCGGGTCGAGTTGCCAAGTGATCCACAAACGGTTTTGCGCCAGCGATTGCGGCATCGGCTCGCTGCGCGACAGTGCGGCGATTGCACCTTGGGCACTGCCGCCGTCTTGCTGCTGTTGCGCCACGGCTGCGGCGAACGCGGACAGCGTCGGCGCTTCGAACAGCAGGCGCAGGTTCAGCTCAAGAGCGAGTTCTTCACGCACGCGGGCGATCACTTGCGTGGCGGCGATCGAGTTGCCGCCAAGCAGGAAGAAGTGATCGTCGGCGTTGACCTGTTTGACGTTGAGTTGCTCGGCCCAGATCTTGCCGATCAGGGCTTCGAGTTCAGAGACGCTGGTGGTCGCTTCTTGGGTTTCAGAGGCGGTTGACGGGAACACCGCGTAGCTGTCGAGGCTGCCATCGGCCAACCGATTGCGGCAGGCCGAACGTTGCAACTTGCCGCTGGAGGTTTTCGGCAACGCGCCCGGATTGAGCAACACCACCACGCTCGGCGCTTCCTGATACGCCTCGGCCACGGCTTGGCGAATGGCTTTGATCAGCGCTTGCGGCGGCAGGATTTTCTGCACGCTGCGGCTGATTTCCGCAGCGATGCCGATGCCTTCCGCGCCATTCTGATTGACCGCGAATGCAGCGACGCGGCCCTTGCGCACGACCTCCACTTCGTTCTCGACAGTCTTCTCGATGTCCTGCGGATACAGGTTATGGCCGCGCACGATGAGCATGTCTTTCAAGCGGCCGGTGACGAACAACTCGCCGTCGCGGATAAAACCGAGGTCGCCGGTGCGTAGCCAGGTGCGGCCGGCGTGCTCGACGAAGGTCTTGGCGCTGGCCTCGGGGTTGCGCCAGTAGCCGAGGGCGATGCTCGGGCCGGCCGCCCAGACTTCGCCGATGGCGTTGTCGGCGAGTTCTACCCGCGTATTCGGCTCGACGATCAGCACCGCATGCTCAGGTTGGCTGATCCCGCAGCTCATGATCGGGCTGCCCTCGCCCGGCTCGGCACGGTTTTGTGCCAGGGCCTGATCGTCCACACGCAGTGCCGGAATGCCAGTGCCGCGCGGCGTGCCGGCGACGAACAGCGTGGCCTCGGCCAGACCGTACGAGGCCATGAAACTGTCGTCACTGAAACCGCTCGCGGCGAACTTTTCGGCGAAGCGTTCGAGGGTGTCGAGACGGATCGGCTCGGAGCCGGAATAAGCCACGCGCCAACGGCTCAGATCAAGGCGTTCAAGCGCCGATTCGCTGACCCGTTCGCTGCACAGGCGATAGGCAAAATCCGGCCCGCCGCTGATGGTGCCGCCGTATTGGCTGATTGCTTCGAGCCAGCGCAATGGCCGACCGAGGAAGTACGCCGGCGACATCAGGATGCACGGCACACCGCTGAAGATCGGTTGCAGCAAGCCACCGATCAAGCCCATGTCGTGGTACAGCGGCAGCCAACTGACGATGACGTCGTCCGGGTTCACGTCAATGCCGAAACCATGGCGGATCAACAGTTCGTTGGCGACCAGATTGCCGTGGCTGACCTGCACGCCTTTGGGCAAAGCGGTAGAGCCGGAGGTGTATTGCAGGAAGGCGATGTGATCTTGCGGCAGGTTCGGCTCAACCCAGTTTTCGGCCTGTGCACTGTCGAGGGTATCGACGCACAGCAGCGGCGGCGCGCCTTCGATCTGCTGCAAGGCGTCGCGCAGCTCGGCACTGGTCAGCAACAGACGCGGCTCGGCATCGGCAATGATCGACAGCAAACGTTCCTGATGATGGCGACGCGCGGATTCCGGCGGATAGGCCGGCACCGCGATCACCCCGGCGTACAGGCAACCAAAGAACGCCGCGACGTAGTCCGGACCGCTGGGAAACAGCAACACCGCGCGATCACCGAATTGCGCTTCAGCCTGCAACGCGGCAGCAATGGTGCGCGCGCGCTGATCGAGTTCGCGATAGCTGAGTACCACAGCTTGCTCTGCGTTTTCGGCGAGAAAACGCAAGGCCAGTTGATCCGGCGTCAGGGCCGCGCGGCGCTGGAGGGCTTGGACCAGGGTGCTGGGGAGTTCGAACGCGTCGGTCATGAGGTTTCCTGCCTGAATTCGGCTTGCTAATGGAATCGGGTTGCTGCGTCACGCCCCTCAAGGGCATGCAGGGCGCGGTCTGTGCCGACCGCGCAAGGCATGGGAATGCTGTCTGGCCGGGGCTCTGTACCCGGAACCATTCACCAATGAGAACGGATGACGTCTTGAAATAATTAGTCGGCAGGCTGGATAGCCAATGGGGCCGGGGTGCGGCCGCGTGTCGCAGTTCGCAGAACGCACCGTTGTGGATCATTAATTCTTTTTCTCAATTGACAATCATTATCATTCAACATAATTTGTCGCTCGATGTGTAGGACGGCCCCGTCCCCCAGGCGTCCCACTAACCTATTTGGCAGCAAGGTGATTTCCATGACGGAACAAGTATCCACAAGCAGGTGCGATTCACCGCTACTTCAGGCATTCGTCGAAAATCGACTGATTCTGGTCAAGATTGCAGCGCGCATTACCGGCTGCCGCTCGCGTGCCGAGGATGTGGTGCAGGATGCGTTTTTCCGACTGCAATCGGCACCACCGATCACGTCGTCGATCAAGGCCCAGCTGAGTTATCTGTTTCAGATCGTGCGCAACCTCGCCATCGATCACTACCGCAAACAGGCGCTCGAGCAGAAGTACGCCGGCCCTGAAGAGGAAGGGCTGAACGTGGTCATTCAGGGTGCTTCGCCGGAAACCTCGCACATCAATTTCTCCACCCTGGAACACATCGCCGACGCGCTGACCGAGCTGCCAAGCCGCACCCGTTATGCATTCGAGATGTATCGCCTGCACGGTGTGCCGCAGAAAGACATTGCCAAGGAACTGGGCGTATCGCCGACCCTGGTCAACTTCATGATTCGCGATGCGCTGGTGCACTGCCGCAAGGTCTCGAGCAGTCGCCGCGATGTGGTGATTGCCGGTCGCCGGTAAGACCGCGTCGTCAGATAGAAAAAGATCGCAGCCTGCGGCAGCTCCTACAGCGGAACGCATTCCAAATGTAGGAGCTGCCGAAGGCTGCGATCTTTTGCTTTCAGGTCACTTCAAGCCAAATTGCACCGATCAAAAAACCGCTCACGCCCCAGAATCATCAACGCCGCGCGCTTGTGCGGGAAGTCGAATTCCTTCTCGCAGTGGAAGCACTGATTCTGCATATGGCCAATCATTTTCGCGTTATCGGCACGCGGCTCGGCGACCACCCGCTGGGTGCGCGGATCATCGAGAAACAGGTAATGCACCAGCGCCGATAACCAGCTCGCCACTTTGTGCGGGCCGCGGTGATCTTCCTCGCCGACCAGCATGTGAATGCCACGGTCGAAGTTATCGGCATCGTAGAACGGCGCGATGCGATCTTCCTTGGCCCAATAAGCCTCGAAATAGGCAAAAGGCTGATCATCGAAGCAGCCGATCAACGTTAGCGTGTGTGGATCGGTGTCGAGTTTGCTCAGGTACTCACGATGCTTTTCGATACTGCCCTCCTCCTGCCAGAAACTGGCGACACGAGGGCTGTTCTGCCAGCGATTGAATCGCGGCAGATCTTCTTCGATCTCCACGGTTCGCAGGGAAATCCACGCACCCAGGCGCGCATCGAAACGCCGATAGACTTCACCACGCGGCTTCACCGGTCGCAGCGGATGGCGCTTGCCTTGGCTGATGACCATTTGCTGCGGGTAGCTGCCGGTCAGCGAAGTGCCGAGCCACGGCTGCGGCAGTTGCCAGAACAGCGTGCGTTCGCAGCGATATTCGCCGGCCACTTCAGTGCTTACCAGCAAACCGCTGAGCAACGCTTCGGTCGGCGGCTGATCCAGTTGCCAGGTCAATTGCTGGCAGTCAGGATCGCGGGCGAACAGCCAATAACAGGCGGCCCACAGCGCTTGCCCGGGCGGCAAGGCAAAACGCTCATCGATCTGAATCGGCCCTTTGGCCTCACGATCAAGGCGCAGGCGAATCAGCGGCTGCCCGTCCAGGCTCAGGCTCAGACGGCTTTCGGTGGCATCAGCGATCAGTTGACTGCCCGAAGGCAACGCAAGGGCAGTCAGTTCATTCAGATTGGACATGGGTCGGGCTCACGATAATCGTCGACAGTTCAACGATGGGACGTGATCCGCGCAGGGAAATTTAGCCTTTGCCGGGAAATCACTGCCTCAGTGGTGAGGCACTGGCACCACGGCAATCTTGTACGGATCGAAAATCTTCAGCATTTCACCGTTGTCGCGCAAACCCTGCAGCAGTCTGGAAAATGCCTCGCCGGTGATCGGCGCGGTTGGCCGCAGGATCGCGTAATGGTGATAGACCTGATCGATACGCTGCGAGACCAGCAGCTCCTCACGGACTTTTTCATTGCGCAGCAGATAATCGAACAGATAGGAACGCGTCACCAGCGCAATATCGGCGCGCCCGCGCAGGACCATCAGCAAGTTGCTGTCGTGAGAATAGGTCAACGTCGCGTTGAAGTTCTGTGCAAGGAACTTGGGGTCTGCGTTGAAGCTGGCGAATTCATAGTGATAGCCGCTGAACAACGCCAGACGCTTGCCGGTCAGGCTGGCGAAGTAATTTTGCTGGCGCCCGTCTTCACGTTGCGCGACGAAAATCTCGGCGTCTTCCAGGCCCATATCGACATCGGTGTGAGGAATATCCTTCCAGCCCCATTCCGGATTCTCGAAGATCGCCATGTCGATCCGGCCCTGCTTGAAATCACCAAAGCGCCGTGGAATCGACGTCGGCACGAGGACGAACTGGTAGTCGCTTTGCTGCGCGTTCAGGGCCTCGACCAATTGCGGCAGCAGGCCGGTGTCGGCACCGTTTTCCGGGCGAACGGTGTAAGGCGGAAAATGCGCCGCGCCGACCCGAACCAGTTGCGCTGCCTGAGCGGGCAATACCCATATTGCAGCCAGCGCTGCGAGCATCAACCCCGCAGCCGTCCGAATTGGCGAAGACTTCAAAACACCCCACTCCCCGAAAAAATACCGATCATTGCATTCAAGCTAGGCGGTTTCGCCCAGTTAGCCAGTTTCCCGGCTCAATAGAAAGTCGCTCAACGTTCTTCGAGGACCAGAATCAACGCCTCTTCCGCCAGCTGTTCGAGGCTCAAACCACCGCCAGCACGGAACCAGGTGGTGGTCCAGGACAGTGCGCCCGTGAGGAAACGTCGGGTAATAAATACGTCGCCGCGAATAAAACCTTGCGCCTTGGCTTCGCCGAGCACTTGCAGCCACAACTCTTCATAAACATCGCGCAACGCCAGCACCTTGGCCTGGCCGTCTTCGGACAACGAGCGCCATTCGTAAACCAGCACCGCCATCGCTTCGCCACTGCCGCCCATGATCGACTGCAATTCACAGCGGATCAGCGCCAGCACCCGCTCGCGCACATTGCCGGCTTCGGCGAGTGCCGCGCGCATCAATGCAGTGTTGTAACGGATGGTTTCTTCCATCACCGCACGGAGAATTTCATCCTTGCTTTTGAAGTGATGAAAAATGCTCCCCGACTGAATGCCGACTGCACCGGCCAGATCACGCACCGTGGTGCGTTCGTAACCTTTGTTACGGAACAGGTGAGCCGCCACTTGCAGCAATTTGCCGCGGGCGCTGTCCGGGTCGGTCAACTGACCTTCGTCGACCAATTCGCGCATGACCCTCAGGGCTTTTTGCTCGTCCACCCGTTCTCTCCTACAGTCGATCAGTCTGTTGCCCCCTGAAACCGCAGGGTTGCGCGCAATTTAAGCCGCCAGCGACGACCAAGCAAGCGCTTGGGCAGAAGATAATCTTAGCCATTTACAAACCAAGCGCTTGCTTGGTAGCCTCAAGGCACTTCTGTCGCAGGTTCCTGAGTCGGAGATAAAAATGCCAAACACCGTCCGCATCGGATGCGCCAGTGCATTCTGGGGAGACACGTCTACCGCCGCCGCGCAGCTTGTGGCCGGAGGGCGCCTGGATTATCTGGTGTTCGATTACCTGGCCGAGATCACCCTGTCGATCATGGCCGGCGCACGCATGAAAGATCCGCAGGCGGGTTTCGCCGGTGACTTCATCGAAGTCCTGACGCCGCTGTTGCCACAACTGGCAGAACAGAACATCCGCGTCATCAGCAACGCCGGCGGGGTCAATCCGCTCGCCTGCGCCGCCGCATTGCAAGCAGCCTGCGACAAGGCCGGAGTAACACTGAAGATCGCCGTTTTACTGGGTGATGATCTGCAACCGCAATTCAAACAGCTCAGTGGCATCCGCGAGATGTTCAGCGGCGCCCCGCTGCCGCCGCTGTGCGTGTCGACCAACGCCTACCTCGGCGCACCGGGCATCGTCGAAGCCCTGCGCCTGGGCGCCGACATTGTCATCACCGGGCGAGTGGTCGACAGCGCCGTGGTCAGCGCCGCACTGGTGCACGAATTCGGCTGGTCATGGCACGACTACGACAAACTTGCGCAAGCCGCGCTGGCCGGGCACATCATCGAATGTGGCGCGCAATGCACCGGCGGCAATTTCACCGATTGGCGCGACGTGCCGGATTACGAACACATCGGCTTTCCTATCGTTGAAGTCAGCGCCGACAGCCAATTCACCGTCAGCAAACCCGAGGGCTCCGGCGGACTGGTCACACCGCTGACGGTCGGCGAACAGATGCTCTATGAAATTGGTGACCCTCAGGCGTATCTGTTACCCGATGTGGTCTGCGATTTCACTGAAGTCAGGCTTCAGCAGCAAGGCAAGAACATCGTCCATGTGCATGGCGCCAAAGGCTTGCCGCCGAGTGACAAATACAAGGTCAGCGCGACCTCGCCGGATGGTTTCCGCTGCACCGCCAGTTGCCTGATTGCCGGCATCGATGCGGTGGAAAAGGCTCAGCGCGTCAGTCAGGCGATCATCGATAAAACCGCAGAGATGTTCAGCCAGCGCGGCTGGGCACCCTACAGCGAAACCAGTATCGAACTGCTCGGCAGCGAAGCCACCTACGGCCCCCACGGTCAGCGCCGCGACAGTCGCGAAGTAGTGATCAAACTCGCCGTGCGGCATCCGCACAAACAGGCATTGGTACTGTTCTCGCGGGAAATCGCCCAGGCCGCGACCGGCATGGCGCCGGGGCTGACCGGCATCGTCGGTGGACGGCCAACGGTGTACCCGCTGATCCGGCTGTTCTCGTTCCTGATCGAGAAAAGCGCCTGCACCCTGCAAATCGAGATGGCCGGTGAGCGCCATCCTTGCGCCCTGCCCGCGCAGGTGGCGCTCGACAGCGAAGACTTGCCGATTGCTCATCAACCACCAAAACCACAGGGCCGCGCCGATGCCAGCGTGGCGCTGGTAAAACTGGCCGTGGCGCGCTCTGGTGACAAGGGCAATCACAGCAACATCGGCGTGATGCCGCGCCAGCCTGAATATCTGCCGTGGATTGCCGAAGCGTTGACTCCGGCCGTGATCGTCGACTGGATGAGCCATGTGCTCGATCCGATCCACGGCCGCGTCGAACGCTGGTATCTGCCCGGCACCCACAGCCTCAATTTTCTCCTGGAAAACGCTCTCGGCGGTGGCGGCGTGGCCAGTCTGCGCATCGACCCGCAAGGCAAAGCCTTCGCCCAGCAATTATTGGAAATCCAGATCCCGGTGCCGCAGAGCATCGCCGAACAGCTCGACTAGAGGATGGTTTGCATGGCTTACGCGTCGATTTTCAACGCCGATCTGTTCAGCGGCCAGACCATCATTGTCACCGGTGGTGGCAGCGGCATCGGCCGCTGCACCGCACATGAACTGGCAGCACTCGGCGCCAATGTGCTGCTGGTCGGGCGCAAGCCGGAAAAGCTCGAAAAGGTCGCCGCCGAAATCGCCGAGGACGGTGGCCGTGCGCACTGGCAGGCCTGCGATATCCGCGATGAAGAAGCGGTGAAACAACTGGTCAGGGAGCTGATCGCCGAGCACGGGCCGATTCATGGACTGGTCAACAATGCGGGCGGCCAATACCCGTCGCCGCTGGCCTCGATCAATCAGAAAGGTTTCGAAACCGTGCTGCGTACCAATCTGGTCGGCGGCTTTCTGATGGCGCGGGAAGTGTTCAACCAGTCGATGAGCAAACACGGCGGCAACATCGTCAACATGCTCGCCGACATGTGGGGCGGCATGCCCGGCATGGGTCATTCGGGCGCGGCGCGTGCGGGCATGGATAACTTCACCAAGACCGCCGCGTTCGAATGGGGTTATGCCGGCGTGCGGGTCAACGCTGTGGCGCCGGGCTGGATCGCCTCAAGCGGCATGGACACTTATGAAGGTGCGTTCAAAGCGGTGATTCCGACCCTGCGCGAGCATGTGCCACTCAAGCGCATCGGCACCGAATCGGAAGTCAGCGCGGCGATCGTGTTTCTGCTCAGCCCGGCGGCGGCGTTCATCAGCGGCAGCACCTTGAAAATCGATGGTGCGGCCAGCCTTGGCAGTCGCGCGTGGCCGCTGCACAAGGCGACTCACAGCGAGTCGTTCAATGGTTTTCACCGGGCGTACCTTCCGGATGTCCTCAAGGACAAGGAGTAAGCCATGCCGCAGATCCAGTCCCAACTCGACCCGCACAGTGAGGCCTTCGCCGGTAATCGGGCGGCGATGCTTGCGGCCATCGAGCAAGTGCAGCAGCTCGAACAAAACCTGCTGAACAAAGCGGCCGAAGCGAAGGAGAAGTTCGACAAACGCGGGCAATTGCTCCCGCGCGAACGCCTGAACCTGCTGCTCGATCCCGGCGCACCGTTTCTGGAACTGGCCAGCCTCGCCGGTTACAAGCTGCATGACGACAAGGACGGCAGCGCGGCCGGTGGCGGACTGATCGCCGGCATCGGTTATGTCTCCGGTATCCGTGCAATGGTCGTGGCGAATAACAGTGCGATCAAGGGCGGCACGATCTCGCCGAGTGGTCTGAAAAAATCCCTGCGCCTGCAACAGATCGCCCAGGAAAACAAACTGCCGGTGATCACCCTCGCCGAAAGCGGCGGCGCCAACCTCAATTACGCCGCCGAGATTTTCGTCGAAGGCGCGCGCAGTTTCGCCAATCAGGCGCGCATGTCGGCGCTGGGTTTGCCACAGATCACCGTGGTCCATGGCTCGGCCACGGCCGGCGGCGCCTATCAGCCAGGCCTGTCGGATTACGTAGTGGTGGTGCGCGGCAAGGCCAAGCTGTTTCTCGCCGGACCGCCGCTGCTCAAAGCGGCGACCGGCGAAGTCGCCACCGATGAAGAACTCGGTGGCGCCGAGATGCACGCGCAGGTCGCCGGCACGGCTGAATACCTGGCGGAAAACGATGCCGATGGCGTGCGCCAGGTGCGTGAAATCCTCCGCATGCTGCCGTGGAACGAGCAACTGCCATGGCTGCCGGAGCCGCAATACAAAGAGCCGCTCTACCCGATCGAAGAACTGCTCGGCTTGATCCCTGACGATCCGAAAAAGCCTTACGACGTGCGCGAAATCATCGCGCGTATTGCCGATGAATCGTGCTTTCTCGAATTCAAGGGCGAGTTCGATCAGCAAACCATCTGCGGCCAATTGAAGATCCAGGGTCGCGCCTGCGGTTTCATCGGCAACAACGGACCGATCACCCCGAACGGCGCGAGCAAGGCAGCGCAGTTCATTCAACTGTGCGATCAAAGCCAGACGCCGCTGCTGTTTTTCCACAACACCACTGGCTTCATGGTCGGCACCGAATCCGAGCAACAAGGCGTGATCAAACACGGTTCGAAATTGATTCAGGCGGTGGCGAATGCGCGGGTGCCTAAACTGACCATCGTCGTCGGCGGTTCCTACGGTGCCGGCAACTATGCGATGTGCGGACGCGGACTCGATCCGCGCTTTATCTTTGCCTGGCCAAACAGCCGCACGGCGGTGATGGGCGGCGCGCAGGCCGGCAAGGTTTTGCGCATCGTTACCGAGGCCAAACAACTCAAGGACGGCCTGGTGCCGGACCCGAAAATGCTCGACATGCTCGAACAGGTCACCGCGCAGAAACTCGACAGCCAGTCCACCGCGCTCTACGGCAGCGCCAATCTGTGGGATGACGGGCTGATCGATCCACGCGACACGCGCACCCTGCTCGGCTATTTGCTGGACATCTGCCACGAAGCCGACATTCGCACGCTGCAACCCAACAGCTTCGGCGTCAGCCGGTTCTGACCGCCACGGATCCTACGGAGAACAATAAAAAATGATCTTCACCCCGGAACACGAAGCCTTGCGCCGTACCGTCCGCCAGTTCGTCGAGCACGAGATCAATCCGCACGTCGACGAATGGGAAAAGGCCGGCCGCTTTCCGATCCACGAGATTTTCCGCAAGGCCGGCGATCTCGGTTTGCTGGGCATTTCCAAACCGGAAAAATTCGGCGGCATGGGCCTCGATTACAGCTATTCGATTGTCGCCGCCGAAGAGTTCGGCACCATTCATTGCGGCGGCATTCCGATGTCGATCGGCGTACAGACCGACATGTGCACCCCCGCCCTCGCCCGCTTTGGCTCCGATGAATTGCGCGACGAATTCCTGCGCCCGGCCATCACCGGCGAGCAGGTCGGCTGTATCGGCGTTTCCGAAGTCGGTGCCGGCTCCGACGTCGCCGGGCTGAAAACCACTGCGCGCAAGGACGGTGACGACTACGTGATCAACGGCAGCAAGATGTGGATCACCAACTCGCCGAGCGCCGACTTCATCTGCCTGCTGGCGAACACTTCGGACGACAAACCGCACATCAACAAGTCGCTGATCATGGTGCCGATGAACACAGCGGGGATCAGCCTCAGCTCGCACCTGGACAAACTCGGCATGCGCAGCTCGGAAACTGCCCAGGTGTTTTTCGACGACGTGCGCGTGCCGCAGCGCAATCGCATCGGCCACGAAGGCGCCGGGTTCATGATGCAGATGTTGCAGTTTCAGGAGGAACGCCTGTTCGGCGCGGCGAACATGATCAAGGGCCTGGAATATTGCGTCGACAGCACCATCGAGTACTGCAAGGAGCGCAAGACCTTCGGCAATGCGCTGATCGACAACCAGGTTATCCACTTTCGCCTCGCCGAATTACAGACCGAAATCGAATGCCTGCGCGCGCTGGTCTATCAGGCGACCGAGCAGTATGTGAAGGGTCAGGACGTCACGCGCCTGGCGTCGATGGCCAAGCTCAAGGCCGGGCGCCTCGGCCGCGAAGTCAGCGACAGCTGCCTGCAATATTGGGGCGGCATGGGTTTCATGTGGGACAACCCGGTGGCCCGCGCCTATCGCGATGTGCGTCTGGTGTCGATTGGCGGCGGTGCCGACGAAATCATGCTGGGGATCATCTGCAAACTGATGGGCATTCTGCCGGGGAAAAAGAAATGAGCAACCTGCCCGATTGTCAGACGCTACTGCTGGAAACGCATGGCGGCGTGTTGCACATCACCCTCAACCGCCCGGACAGCCGCAATGCGATGAGCCTGCAAATGGTCGCCGAATTGCGCGCGGTGTTCGCGGCAGTACGTGATGATCGCGCGGTTCGCGCCTTGGTCCTCAGCGGCGCCGGCGGGCATTTCTGCGCGGGTGGTGACATCAAGGACATGGCCAATGCGCGCGCGCAGGGCGCCGACGCCTACCGAGAGTTGAATCGCGCGTTCGGCGCCTTGCTCGAAGAAGCGCAGCACGCGCCGCAAGTATTGATCACGCTGTTGCAGGGCGCCGTGCTCGGTGGCGGCTTCGGTCTGGCGTGTGTCAGCGACATCGCCATCGCCGATCATCAGGCGCAATTCGGTTTGCCGGAAACCAGTCTTGGCCTGTTGCCGGCGCAGATCGCGCCGTTTGTCGTGCAGCGCATCGGCCTGACCGAGACCCGCCGGCTGGCGCTCACCGCTGCGCGTTTCGATGGTCACCAGGCGCGGCGTCTGGGCCTGGTGCATTTTGTCGAGCAGGATGCGCAGGCATTGGCCGAGCGCCTCGATGAGGTGCTGCAACATGTGCTGTGTTGTGCGCCGGAGGCGAATGCGATGACCAAGAAGTTGTTGTTGGCGAGTGCCGGGCAGCCGTCGAGTGAATTGCTCGATGAAGCGGCTCGATGGTTCAGCGAAGCGGTAACGGGGGACGAAGGAATCGAGGGCACGATGGCTTTTGTGCAAAAACGCAAACCGCGGTGGGCCACCTGAAAAACTTCGCGAGCAAGCCCGCTCCTACAGTTGGAATGCGTTTCCCCTGTAGGAGTGAGCCTGCTCGCGATGAGGCCTCCACATCCACCGCCAAACCTCAGGAAACCCACCATGCCCACCCTGCAAAAAATCCTGATCGCCAACCGCGGTGAAATCGCCTGCCGCATCCAGCGCACTGCTCAGGCTCTCGGCTACCGAACCGTCGCCGTCTACAGCGACGCCGACGCCGATGCCCTGCACGTAAAAATGGCTGATCAAGCCGTGCACATCGGCCCGGCGCCCGTGCAAGAGTCCTACCTGAACATCCCGGCAATCCTCGATGCCGCCCGCCGCAGCGGTGCCGACGCGATCCATCCCGGTTACGGCTTTCTCTCGGAAAACGCCGGGTTCGCCCGCGCCTGCCAACAGTCCGGCCTGACGTTCATCGGCCCCAGCGCTGCAGCCATCGAACTGATGGGCAGCAAACGCCTGTCGAAAATAGCCATGCTCGACGCAGGCGTGCCGTGCATCGCCGGCTATCAAGGCGCCGAACAGGACGACGCAACCCTGCTGCGCGAAGCCGCACGCATCGGTTATCCGCTGATGATCAAGGCCAGCGCCGGCGGTGGTGGACGCGGCATGCGCCTGGTGCACGACGCATCCGAGTTGCCCGCGCAACTTCGCACTGCGCGCTCCGAAGCCCTGAACGGTTTTGGCAGCGACGAATTGATTCTCGAACAAGCATTGATCGAACCGCGCCACGTTGAAGTGCAACTGTTCGGCGATCAACACGGCAATCTGATTTACCTCGGCGAACGCGATTGCTCGATCCAGCGCCGCCACCAGAAAGTCATTGAAGAAGCGCCCTGCCCGGTGATGACTGCCGAACTGCGCCAGGCGATGGGCGAAGCGGCGTTGCAGGCCGGGCGCGCAGTGAACTACGTGGGCGCCGGCACCGTGGAGTTTCTGCTCGATGCGCGTGGACAGTTCTACTTTCTGGAGATGAATACCCGCCTGCAGGTCGAACACCCGGTGACTGAACTGATCACCGGGCTGGATCTGGTCGCCTGGCAACTGCTGGTGGCCGAAGGGCAGCCGTTGCCACTGACGCAAGATCAAGTGCAGCTCAGTGGCCATGCGATGGAGGTACGCCTTTACGCTGAAGATCCGGCGGCAGGTTTCCTCCCGCAAACCGGCCGCATACAAGCCTGGGAACCCGCGCAGCAGCATGGTGTGCGCATCGACCATGGCTTGCTTGAAGGTCAGGCTGTCAGCCCGTTCTACGACCCGATGCTGGGCAAACTGATTGCCCATGGCGCGACCCGCGAGGAGGCGCGGCGCAAACTCCTGCGCGCGGTGCAGGACACGGTGTTGCTGGGTGTACAAAGCAATCAGCGTCTGTTGGTCAGCTTGTTGCAGCATCCGCAGTTCGTCAGTGGCGAATTCAGTACAGCGTTCATCGCGCAACACTTCAGCGAGCATCCCTGCTTGCAGGCGCACGTGCCAAGTGCCGAGGCGCTGACCGTGGCGGCCATATTGTTCTACCAGACCGGCGCCCAGATGCATCGGCCCGCATTGAACGGATGGCGCAATAACGCCAGTGTTGCGCTGCATTATCGCCTGGGACTGGAGGAACAGAATTGGCCCTTGCAACTGCTCGCGCGCGCCGATGGCAACGTTCAGGTGCAGGTGGCAGAACAATGTTTCGAAGTGCGGATCATCGACTGCAGCCCCCACGCGGTGACACTCGAAATCGACGGCCTGCGCCAGCGTCACGCCTACCGTATCGAAGGCGAGCAGCTGTGGCTGTTCACCCATCCTGGCAACTTGCGGCTGGAGGACCGAACTCACGCCATCATCAGCAGTCAGACCAGCGTCAGTTCCGGCACCTTGAAAGCACCAATGGACGGTGCCATCGTCGACGTACTGGTCAGCGAAGGCAGCCCGGTCAGCAAAGGTCAGTTGCTGGTGGTACTGGAGGCAATGAAAATGGAGCACCCGCTCAAGGCCGGCATCGATGGCGTGCTCAAGCGGGTGCAGGTCAAGGTTGGCGATCAGGTAAAAAATCGTCAGGTTCTGTTGCAGGTCGAGTAGTCACCCACACACAAGCGCTGGGTTTGACTACGCTCTGAATAATCAGGACGCGGAAATCAGGAACCCTGCGATGCCACATTGGCTGGTCATAGATCTGGAAGCCACCACCGACGAGGGTGGCTGGCCGGTCACGGAAATGGAAATAATCGAGATCGGCGCGACGCTGGTCGATCGTGCCGGGCGCGAGCAGGATCACTTTCAACGCTTCGTCAAACCGACGCGGCGCCCATTGCTGACACCGTTTTGTCGTGAACTCACGCACATCACCCAGGCCAATATCGATTCGGCGCAGCCGTTGAGTGAGGTCTGGCCGGCGTTCGAGCGTTGGCTCGCCCAGCATCAGAGCCGCCTCGAAGGCTGGGCCAGTTGGGGCGATTATGATCGCAAGCAGTTGTTGCAGGAATGGCAACGCCTGCACATCGACAGCGGTTTGAGCAAAGTGGCGCACATGAATCTCAAGCAGCGCTTCGCCAAGGCCCGACGCCTGGAGCGACCGTTGGGGCTGAACGGCGCGTTGCAACTCGCCGGGATGCAGTTCAGCGGTCAGCAACACCGGGCGCTGGAGGATGCGCGCAATACGGCGCGGTTACTGCCACTGGTTCTGCCACTTTAGGCGCGTGACGGCGCCAAAAGCCTTGTGCATACTGGCCGCCCCCTTTTTAGCCCTTTTCGAGGAATCGCCCATGTTTAAAGTCAACGAGTACTTCGACGGCACCGTCAAGTCGATCGCCTTTGGCACTGCTGAAGGCCCTGCGACCATCGGCGTCATGGCCCCGGGCGAATACGAATTCGGCACCAGCCAACGTGAAATCATGCACGTGGTGTCGGGCGCACTGACGGTCAAACTGCCGGACAGCAGCGACTGGGAAACCTTCGCCGCCGGCAGCCAGTTCAACGTTCCGGCCAACAGCAAGTTCCAGCTGAAAGTCGCGGTCGACACCGCTTACCTGTGCGAATACCGCGGCTAAACCCGCGGGTTCCACAGCGCAAAAAAATGCCCGTGGCGTAAAGACACGGGCATTTTTTATGGCAGCGACGTTTACTCGAGCACTTCCACCGACATGCCCACTTCAAGTCGGCCATTACTGTCATTCACCAGGTTCTGACCGAACATCGCACCATCTGCCTGAGCACGGTACTTCTGCAGCGTCGCCAGCGGCTCGCGGTCAGCACTGCGCTCGCCGGTTTGCGGATCAATGGTGGTGAGAATGCAGCGCGAGCAGGATTTGACGATGCGGAACTCGACATCGCCAATGCGAATACGCTTCCAGCCATCTTCGGCGTAAGCCTCGCTGCCTTCGATCACCAGATTCGGTCGGAAACGCAGCATTTCCAAAGGTCGCCCGACCTTTTGCGCAAGGTCCTGCAGCGACGCCTCGCCGATCAGCAGCAGCGGAAAGCCGTCGGCGAACGCAACCTGATCATCGTCCTTGCCGAAACCTGACTGCGTGGAGCGCGCGCGATCCAGCGGCACCTGTACCAGGCGGGTCGGTTTACCGATGAAATCACTGACCCAACGCGCCGCCTCATCACCAGCGTCCGGCACGCGCAGGGTGTCACGCCAAATGGTCACGCCGCGCAGTTCGGCGTCATCGCCGGGCAAGGCAATGTCGATGGCAGACTGTTCAGGAGCGCGGAGGGTCAGCCCACCCTGAGCATTCCACAGGGCCGACAACTGGCTCATTTTCGCTTCAGCGCGCTGGGTCAGGAAGCGGCCGCTGGCTTCGTCCACGAGCATCCAGCGTCGGTCGCCATCAAGCCCCAGCTTGTCGAGATCGACGCTTTGCAGCACATCGACTTTGCCGGATTTCAACGGGTAACGATAAAGCGCGCTCAGACGCAGCATGGCCAGCTCCCTGGAGGATAAAGACGCCACCCTATACGAGCTGGTTCAGGGAATCAAAGAGCAAAGACTGTAGGAGTGAGCCCGCTCGCGATAGCGGTGTAGCAAGCAATGACTCGGGGCTGACACCCCGCTATCGCGAGCAGGCTCACTCCCGCACAGGGTGTGTGATCAGGCCGGGACTTCGTCGAGCATCAGGCGCTGGCGCACCACGTCGACCAGTTTGTCCGGCTGGAACTTGGAGAGGAAATTGTCGCAACCGACCTTCTTCACCATCGAGTCGTTGAAGCTGCCGGACAGCGAGGTATGCAGCACCACATACAGGCCGCGCAGACGCGGATCATTGCGAATTTCGGTGGTCAGACGGTAACCGTCCATTTCCGGCATTTCCGCGTCGGTGAAGATCATCAGCAGCTTGTCGGTCATGTTCACGCCGGTGTCGGCCCAGGCCTTGAGCATTTTCAACGCCTTCAGGCCGTCGCTGGCAATGTGCATTTTTACCCCGAGCTGGCCAAGGGTGTCGCGCAATTGCGAAAGCGCCACATTGGAATCGTCCACCAACAGCACTTCGCGGCCACGGGCACGCTCCAGCACTGGATCTTCGAGCTTTTCGCGGGAGACTTTGGCGTTGTACGGAACGATCTCGGCGAGAACTTTTTCGACGTCGATGATTTCCACCAGTTGATCGTCAACCTTGCTGATCGCGGTCAGGTAGTGCTGACGGCCAGCGCTGGTTGGCGGCGGCAGAATGGCTTCCCAGTTCATGTTGACGATGCGATCCACACCACCGACCAGGAAAGCCTGCACCGAGCGGTTGTATTCGGTGACGATGATCGTGCTGTTCGGCCCCGGCACCAGCGGGCGCATGCCGATCGCCTGGGACAGGTCGATCACCGGCAACGTCTGCCCGCGCAGATTGACCACGCCACAGACAAACGGGTGCCGCTGAGGCATCAGGGTCAGTTTCGGCAACTGCAGCACTTCCTGCACCTTGAACACGTTGATCGCGAACAATTGGCGCCCGGCCAGTCGAAACATGAGAATTTCCAGGCGATTCTCACCCACCAGTTGCGTGCGTTGGTCTACCGTGTCGAGAATGCCGGCCATCAATGACTCCTGGGCTTGTTCTGTTGATTTCACTAAGAGGGTTTATCGGCTGCGTGCGGCGAATCTTGATGACTGCTAAATTCGCATAGCAAAATGCCACATCCGACCATTGATGTCACATTAACATCATGGTTTACTGGCCCCCGTGATTTCATCTGCTACAGTCCTTGCGGCGCGACCTCGGTTTGCGTCCCAGGTTCCCGCGTCTAGGGGATTCCCCTACCCACAATCAGGCCCAACCTGATATTCGCGATATCCAATAGCCATTAATGTGACGCCATTCTCATTGCATGAACGGAGTCAGGCTATTGTGTGCGATCGCAGTTCAGTGGAAACACATCCTCTTGAAACCCCGAACTTGTGCACCTGCGCACCGGGGCGCGATCTCGCGACGGTTCATGATCGTCGACACACACGGCATTCCCTCATCAGACATGACGTGGTGGAGATAAGCATGCCAATCGACCGTAAAGAGTGGGCCCAGCGGTTCCCCGAATTTCTTGTCGAGGCGGAAACGCTGCTGGCCAAGTCCGAAGAGTGCCTCAGCCACCTGCAATTGATCAGCAACGACAAAGATGCCATCGATTGCATGCTTACTACCCTCCTCAAGCTCGCGGGCAGAGCCCAGGCTTTGGCCCTGGAAGCTGTTTCCGAGTTTTCCCTGCACATTTACGGCTTGCTCAACCTCGCGCAGGATCATGTCGACCTGCACGAACAGGCGCTCGCGGCCTTGAAAGACTGCTTCACGCTGATGGCCTGGCAGCTCGAACTGGTTGATCAGAACACCGGGCAATTGAGCCTGGATGACAGTGAACAGACCTCGTTGCTCGAGGCCTTCGCCTTCCAGGTCGGCCAGACTCGCTTTCAACCGGTACCCGCGTCACAGCCTTTGTCACTTATGTCCTATTCAGAGCGACAGGCCTGACCGAAGGCATGTCGTAATTGAAATGTTCATACCTGCCAGCGACAAGACCCATTAAATAACCCACCTGATCAGAGCGGATATTTTCCAGCAGGCCTCAGGGTTTTCCTGTGTCCAGGCAACCCAACTTCGGACACGTAACGATATCTATCGAACTCGATAAACTGACTTTTTCCATTATGGAACTTACGTCCAACATGTCGTATTTCCTGACTCATTGGACATATATGGCAAACGCGACCAACGGTATCTTAAGTGGTATTATGCCGACCGTTAGTTGCTTTCAATTTAATGGCACAGTGACTTCAGAGATCGACATCCAGCGAAGTTGACGGTCAATACCGCTCACTGAAGCCTGTTGAAATCAATAATATATTTGTCAGCATTTCCAGACAGAGACCCGTCAGCCTTCGGCAGGTCTACCCGCAGCGAACATCCATTGGCTCCATCCGTTATGTACGCCAGCCTCAAGTCAATCTCTACATGGCCACCCTCCCGGGAAAATGCCCGCCGGTTCACCCTCATATTGTGTGTGCTCGCGGCACTGGGCAGTCTGCTGACCTATGGTTTTTCCCTGCCACTTTACTTCGGGTTGCTGTCGCTCAACATCGCGGCCACGGCTTGTGTATGGGTGCAATATCGGCTGTCGCGCAAATCGATAAAGTTTCAGCCGCAGGAACTCGCAGATCGCTTGCTCGAAGTCCAGGAAAACGAGCGCCATCGCCTCAGCCGCGAATTGCACGACGACATTGGCCAGTTGCTGACCGCCGCCAAACTGCAAAGCGAATGGCTCAAGCGGCGGCTGCCGGAAGATTTGCAAGAGCACTGCACAACGCTTTGCGACACGCTGGAAGAAACCCTCAACAAGGTGCGCGATGTTTCGGCGATCCTTAACCCGCGCCAATTGACCAGCCTTGGCCTGGAGGCCAGCCTGCGCGCGCACCTGCTCAAGACACTGGCCAACACCCCGGTGCACTGGAGCCTCGATTGCCAGCAGCGCCTCAACGGTATTCCTGAAGAAATGGCGGTTGCCGCGTTTCGTATCGCGCAGGAAGCCGTGACCAATATCCTGCGTCACGCCCAGGCGAAAAATCTGCTGATACGCGTGCAGCGACTGCCTCAGGGACTGACGCTGATGATCACCGATGATGGCCAGGGATTTGCGCCAGCCGCCAATCCGGGACGAGAAGGACAACGGGGCATGGCCGGGATGGCCGAACGTATCGAGCAATTGGGTGGCACGCTGAGCGTCACCAGTGAGCCTGGCAATGGCACTCGGATCGAAGCACTTTTCCCCTGGGCGCCCCGGGCACTCGAGCGGGCCAGTACGAATAAGGTTATGCGTTGACTTGTAACTTACTTCTGGTGGATGACCACTCGCTGATCAGGGCCGGCGTTCGCGCTCTGGTATTGGATATTCCCGGTTACGCAGTAATCGGCGAAGCCAATGACGGCTCGCAACTGCTCGAAATGGTCGAGCAGTTGCGTCCCGACATCGTGCTTCTGGATATTTCCATGAAGGAAACCGGCGGCCTCGAAGCCCTGCAACGGCTCAAACGCGTGCGCCCGCAAAGCAAAGTGCTGATTCTGTCGATGCACACCGACCCTGCGCTGATCATGCAGGCGCTGGAGTCCGGCGCCCACGGTTATCTTCTGAAGGACACCACTGCCACCGAACTCGAACACGCGCTGGAAGCCTTGCGCAACGGCGAGCGTTATTTGAGTCCGGCGATCGCCCACACGGTGATCACCCAGGCGTTGACCCGGAATCAGAAGCAGCAACCGGAAGTGGCCGACTCGCATAATCTGACGGCGCGTCAGCTGGAAATTCTCCGGCTGATCGTGCGCGGCAAATCCACCCGGGAAATTGCCAACGGCCTCGGTTTGAGCATCAAGACTGTCGAGACCCACCGCTCGCAGATCATGAAACGCCTGCAAATCTACGATGTGGCGGGCCTCGTGCTGTTCGCCGTGCGCGAGCAGATCATCAGCCTTGATGATTGACCGACGGTTTGCCGCCCAACAGCGGTGAACCCTTGGGCAAATGCACCCGCAACGCCGCCGGACGCGCTTCAAAGCGCATGCTGTCGCCCTCCAGCGGTTCGCCGTCAAGATTGATATAAAGCCCCTCGGCCACCTTGATCTCGACCCACGGCAAGCGAGTGCGGACGAACATGTTGTCGATGCCGAAGCCGTCGCTCAGCAGGTTCTTCAATGTCCCGACCAACTCCTGTGGCGCGGGCAGGATACTGATATCGAGCATCCCGTCATCGACCAACGCCTGCGGACACAGCACGTGCCCGCCACCGGCCTGGCGACCGTTACCGATGCCCAACGCCAGCAGGTCGCCACGCCAATGGAAATCCGGCCCTTGCAGCTCACCATGGGCGGCGTGCAGCTCACTGAATCGCGACAATCCGGTGAACAGGTAGGCAGCGCCACCCAAGACCTTTTTCAGGTCTTCCGAGGTGTTGGCGGTGACCTGACTGCCGAAACCGCCCGTGGCCATATTAAGGAAGATCTGCCCGCCCACTTCGCCCAGATCAATAGCCGATGGCGGTGTATCAAGCAGTTCAAGCGCCTCGGCCGGCTCCAGCGGGATACCCGCCGCACGAGAAAAATCGTTGGCCGTGCCCAGCGGCAATAGCACAAGGCTGGCCTTATGGGGTTGTTGCGCAAGGGCTTCGGCGATGTCGCGCAAGGTGCCATCACCGCCGCCGGCAATAATTTGCGTGTACCCCGCCTCCAGCGCCTCCGTCATCAGACGTTGCGCATCGCCGGCTTCCCAGGTCAGTCGAACCGCCAGCTCCCAGCCTTTCTCGCGCTTGGCCTCGACGGCGGCACGTACCGACTCGTTGAGTGCCTGCTTGCCATGCAGAATCAATAGCGCCCTTCGCTCACTCATAACAGTCACTCCGACAATGGTTGGGTCATGAGATATCCGACCCTCGAAGCGCACAAAAAAGTCGCTGGAATCGCAATTAATTCAAGCGTCTGGCCGTGGCGTCCTACAGGGTGGTATTTATTCTTACAAAAAATGCGGAAACGGCTTAATTGACCAGACTTTGTGTGTAGTCCACCGTGTGTCGGCGCTATCAATCTTCAACCCAACAATACACAAGGACGTGCATGTAATGAGTGGATACACCTTCACGATTATCGACAATCAATCGGGCGACATCCGTTGCCAACGTCAACTCGAAGCAGAAGGCGGATGCGCTCATGCAAAGCGTTGATGCCAGAAAACCAGTGAGTCAGACCGTACCCGTCAGTGACTGTCACCTGCTGCATAAAACCGATACCAAAGACCGCGCCAAAACCACTGGAGACATCGCTATGGAACCTCGATTTGCCGAGCTTGAAACCCATCTCAAGTACATTCGACGCGACATGGACGAAGTCAGAGGTGACGTCAAATCGATCAAGCATCGTCTTGCCTATGCGGCAGGGGCAACCGCAGTGGTATTGGGTCTGCTGGGCTGGGTGGCCAACAGCCGTTTTGATCAGTTGGTGACGCTCGTGGGCTGAATGTCCGGAGTGCTGGCGCCGGTTGTTTGCAACCGGCACGGCACTCACGGCAGCGAGTTTCAACCGAGAAGATCGCTCATCGGGATGAAACCCACCTCATCACCGGCCACCAGCGTTCTTCCTTCCAGCACCTCGACAAGACCATCGGCCCAGGCAGCACTGCGCAGGACACCGGAGCTTTGATTGCGGTAAATGATTGCCCGCCCCTGCTCAAGACGACCGCGCAAATATTCCCGCCGGTTGCCTGCTTGTGGCCAGTCGAAGCCCGCAGGCACCTTGAACTTCAGCGGTTCGAGATCCTTCACACCTTGCCGGCGCAACAGATAAGGGCGAGTCAGCAAGGCGAACGTCACCAGCGTCGACGCCGGGTTCCCTGGCAAACCGATCACTGGCACATTGCGAAAATGGCCGACGGTCAATGGTTTGCCGGGCTTGATCGCAAGCTTCCATAACGCCAGCTCACCCTCCTCCCGCAACGCGATGCCAAGAAAGTCGGCCTCGCCGACCGACACGCCGCCGGTGGAAAGAATCAAGTCAACGTCCTGCAGTTCGCCCAAACGTTTTCGGGTGGTGGCCAGATCATCCGGAAGAATACCGGCATCGATCACTTCACACCCAAGCCGCTGCAGCCAGCTGCACAGCACCACGCGATTGCTGTTGTAGATCTGCCCCGGGCCTAACGCCTGCCCCGGTTCGACCAGTTCATCCCCGGTCGACAGCACCGCCACACGGACCTTGCGCACGACATTGAGCCCGGCACAACCCAACGATGCAGACAAGCCCTGCTCGATCGGGCCGAGCCGGGTTCCAGCCTCAAGGATCAATTCACCGACCGTGGTCTCCTGACCTTGCGGACGGATGTTCTGTCCTGCGGCCATCGTCTCGATGAAACGTACCCGGCCATCGGCCTGGACCTCGGCGTTTTCTTGCATCTCGACGCAATCTGCACCCGCTGGAACCGGCGCACCGGTAAAAATCCGCGCGCAGGTTCCCCGCTGCAAAGGCTCGGGCGCCTGACCGGCAAAAACCTTCTGGCTGACCGGCAGCGGTGCGCCCGTCCAGTCGGCCAGATTCAGGGCATAGCCATCCATGGCGCTGTTCGGCCACGGTGGCAGATCAAGGGTCGAAATCAGATCCTCGGCCAGCACCCGTCCCTGAACCTCGGCCAGCGGCAAGTATTCACGCTCGCTGATGGGCGAGGCCGCGGCCAGTTCCAGCAAGCGCGCCAACGCCGCCTCGACGGGCATCAGGCTAGCGGTCTTGCCCGGCTTACCCACGGGATTCACAAGGCGCCGCCTGTTTCAGATGCGTAACGAAATTGCACGGGCGGTGTCGAGCATCGAGCTGTTCGCCAAGAATGCCGTCCCAACCTGTACGCACCGCGTTGGTCGAGCCCGGCAAGCAGCAAACCAGCGTACCGTTGGCCAGCCCGGCGAGTGCGCGCGATTGCACGGTCGAGGTGCCGATGTCGGCTACCGAAATTTGCCGGAACAGTTCGCCGAAACCATCCACTTGCTTGTCGAGCAGGCACGCTACCGCTTCCGGCGTGCTGTCGCGACCAGTGAAACCGGTGCCGCCAGTGATCAGCACCACTTGCACGACATCGTCGGCAATCCAGTTGGCGACTTGCGCACGAATTTTGTAGAGATCATCTTTGAGCAAGACCCGCTCCGCCAGAAGGTGACCAGCCGCCGTCAAGCGGTCGACGAAGACCTGGCCTGAGGTGTCGGTTTCCAGGGTACGGGTATCACTGACAGTCAGTACCGCTATATTGAGCGGCACGAAAGGTACATCAGCCTTGGCTTTCATAGGCTCGTCCAGTTGTAGGAGAAACAGCCCGGTGTTATATCACAGCGCCCCATTTTTTCGCCGCCCCCGTGGAGAGCTGCCATGCCCCTGAATACGCAATTGCCACCCTGCTCCATTCTGCTCCTGGCAGGCGGACGCGGCCAACGCATGGGCGGCCAGGACAAAGGACTGGTGGAGTGGCTGGGCGAACCGTTGATTGCCCATCTGCACCGCCAGGTGCGGGCGCTGACTGATGACCTGATCATCTCGTGCAACCGCAATCGTGAGCGTTATGCACCGTTTGCCGATCAGTTGGTCACAGATGACGAAGGCGGATTTCCCGGGCCGTTGGCCGGTATCCTTGCGGGCCTGAACGCCGCCCGCCACTCGCACCTGCTGGTGTTGCCGTGCGATGTTCCGCGGATTGACGCAGCGCTGCTGCAAAGCATGCGCGAGACCGCCAGGCAGAATCCTGAAAAACCTTTAATGTTGCGCCATGACGAACATTGGGAACCGTTGCTGTGTGTGATTCCGGTCGCCCTTTTGCCTGCATTCGAAGAGGCCTGGAACCGCGGTGAGCGCAGTCCTGGCCGGGTCATGCGCAACCTCGGCGCCTGTGCACTGGAATGTCCTGACAATGACCCGCGACTGGCCAACCTCAATACCCCCGAACTGTTAAATTCGCACAACACTGTGTCAGACTGACAGCACTCAAGGAACTCTCACGCCTTGTATACGTCTCAAGCTCAGTAACCAAAAGAATTCCCATTCGGAGACACACCCATGACTCAACGGACCCTCGCCACTTTCATGCTCGCACTGGGCCTGGCTACCCTCGCTGGTTGCTCGTCGCCTACAGTGATCACCTTGAATGACGGTCGCGAAATCCAGGCCGTCGACACCCCGAAATACGATGACGATTCGGGCTTCTACGAGTTCAAACAGCTGGACGGCAAAGAAACCCGCATCAACAAGGATCAGGTTCGTACCGTTAAAGAGCTGTAAGCTCTGGGTCGACACCGGATACAGAAAAGCCCGCATTATTGCGGGCTTTTTCATGGGCGCTGGAAAGTGGACTCACCTCACCACTGCAAAGTGATCCGGCTCTCGAATTGCCGTTCTTCACCCGTCACCGGATCGATAAATCGCAGCCCCTGCGCCAGAAGCTTGAGCGGTTTGGCGTAGTCATCCTCGACGTCTTTCAGCACATCCGGATAAAACGGATCGTTGCAGATGCTCGCGCCAAGGGCGGTCATGTGCACACGCAGTTGATGCTTCTTGCCGGTCACCGGGAACAGCCCATAACGCCAGAGTTCACCGTTTTTTTCACGGACTTCCACCGCTGTTTCGGTATTACTGACACCCGGCCCTTCCTGCATGCGAAAGAACGGCTGGCCATCGACCAGGCGGCTTTTGTGGATCAGTGGAAAATCAAGATCGGGCAAGGCCGGGGCAATCGCCTCGTAACGCTTGTCGATCTGCCGTGTCGGGAACAGCGACTGGTAGGCCGAGCGGGTTTGCGGATGGGCCGAGAAAATCACCAGCCCCGCCGTGTGCCGATCGATCCGGTGCAGCGGCACCAGATGGGGGTTGTCCAACCGCCGAATCAAGCGCCGCAGCAGGGTTTGCTCGACATACTCGCCGGCGGGTGTCACCGGCAGAAAATGCGGCTTGTCGGCCACCACCAGATGTTCATCGGCATAGAGAATTGACTCGACCACCGGAATCGGTTTTTCGTCCGGCACTTCGCGGAAGTAGTGAATCCGCAGACCTTCCTTGTACGGCAGATCCAGCGTGATCGGCTGGCCCTGACCATCGAGTACCCGACCGCGGGCAATCCGGTCTAGCCATTGCTCGCGACCAATCGCACTGAAATGCTCGCACAGGCAATCGAGCACGGTCAGCCAGGAACCGGGCGGCAGGTACAGCGTGCTGGCCTGATTCTGAGCAGCAGAGAAAGTAGAGGTGGACATACGCGAATTCGAATCCTCAAGACAGGCCGGCATTATCCAACACCGACGGAAACGAACCTAGCGCAGAATCCTCAGGCGGGAATCGATTTGAGCGCCGCGGCCTCGGTGAACTCCTTTAGCCAGCGCAGCACATCGACGGCCTCCCAGCGTCCCGGGTCATACAAGGCGTACAGCAAACCCTGATAGCCGACCACATCGAGTTGCCGGTGGTAACCGGCACGCTGGAACAAGGCTTCGATCTCGGCAAAACAGGTGTTGAAATGCAGTTTGTTGAACGGCGTCTTGCCTTCCGTGACCAGCCCGTCCAGGCGCAATTCGAGGACGGCCTCGCGCACCACGTCAACCGACATCCGGTTCACGCTGTTCTTCAACTGTTCGACATTGACCACGGTTCATCCCTCTGACGCAATTACTGTATGAACATACAGTAACCGAATAAACCGCAAAGTGCCAAGGGATGGATGCGCGGTGACGACCAGCGGGGCCACGTTGCGAAAATCGCTCAGCGCAGGAACGCCACGACTTGATCGGCGCTGAACGGCCAGTCCAGTTCCGCACCGGTATCGACCCGACGCAGTACCGGGATGCGCAGGCTGTAAGCCTCGAACCAGCGCTCGTCTTCAGCGATGTCTACCAGCTCGACCAGCAGACCATGCTCGACAAAAGGCATCAGCTCGGCTTCAGCCACTTCACAGAGATGGCACCCCAGGGTGCCGAACAGCTGACATTCAGGAGGCATGTGCGCTCAACCAACAATTAATTCGCCCATTCTAGGCTCGCCTCCAAATGCCGTCGACCCGCTACCGCCCAAAGGCTCAAGCGCTGCACGCGCAAAACCCTGACGCACATCAGTTGGCAGAAATGGCAATTACGCGATCCTCCCGGACTTTTTGCCTCTACGCTTGAGAAGCTTGAGCCTGACATCGGAGTGTCCCGTGTTTGCCAATCTGTTGATCATCCTCGCCTCGTCCCTCGTGGTGATTGCCCTGTTCCGGCGCCTGCGCCTGCCACCGGTTCTGGGTTACCTGTGCGTCGGATTGCTGGTCGGGCCGAGTGCCTTCGACTGGGTCAATGAGAGCGAACACCTGCCCGATGTGGCTGAACTGGGCGTGGTGTTCCTGCTCTTTTCGCTGGGGTTGGAGTTCTCCCTGTCGAAGATGATTGCACTGCGTCAGGTGGTGTTTCGTCTGGGCAGTCAGCAGGTGTTGATCAGCACGGCGTTGCTGGGTTCGCTGCTGATGCTGCTGGGTATGCCGCTGACGCCTGCGCTGTTGCTCGGCGCAGGGCTGTCGTTGTCGTCTACGGCCATCGTTACCAAAGAGCTGGGCAGCCTCGGCGAGGTATTCAGCAGTCACGGCCAGAATGCGGTCGGCGTTTTACTGTTTCAGGACGTCGTCGCCGTGTTGCTGCTGACGCTGGTTCCGGTGTTTGCCGGCAGCAGCGACCAGGCCTGGTATTGGGCTTTACCGCTGACCCTGGCAAAAACTGTGGTGCTGTTTGTCGGGCTGCTGCTGGCCAGTCGCTGGTTGCTACCACGGCTGTTCCATGAAGTTGCCGCGTCGCGCTCGGCGGAATTATTCGTGCTGCTGGCGCTGGTGATCGTACTGCTGACAGCATGGCTCACGCATTTGCTGGGCTTGTCGCCTGCTCTGGGGGCTTTCCTCGCCGGCATGTTGCTGGGTGAAAGCCACTATCGGCATCAGATCGAGGCGGACATTCGGCCGTTCCGCGACATTCTGCTCGGGGTGTTTTTTGTCAGCATCGGCATGCTGATCAATCTGCAATTGTTCGTCAGCCACAGCCTGTTGATCCTCGGCCTGACGCTGGGACTGATGATCATCAAGGGCATCGTCGTTGCGCTGCTGGTGAAGTGGCGCGGCAGTGACAGTGAAACGGCATGGCGCAGTGGCCTGGCGTTGGCGCAGGGTGGCGAATTCTGTTTTGCCTTGATGGCACAGATGCAGCAGAACAGCCTGATGCCCAATGAACTGGGCGCTCTGCTGCTCGCAGCGACATTCTGCTCGATGCTGCTGACCCCGCTGTTATTGCGCGCCGCACCACGCCTCGCTGCGGCCTTGCACCGCAAGCCCAATCAGGAAGCGCAGATCGAGGAGATCAGCGCGCTCAATGCTGGCCTCGATAAACATGTGGTGATTTGCGGGTACGGCCGGGTCGGCCAATCCATCGGCCGTTTCATGCGCAACGCCCGGCAACCTTTCATTGCGCTGGACAATGATCCGGTACGAATACAGGAAGCCGCCTCGGGCGAAAGCGACGTGCACTACGGCGACTCATCGCGCGGCGATCTGTTGACCGCTGTCGGTCTGTTGCGCGCGAGGTTACTGGTGATCGCCGTCGACCAGAGTGATGTGGCCCTGCGCATCCTCAAGGAGGCGCGCCGGCTCAACGCGCACGTGCCGATTCTGGTGCGCACCCGCGACGACAGCCAATGGGCTGAACTGAAAGCCGCCGGCGCCACCGAAGTGGTGCCGGAGCTGCTGGAATCGAGCCTGATGCTCGCCTCTCACGCGCTGATCATGCTCGGACTGCCGGCGCATCAGGTGCAGGAGAAAGTCGATCAGGTGCGTATCGATCGCTATCGCCTGCTGCACGGCTTCTACCCGGGAGCCGTCGATGAGGAGACTTAATCCTGGCTCACCGCGCCGATCTTGTGCAGTGACAGATCGGCGCCGTAATACTCTTGTTCCTGACTCAGGCGCAGCCCGTGCAGCGCCTTGATCGCGCCGTAGACCACGAACCCGCCGACCAGCGCCACGGCGACACCCAGCGCGGTGCCGAGCAACTGGCTGATGAGGCTGACGCCGCCGATGCCACCCAGCGCAGTCTGGCCGAATATGCCGCAGGCAATCCCGCCCCACACGCCACACAAACCGTGCAATGGCCAGACACCCAGCACATCGTCGATGCGCCATTTGACCTGCGCAGCGGTAAAGCACCAGACGAACAATGCACCGGCAATCGCTCCGGTCACCAGGGCGCCGACCGGGTGCATCAAATCAGAACCGGCACAGATCGCCACCAAGCCAGCCAACGGGCCGTTGTGCAGAAAACCCGGGTCGTTGCGCCCGACGAGCAGCGCCGCCATGGTGCCGCCGACCATCGCCATCAACGAGTTGACCGCGACCAGACCACTGACGCCCTGCAACGTCTGCGCACTCATCACGTTGAAGCCGAACCAGCCGACAATCAGAATCCACGAACCGAGCGCCAGAAACGGAATGCTCGACGGCGCGAATGCGACCAGTCGTCCGTCGCGATAGCGGCCGTTGCGCGGGCCCAGCAACAGCACGGCGGCCAGCGCCAGCCAGCCGCCCATGGCGTGCACCACCACCGACCCGGCGAAATCATGGAAGGCTGCACCGAACTGCAACGTCAGCCAGGCTTGCAGGCCATAGTTGCCATTCCAGATCATGCCTTCGAAAAACGGGTAGATGAAGGCCACGATCAATGCTGTGGCGCACAGCTGCGGAACGAAGCGCGCTCGTTCGGCAATGCCGCCGGAAATAATCGCCGGAATCGCCGCAGCAAAGGTCAGCAGGAAGAAAAACTTCACCAGTCCATAACCATGATCGGCATTCAGTACAGCCGCTGGCTGCATGAACGTCACGCCGTAGGAGATCCAATAGCCTATAAAGAAATAGGCCAGCGTCGAGACGGCGAAATCACTGAGGATTTTCGACAATGCGTTGACCTGGTTTTTCTGCCGGACCGTTCCGACCTCAAGAAAGGCGAAGCCGGCATGCATGGCCAGGACCATCACCGCGCCGATCAGAATGAACAACGTATTGGAGCTGTGAACCAGCGTGTCCACAGCGCTTTGCAGATTTTCCATGAATAGGCAGACCTGAAGGCTAAAAAGGCACCAAAGCGGTTCGTGCGCACATTTCATGCACCAAGTTGCGACCGCGCAGTCACCGAATGGAATTTCGGCTGAACCGTTTTGGCGCACGAGGTCGATGTGCTGACACCCACCGGGATTATTTGAGTTAAGGTTTTCCTGCATGCGCGCCCGGCAACAGCGCACGACTTGCGAGCGACGCACCACGACACAGCAAAAGTTGTACCAGTCATTTCTACTGAACCTTCGCGCAAGGCTCATACTCGAACGCTTCAGACGTCACTTACGGAGATCTACCCATGGCCAGCATCAAGGCAAAGACTGCTCAAGAAATCCTCATGAACGACTTCCAGACCCTGGTCGCCGACACCGAACGGTTGCTCGAGCACACCGCCACCCTGGCCGGCGATCAGGCGGATGAACTGCGCGAACAGATTCACGACAGCCTGTTGCGTGCCCGGGAAACTTTGAAGTTGACCGAAGACACCTTGCGCGAACGCGGTCAGGCTGCTGTCAGCGCGACTGAAGATTATGTCTCGGCCAATCCATGGCAATCGGTGGGCATCGCGGCCGGTGTCGGCTTTCTGATTGGCCTGCTGGCCACACGGCGCTGATCATGTCGATCGGTGAATCCGGCCCGACTGCGGGCACCGCCTCCTCCACCCGGCGCCTGGGCGCAGCCGTCCTCGGTCTGCTGCACAGCCATGTCGAATTGTTCGGCATCGAATTGCAGGAGCAAAAATCACGCACCGTCAGCCTGTTGCTGTTCGCAGGCCTGGCGCTGGTGTTTGCTCTGCTGTTGCTGGTGGGTTTATCGACACTGGTCATGATCATCTTCTGGGACACTTATCGCCTTGCCGCGATCATCGGTTTGTGCGTGTTTTATACCCTGGCTTCGATCTTCTGCGGGCTGCGCCTCAAGGCTGCAATCTTCGATGAGTCCTCGCCCTTCCACGGCACGCTCGAAGAGCTGGCCAACGACCGGGAGCGCCTGCTGCCATGAGCCTGCCTGAACTTCCACACAACAGCTCACGCCGGGAAATGCGCAAGGCATTGATTCGCTTGCGCATGGAAATGCACCGCCAGGAAATCCGTCATGAAGTCGGGCAAGTGCTGCAGCCATTGCAGCGCGTGCGCGGCATGACGCAAAACCTGCACGACGGTTTTGGTATCAAGCACGCGCCGTTGTGGGGCGTGGCCGCTGTCACGCTACTGGGCTTTCTCACCGGCAAAGGCGCAAAAAGCGGCGGCGTCGGTGGTCTGACCCGGTTGGTTCGACTGGGCACCAGCCTTGGCCCGTTGATCAAACTGGTGATGCAGAGTTCGAGCAAACGCTAAGCCGATACATCTGGCTACATTCTTGCACTGTCGCTGGGATGAACCTCTTTACCCGGAGGTTCAATCCCGCGCGCCTACCCGGTCGGCGGGGTTCAACCAGAACAAAAACGACTAAGGAGGCCTCGTGATCGACGGGCAACCGCTCGCCTGCTTTCAGCCTTTCATCGATACCGCCACCGGACGTATTGCAGGCGTCGAAGCATTGGGCCGCCTGCGCCAGCCTGATGGTCAACTGACGTCGGTCGGGCCGCTGTTCGCCGACCCGCGCATGCCAGCCATCGCCTTGCGCCGCCTCGACCGGCAGATCCGCGACAATGCCATAAGCCGTCTGCATGAAGCGCCGGCAGATTGGTTTCTCAGCCTTAACATGTCGCCGCGCTGGATCAGCCGTCTGCGCCCGGACCAGGCCCTGCCCAGCCTCAAGCAACTGGCGCGACACAACGTCGATCCGCAACGCATCGTGTTCGAAATCACTGAACTGGGTGGCAACGGCCAACGTCTGGCCGAGGTCGTTGCGCGTTATCGCGATGCTGGCGCGAGAATCGCCATTGACGATTTCGGTGCCGGTTATTCACAACTTGATCGCGTACTGGCGCTGCAACCGGACATCCTCAAACTCGACATGCGCCTGTTTCAGGCCGCCGCCCTTGGCGGGCCGAGCAGTGAGGTGGTCAAGGCACTCGCGCAGATGGCCGAGAAAACCGGCTGCTGGATCATCGCCGAAGGAGTCGAGACCGAAGCGCAACTGAATTTCGCCCTCGAGTGCGGATCACGTTACGTGCAGGGTTTCCTCTTCGCCCGCGCGCAGGAAGCGTTCTTTGCCACCGATGCTTTCGTGCCGCGCTTCGCCGAACTGCGCCAGCGCTATGTGCAACAAAAACTCGCCGAGCGCGGACGTTTGATGCAGATGCGCCAGCAACTCGGCGAATTGATGGCCATCCTGCAAGGCTGGGCCGGAGCGCATGCACCGCTCAGTGCACTGCCGCAACTGGAAGCCTTTCCCTGGCTGCTGCGCTTTTACCAGTGCGACCGCCACGGCACGCAACTGACCCCAAACCTGGAGTGGCGACACAACGGCTGGGTCGCCGATAACCGCTATCTGGGCCACAACTGGTCATGGCGTCCGTACTTCTATCACCTGCTCGCCGAAGGCTGGGAAGAGCGGCGCCTGACCCTGTCCAACACCTACCGCGACGCCACCAGCAATCAGTATTGCCTGACGGCCGGGCAGTTTTTCGATAACGGCGAGCGGCTGCTGTTGATCGACATTGACGCCGCAGGGTTGTAGTTCCGCTTGCAGGCGTGCGCACGAACCGGGAAGCTAGGGCAACAGTCATCCTGACGGAGAGAATCAGCCTTGGATTGGCAAACCCTGCTCAACCGCGAACGCCTCGGCAAGCCGCTGCACAGCCCGCAAGAACTCGGCCGCAGCCCTTTTCACAAAGACCACGACCGCATCATCTTCTCCGGCGCCTTCCGCCGCCTGGGCCGCAAGACCCAAGTGCACCCGGTGTCGAGCAACGACCATATTCACACGCGTCTGACCCACTCGCTGGAAGTCAGTTGCGTGGGTCGTTCGCTGGGCATGCGGGTCGGCGAAACCCTGCGCAGCGCCCTGCCCGACTGGTGCGACCCGAGTGATCTGGGCATGGTGGTGCAATCGGCGTGTCTGGCCCACGACATCGGCAACCCGCCCTTCGGTCACTCCGGTGAAGATGCCATTCGCCACTGGTTCCAACAGGCCGCCGGGCGTGGCTGGCTCGATGCAATGAGCGAAGCCGAGCGCGGTGACTTCCTCAATTTCGAAGGCAACGCTCAAGGCTTTCGGGTACTGACTCAACTGGAATATCACCAGTTCGACGGTGGCACTCGCCTGACCTACGCGACCCTCGGCACGTATTTGAAATACCCGTGGACGGCACGTCACGCTGACTCGCTCGGTTACAAGAAGCACAAGTTCGGCTGCTACCAGAGCGAGCTGCCGCTGCTCGAGCAGATCGCCCACAAACTGGGTCTGCCGCAACTGGAAGATCAACGCTGGGCGCGCCATCCGCTGGTTTATCTGATGGAGGCCGCCGACGACATCTGCTACGCGCTGATCGATCTGGAAGACGGTGTGGAAATGGAGTTGCTCGAGTACGCCGAAGTCGAGTCGCTGCTGCTCGGGCTGGTCGGCGATGATCTGCCGGAGACTTACCGTCAGCTCGGCCCGCAGGATTCCCGCCGGCGCAAACTGGCGATTCTGCGCGGCAAGGCCATTGAGCATTTGACCAATGCGGCGGCGCGAGCATTCGTCGAGCAACAAGACGCGCTGCTCGCCGGCACTCTGCACGGCGATCTGGTCGAACACATGCACGGTCCGGCCAAACGCTGCGTGTTGAACGCCAAGGACATTGCCCGCAAGAAGATCTTTCAGGATAAACGCAAGACGCTGCATGAAATCGGCGCCTACACCACGCTGGAGATTCTCCTCAATGCGTTTTGCGGTGCGGCACTCGAGCAGCACAATGGTCGTACGCCATCGTTCAAGAGCCGCCGCATCCTCGACCTGCTGGGAAACAACGCACCTGACCCGCATGGGCCGCTGCACGCGTCGTTCCTGCGCATGATCGATTTCATCGCCGGCATGACCGACAGTTACGCCAGCGACATGGCGCTGGAAATGACCGGTCGCTCCAGTCACTGACAAGGTTCGTCTCGACCGTCCAGCCTGCGCTGGCCGGTTGAGTGCGGGTGTCGTGAGTATTCATCGCCCCCCCCTGGAACCCATGTGTCTCTCAAAAAGCCTTTAAAAACTTTCCTGAAACATTAATAAACATCTACCCGATATCTTTAAACAACTTAGAACAGCCCTATAAACATACAAACCCCACACTTCCTAACGCCACACCTAGTTCAACCGTAGTCGAATTCCCTTAAGTGTGTAGGAATAATCCTATATTGCCGCTAGAGCCACCTCAGTTCATGCGAGCGCTCATTCATCTGAGCTAAGGTGCGCGCTTTATTCGCGTACGTATGGGATTTGATTATGAACTCCGTTTTTATTGTCGATGATCACCCCGTCATCCGACTTGCCGTTCGAATGCTGCTGGAGCACGAAGGCTACAAGGTCGTTGGCGAAACCGATAATGGGGTCGACGCCATGCAAATGGTCCGCGAATGCATGCCCGATCTGGTCATCCTCGACATCAGTATCCCCAAGCTCGATGGGCTGGAGGTTCTCGCCCGTTTCAACGCCATGAGCACCCCGCTCAAGACCCTCGTACTGACCGCCCAGTGCCCGACTCTCTTCGGTATTCGCTGCATGCAGTCCGGCGCATCCGGTTATGTATGCAAGGAAGAAGACCTCAGTGAACTGGTCAGCGCCATCAAGGCGGTTCTTTCCGGTTACAACTACTTCCCCAGCCAGGCACTCAATCCGGTACGCAGCGACGATATACGTTATGCCGAACTTGAACTGTTCAAATCCGTCAATGACCGTGAACTTATGGTCTTGCAGTTATTTGCCCAAGGCCGTACTAACAAGGAAATTGCCAAAGGCATGTTCCTCAGTAACAAGACCGTCAGCACTTACAAAAAACGCCTGATGCAAAAACTCAAAGCCAAGTCCCTGGTGGAACTTATCGAGATGGCCAAACGTAACGCATTAGTGTGAGAGCCCGCATGCCCATTCGCTTTGTCCATCTTGCCGGACTGATTGCAGGCCTGTTTCTGAGTACACAGGTTCTGGCCTCCCTCCTCGCCCCGCACAGCTATGTCCTGCGGAGCCGGTCGACGTTCGAATTGATGCCAGTGCCCCTCGATGCCTCACAACGGCAATGGTTGCAGGGACGGCATGAACTGATCCTGGGCACCTCCGCCCCGGATTATCCACCGTTCGACATGACGTCAAGCGGGCGCGACTACGAGGGCTTCACCGCGGACTACGCCGGTTTCCTCGGCCAGGCCACCGGCCTGCCAATCCGCATCGAGCGCTTCGCCTCCCGGGACGCGGCCCTGGAGGCGCTGCTGGCGGGCCAGGTCGACATGCTCGGCAGCGCCAACGGATTCGAAGCGAGCAACCCCGACATCGTCCTTTCCATCCCCTACGCCATCGATCAACCGGTGCTGGTGACCCGGGAAGACGAGACCCGTTCGCTGACCGAACGGCTGGCCGGATTGCGTCTGAGCATGGTCTATCACTACTTGCCGCAAGAAGAAGTCAAAGCCCTGTACCCGAAGGCCATTCTCACTTCCTACCCGTCCTATCAGAATGCGATCAACGCGGTAGCATTTGACCAGGCCGACGTGTTTCTCGGCGACACCATTTCCACCCACTACATGATCAACAGGGGTTACCTGAACAACATTCGCATGGCCAACTTCGGCAAACAGGAAGCCCATGGCTTCAGCTTTGCCGTACACACTGGCAACGGGCAACTGCTGAACATCATCAACACCGTACTCAATGCTGTTCCGCGCAGTGAACGCGACAGTATTGCGAAACGCTGGAGTGCCGGCAGCGACATCCTGCTGACCGACCAGAAGTTGCAATTGACCCGTAATGAAGAAGAATGGCTCAAACAGCACCCGGTGATTCGAGTGGTGGTGAACGACGCCCTCGCTCCGCTGACATTTTTCGACAGCGACGGCAATTTCCGGGGCATCACCGCCGACCTGCTCGAACTGCTGCGACTGCGCACCGGACTACGCTTCGAGATTCGCCGCAGTCACAGCGACGACGCAATGATCGAGCAGGTCAGGCTGCATCAAGCCGATCTGATCGCTGCCCTGCTACCAAGTCCGCAACGTGAGAAGCGCCTGCAATTCAGCCGCCCCTACCTGGAAAACTCCTACGTTTTACTGACGCGCAAAGCCGCTGACAGCCCTTCGCATCTAAGTCAGCTCAAGGATAAGTACCTGGCGATCGCCCAAGGCAGTCCCTTGACCGATTACCTGCGCCGCGAGTTTCCACACATCGAAGTCATTGAAACGTCCGATACCTTCAGCGCCGCGACCTTGCTTGCCGAGGGCAAGGTTGATGGCGCCGTCAGTTCGCTGGTGATTGCCAACTATCTGATTTCCTCGCGCATCTTCGAACACCCCTTACAGATCACTACCACCCTTGGCACACGTCAGGCAGCGTTTTCACTGGCCATCGCGCGAGGCAATACCGAGCTGGGCTCGATCCTCGACAAGGCACTGCTAAGCATCACGCCCGAAGAACTGGGCGTGATCAACAGTCGCTGGCGGGGTTTCTCGACAGCGACGCAAAGTAACTGGCGGCATTACCAGCGCCTGTTCTATCAAGTGATTGGTGGTGCCTGCCTGCTGCTGTTGTTGTCATTGCTCTGGAACGCTTACATGAGTCGACAGATCAAGCAACGCAAGATGGCCGAACGGGCCTTGAATGATCAGTTCGAATTCATGAGTTCGCTGGTCAACGGCACGCCCCATCCCATCTATGTGCGTGATTGCCAGGGTTTGCTGCAGAGCTGCAACGACAGCTACCTTGATGCGTTCAATGCCAAACGCGAAGACGTCATCGGTAAAAGTGTCATGCAAGGCACGCTGAGCAACGCGTTCGAAGCCCAGACATTTCAGGCGGACTACCAACGGGTGTTAGCTGAAGGTACGCCGCTGGTACTTGATCGTCCGTTGCATATCGGTACCCGACGCTTGACGATCTATCACTGGATATTGCCCTACCGCGACTCCAGCGGCGAAGTCAAAGGCATCATCGGTGGCTGGATCGACATCAGCGAGCGCCGCCAACTGTTCGATGAACTGCGCCTGGCCAAGGAACAGGCGGATGACGCCAATCGCGCCAAAAGCACCTTTCTGGCGACCATGAGCCACGAGATCCGCACGCCGATGAATGCGGTGATCGGCATGCTCGAACTGACCCTCAAGCGCATGGACCAACAGCATCCGGACCGATCGTCAATCGACACCGCCTACCACTCGGCCAAGGATCTGCTGGGACTGATCGGCGATATCCTCGATATCGCCAGAATCGAGTCCGGCCGCCTGAGCCTGAGCCCGGAACGGGTCAACCTTGTTGAAACGGTGGCGTCGGTGGCGAGAATCTTCGATGGCCTCGCCCGACAGAAAAACCTCCCCCTGACACTGACCGTCAATCCACCCGAACTGGACGTCGACGTTGATCTGGACCCGATGCGCTTCAAGCAGGTGCTGTCGAACCTGATCAGCAACGCCATCAAGTTCACCGAACACGGACGCATCCGTATCGACCTCGACATACTGCCCGGCGGCACACCCGAACTCTCACTGATCCAGTTGACGATTCAGGACACCGGCGTCGGTATCAGCGCCGAAGTCCAGCAACGACTGTTCGAACCTTTTTCCCAGGCCGACAACTCTCAACAGCAAAGTCGTGGCGGCGCAGGCCTCGGTCTGTTCATCAGTCGCAGCCTCTGCGAAATGATGGGTGGCCGGTTGCAATTGTGCAGTCAGCCCGGCATCGGCACCCAGGTCTGCCTGTCGATGCCGCTACAGACGCTACCCAGCGAAGTGAGCACCGCACGGCGCGAGCCGCCGATCCGGGTGACTTTCGCGCCGTTGAACATATTGGTGGTCGATGACCATCCGGCCAATCGCCTATTGATGTGCCAGCAACTGGAATACCTCGGGCACCGCTTCAGCCTGGCCGAAGAGGGTCGAAGCGGTCTGGAAAAATGGCAGACCGGCAATTTCGATCTGGTCATCGCCGACTGCAATATGCCGGTGATGAACGGCTATGAGCTGACCCGAGCGATTCGCCAGCAGGAGCAACTGACCGGGAAACCACCGTGTACCGTGCTGGGTTTCACGGCCAACGCGCAACCCGAGGAAATCCAGCGCTGCAAACAGGCCGGCATGAACGACTGCCTGTTCAAACCGCTGAGCCTTAGCGCGCTGAGCCACTGGGTCAATGAACTCAAGCCGGCCTTCCCGGCACCAACCTTCAACCTTGAAGGCCTCAGTCAGCTCACGGGGGATAACCCGGTGCAGATCCAGCGTCTGCTCCGCGAACTGCTCAACAGCAGCCGGCTTGATCGCCAGGAACTGCTGGCCTTGTCGCCGCACTCCGACCGCGAGGCGTTGATCGTGACGGCGCACAAGATCAAGGGCGCCGCGCGGATCGCCCAGGCGTCGCGCCTGATCGCCTGTTGCGAAGCACTGGAGCAAGCCTGCGTACAAGTGCAGTCCGCAGCCACCATCGCTCAACACTGCAAAACCACCGACACGGCGATACTTGAACTGGAGCAGGCATTGCAGCAACAGCTGGAGCAGAACCATAAAAGCAGAATGACCGAGCCTTAACTATGCTTGGGCGCTGAGCAGTGTGTTTATCCCCCATGGAGAGTCAGCAATGCCCAGCCCACTGCGCACGGATCAACGCCGGTTCCCTCTGCACGTACATATCAGCGTGATGTTCACCTTCCTGATGTTGCTGACCGCAGTGGTGCTGGGGCTGTTCAATTACAGCCAGACGACCCGCATCATTCTTTCGAGCAGTGAGCATCTGTTCAATCGGATCGAACAGGATGTACGCCTGGATCTGCACGCCACGTACCAGCCGATCCGCCACTTGTTGAGCCTGCTGGCCGACTACCCCGCGGCCCAGGCAACTGATCTGCAACAGCGTCTGGCTCTGCTCAAACCCTTCAGCCAGTCGCTCAAGGACAATCCTGACCTCGCCTCGCTTTACCTCGGCTATGGCAATGGCGACTTCTTCATGGTACGGGCCTTGCGCAGCGAGGCCTTGAAGACCCAGCTCAAGGCGCCGCCGGCAGCGGTGTATCAAGTCTGGAGCATCGAGCACGACGGCAGCGCCGGCACCCGCTCGCAGTCATTGTTTTTCGATCAGGGCCTGTCGCTCCTCGCCCGCCAGGACAACCCCGATGACAGTTACGATCCACGCAGCCGCGATTGGTACAGCAACGCCCGGCAAAGTGGCGACCAGATCACCACCGAACCCTATGTGTTTTTCTCCACTCACAATGTCGGTACCACCCTGGCCCGGCGCAGCGCTGACACGACGGTCATCGGCGCCGACCTGACCCTCGCCGCACTCTCGGCGACGCTGATCAAGCACGTGGTGACACCGAACACCGAGATCGTCCTGTTCGACGCCGAAGGCAATGCCGTGGCCTGGCCGGACAGCAGCCGACTGATCGTCGACGACCGCACCGCGCGCCTGGCCAAGGCTGCCGACTTGAGCCCGCGCCTGCATGCCTTGTTGTCCGGCGAGCAGCACGGCAATCGCATAAAAGTCGATGGCCGCCCGTGGATCGTCGCCCGCAGCAGCTTGCAGGAGGGCGGGCCGCAAGGCCTGCAAATGGCCTTGCTGGTGCCGGAGGATGAATTGCTCGTCGACGCTTATCGCATGCGCTGGCAAGGCGCGCTGATAACCCTGGCAACGTTGCTGTTGTGCCTGCCATTGGGCTGGCTGATTTCGCGCACACTGGTCAAACCCTTGCACGCTCTGGTCAAGGAAGCCGATGCGATTCGCAGTTTCGACTTCAATTTCCCGGTGACCCGGCGCTCGCCCGTGCTGGAAGTTGACCAACTGAGTCTGTCGATGGCGCGCATGAAGGACACCCTGGCGAGCTTCTTCCGCATCACCGACAGCCTGTGCGCCGAAACCCGCTTCGCGCAGTTGCTGCAACGGGTGCTGTTCGAGACGGTGCAGATCGCCCAGGCACAGGCGGGCCTGATTTATTTGCGCGAGAGCGATGGCAGCCGCATGGAGCCTTATGGATTGGTGATCGATGACACCCCGCAAACCCTGGAAACTTTCGACATTCAGGGCCACGACCTGCAAACGAGCCAGGGCCCGGCATGGTTCGAGGAACTGGTGCACGCCGACAATGTGGTCATAAACCTCGGTTTCGAGCAGGCCAGGGATTTGCAAAAAGTATTGCTCGCGATGACGTCACCGCGCGTGCATCTGATCGGCATGCGCCTGCGCAACCGCCACAACGAAACGATTGGCCTGTTGATTTTGCTGGTCAATGACAGCGGCACGCCTGCCGATCTGGAAAAACTGCGCCCCGACCGTATCGCCTTCCTGCAAGCGGTATCCGGCGCGGCGGCAGTGAGTATCGAAAGTCAGCGCCTGCAGGCGAAACAGAAACAGTTGCTGGACGCTTTCATTCAATTGCTCGCCGGCGCTATCGATGCCAAAAGTCCGTACACCGGCGGCCACTGTCAGCGCGTGCCGGAGCTCACCCTGATGCTCGCCCAGGCTGCGGCGGCCAGCCAGGCACCGGCGTTCAGCACCTACCAGCCCAGCGAGGATGACTGGGAAGCCTTGCACATTGCGGCGTGGCTGCATGATTGCGGCAAGGTCACGACACCGGAATACGTGGTCGACAAAGCCACCAAGCTGGAAACCATCAACGACCGCATCCACGAGATTCGCACCCGCTTCGAGGTGCTCAAGCGCGATGCCTGGATCGATTACTGGCAAGCGCTGGCCAAGGGCGCAGACGAGGTGGCATTGCGCGACCTGCGGGATGCCACACTGGCTGCGCTGGACGCAGACTTCGCCTTTGTCGCCCGTTGCAATCTGGGCGGCGAAGCCATGGCCGAAGCCGATCTGCAACGCCTTGATAAGCTTGCCCGCCGGACCTGGACGCGCACGCTGGATGATCGATTGGGCGTGTCGTGGGACGAAAACCGCCGTCAGGCCCGCACGCCTGCGCCGACCCTGCCGGTCAGCGAATCGCTGCTGGCAGACAAGCCCGAACATCTGCTTGAAAGAGACAAGAACGAGTTGATACCCGAAGACAATCCATGGGGTTTCAAGCTGGATGTACCGCGCTACAAATACAATCGTGGCGAGTTGTACAACCTGAGCATCACCCGTGGCACGCTGACCCGCGAGGAGCGCTACATCATCAATCATCACATGGTGCAGACAATCATGATGCTCAGTCACCTGCCATTCCCCGGCCACCTCGAGAGCATCGCCGAAATCGCCGGCGGCCATCATGAAAAGATGGACGGCAGCGGTTACCCGAAACGCTTGAAACGTGAGGAAATGAGCCTGCCGGCAAGGATGATGGCGATCGCCGATATTTTCGAAGCGCTGACCGCAGCCGATCGGCCCTACAAGAAGGCCAAGTCGCTGAGCGAAGCGTTAGGGATCATGGCGACGATGTGCCGCGAGGCGCACATCGATGCACAGCTGTTCGGCTTGTTCGTCAACGAGGGTGTGTACCTGCAATACGCCGCACGTTTTCTCGACCCACAGCAAATCGACGCCGTGGATGCGGCCAGCCTGTTGCACAAGGCTGGCCTCACCGCATGATCAGCAGTCGGTCAGACGCAGGAAGATCGACGCCAGTTGTTCGATGCCGGCCTGATCGTCGGCGCCAAAACGCGCCAGTTTCGGGCTGTCCAGATCGAGAACAGCGACCAGGCGGCCGTCCTTGACCAACGGCACGACCAACTCACTGTTCGACGCGCTGTCGCAGGCGATGTGCCCGGGAAACGCGTGCACATCTTCGACCCGCTGGGTTTGCCGAGTGGCCGCCGCCGCGCCGCACACGCCACGACCGAATGGAATGCGCACGCAGGCGATTTGCCCCTGAAACGGGCCGAGCACCAGTTCTTCGTTGCGATTGAGGTAGAAACCGGCCCAGTTCAGATCATCGAGCTGGTTGAACAGGAACGCCGAAAACTGCGCAGCGTTGGCGATAAAATCGCGCTCGTCAGCCAGCAGCGACTCCAGTTGAGCGGCCAACATGCCATAGCCTTCGAGGCCCTGGCCGCTTTGTTGCAAATCAATCATGCCTTGTGCTCCAACAATTTCAGTCCCACCCAGTATCGGGCGAATTGATACGCGCAACGTCCGTTGCGATTACCGCGGCCGGTGGCCCAACGCACGGCAAGGATGTCCAGCTCTTCGTCGCGCTGCCAGCTCAGGCCGGCCTTGGCGGCCAGTTGGCCGATCCAGTGTTCGACGACGTCGAGGAAATGTTCTTGGGTAAACGGGTAAAACGACAGCCACAGGCCGAATCGATCCGACAGGGCGATCTTGTCTTCGACGGCTTCGCTTGGGTGCAGCTCGCCATCTACACGTTTCCAGTTTTCGTTGTCGCTTTCCTTTTCCGGCACCAGATGACGGCGGTTGGAGGTCGCATAGAGCAAAACGTTATCCGGCGCCTGCTCGAGCGAACCGTCGAGCACGCTTTTCAGGACGCGGTAATCGCCTTCACCGGACTCGAACGACAAATCATCGCAAAACAGCACGAAGCGTTGTGGCAGTTTACCGATCTGCTCGACCACGCGGGGCAGGTCAGCCAGATGGTCGCGCTCGATTTCGATCAGGCGCAGGCCGGATTTGGCGTGTTCGGCGAGCAGCGCCCGTACCAGCGAGGATTTGCCGGTACCGCGCGAGCCCCAGAGCAATGCGTGGTTGGCCGGCATGCCGTCAAGGAATTGCTGAGTGTTGCGGCCCAACTGCTCGAGTTGACGGTCGACACCAATCAGGTCGGACAGGCGCATGTCGAGGCTGACTTCCAGCGGCAGCAGATACCCGCTGCGCCCGTCACGCTGCCAGCGCGCAGCCAGGCACGTGCCCCAGTCAATGACGGGGCGCGATGCCGGCAACAGCGGTTCGATTCGCGCCAGAACCGATTCGGCGCGCTCAAGAAAAGCATTCAATCGGGAATCCACGTCTTCTCCTCGGGCATTTTCAAAGTGATGATGGTAACCCTGCGACGGCAAACAGATTTAAACCCCCGCGCCGCGCCTTGTTACAAGGCGATTCGGGAACCTCGGCATCCATACATGATCGACTATGCTTGAGCAGCGAAGGGAAACGGAAGTGGTTCAACACCCCATGGATATCAAATTCACCCACCGGCTGTCTTACAAGCAAGCCAGGCTTACTGTGCTGGTCGGGTTCATTCTGGGCACGCTGCTCAGCCTGCTGCAAATCGGCATCGATTATGCCAGTGAAGACGCCTCCATCAATCGTGAAATCCTGTCTTTGCTGGAAATCAGCCATAACCCGGCATCGCGCATCGCCTACAACATCGACGCCGAACTGGCACAGGAACTCACGCTGGGTTTGCTGCGTTCGCCGGCGATCGTCTCTGCGCAACTGACCGACAACAACGGTACGGTGCTGGCCAGCGTCAAACGCCCCGAACTGCAGAGCAGCTATCGGGTGATCAGCGACTTCCTGTTTGGCGCCAAGCGGCAGTTCGAAGACCGCCTCTATCTTGATCACTTGCCCAACGAATCTCTGGGTGTCTTGAGCCTTGAAGTCGACACTTATGCTTTCGGCAGCCGTTTTCTGCGCCGCGCGGAAATCACCCTCCTCAACGGTTTTGCCCGCAGCCTGATCCTGACCGGAATCCTGCTCGCGCTGTTTTACGTCATGCTGACCAAACCACTGGTGCGGGTGATCCGCGAACTCAGCGGGCGTGACCCTCGTTCCGCCGAGCCAACAACTCTGGAGTGTCCGGCCGGGCACGGCAATGACGAGATTGGCGTGCTGGTCAAAGTTGCCAACCAGCAGTTCGAAAACATTGCCACCGAGATCCAGCAACGCCGCAACGCCGAAAATCGCCTGACCGACTATCTCGGCCAACTGGAAAACATCGTCTCGGCGCGCACCGCTGAACTCAAGGCGATCAACGCCCGGCTCAGCCAGTCCAACCAGGAACTCGAAGTTGCGCGCAGCACCGCGCTGGAAATGGCCGAAGCGCGCTCGGCCTTCCTCGCCAACATGAGCCATGAAATCCGCACGCCGCTCAACGGTTTGCTGGGGATGATCGCGCTGTCGCTCGACGGCCCGCTGAACGCCGAGCAACAGCAACAGCTGTCGATTGCCCATGACTCCGGCAAGGTGCTGGTGGAGTTGCTCAACGATATCCTCGACCTGTCCAAGTTCGACGCCGGGCAACTGGAGCTGGAAAATATTCCGTTCGATCTCGGCTCTCTGATCGAAGACACGGCCAACCTGCTGTCGCAGAATGCCGCGCCGAGCGTTGAGCTGACTTGCCTGATCGATCCGCACTTCCCCGCTCTGGTACTGGGCGATCCGACCCGGGTTCGGCAGATTGTCAGCAACCTGCTGTCCAACGCGCTGAAGTTCACCCGTTTCGGCCGCGTCGATGTGCGCCTGTCGGCTTACAAGGACGGCGTGCGCATCGAGGTCTGCGACACCGGGATCGGCATCGCCCAGGATGCGCAGGTGAAAATATTCCAGCCGTTCACCCAGGCCGGCGCCGGGATTACCCGCCAGTACGGCGGCACCGGGCTGGGACTGGCACTGACCTACAACCTCTGCGAGGCCATGCAGGGACGTCTGACCATCAGTTCCGAGACCGGTTTTGGCAGTCAGTTCTGCGCCGAGTTGCCACTTCCCTGCCACACCCGCGCGCTGGCCCCGGCGCCACTGCACGGCAAAGTACTGGCAATCACTGCGGGCAGCAGCGGCCTGGCCGAGTTGCTGCAAAGCGTGCTGCCGGTCTGGGGCCTCGAGTATGAACAGCGCACCATCGACGATTCGCTCCTGGGCCTGACGCCAGACGTGCTGATTACCGACTGTCCGGAATGTCTGTTCGGCTTGCGACCGACCCTCGTCGCGCCAATTCTGCTGGTGACCGCCTACGGCAGTTTCCTGCCCAGCGAAGAGGCTGCCGCCCTCGCGCCTTTGCAGCAACAGGCACGACCGCTGGCGCGTAATGCGCTCTATCAGAATCTGCGTCGCACCCTGCAACCGGACACCACCACGATCAACGATGCGCGTCTGGAGTCTTCACCCAGCGTGCGGCGTGGGCGGGTATTGCTGGTCGAGGACAACCCGGTCAATCAGTTGGTGGCCAAGGGCATGCTTGGCAAGCTCGGCTGCGAGGTCGTAGTCGCCGCGCATGGTGCCGAAGCGCTGGATCAGTTGGAGTATCACGAGTTCGACATGGTCCTGATGGACTGCAACATGCCGGTCATGGACGGCTACGAAGCCAGCCGGCAGATTCGCCAGAGCGGACGCTGGCCGAGTCTGCCGATTGTCGCCCTGACCGCCAACGCCATGTCCGAAGAGCGCGAACGCTGCCGGGCGGCGGGCATGAGCGACTATCTGGCGAAACCGTTCCGCCGCGAGGAACTGGCGGCACTGCTGGATCAATGGATTCCGTCTACGACAGCGCTTTGATCTGCCCCAACAGTTGATCGAGGCCGTTGCGCAGGTCGTTGAGCCGGTCCAGATCCACACCGCTGTCGCACAGCAGCCGGGCCTTCAGCGGCCCGACCTGTTCGCGCAACGCCTGGCCAGCAGACGTCAGACTCAAATGCACTTCCCGCTCATCACGGGCCGAGCGCTGCCGTTGTACCAGTTGCAACTGCTCAAGACGCTTGAGCAATGGCGTCAGCGTGCCGGAGTCGAGCGCCAGGCGTTCGCCCAAAGCCTTGACCGTCGGTTGCTCCGGCGCGGCGTCCTGCCACTCCCACAACACCAGCATCGCCAGATATTGCGGATAGGTCAGGCCGAGTTGATCGAGCATCGGCTTGTAGGCACGAATCACTGCCCGGGACGCGGCGTACAGTTTGAAGCACAACTGACTGTCGAGCTTCAGCGAATCGACCGACAGATTGTTCATTTGAGCAGGGCTTCGATCTCGCGGCTCAGGTCCTGCGGCTTGGTTGCCGGGGCAAAGCGCTTGACCAACTGGCCGTCCTTGCCGATCAGGAACTTGGTGAAATTCCACTTGATGCCCTGAGAGCCGAGTACGCCCGGCGCACGTTTCTTCAACTGCACGAACAGCGGATGGGCATCGGCACCGTTGACTTCGATTTTCTTGAACAGGGGGAAGCTGACACCGAAGTTCAACTCGCAGAATTCGCTGATTGCGCCTTCGTTGCCCGGCTCCTGCTTGCCGAACTGGTTGCAAGGAAAGCCCAGCACCACCAGGCCCTGATCCTTGTAGGTCTGCCAGAGTTGTTCAAGGCCTTTGTACTGTGGGGTGAAACCGCATTTGCTCGCCGTGTTGACCACCAGCACGGCTTTGCCGGCGAAATCAGCGAGGGTCTTTTGCTCGCCTTTGATGGTGGTGCACGGAATATTCAGCAGGTTGTCGCTCATGAGACGGGCTCCGCAGATAATCGGGAAAGGCCAAACATAGCGAGCAATTAAATTGTGTGCAATTTAATTAATAGAAACACCCTCGTGTAGGAGCTGCCGAAGGCTGCGATCTTTTGATCCTGTCCTTAAAAAGCAAAATCAAAAGATCGCAGCCTTCGGCGGCTCCTACAGGGGTTGATCGCACGGTTCGACAGGCGTGCGATCGTCGAATTGATCGCACCGTCCGAAAGGCGTGCGATTGTGGGTTTATTCGCGCGGTTCGAGGTTCAGGCACACCGAGTTGATGCAATAACGCAGGCCGGTGGGCGGCGGGCCGTCCGGGAACACATGACCCAGATGCGCGTCGCAGCGGGCGCACTTCACTTCGGTACGGATCATGCCGTGGCTGACATCGCGGATTTCGGTCATTGCGCTTTCGCCGATCGGCTCATAAAAGCTCGGCCAGCCACAACCGGAGTCGAATTTGGCTTGGGAGTCGAACAATGCTTCGTTGCAGCAGACGCAGTGGTAAACACCGTCGGTTTTGGTGGCGTTGTATTTGCCAGAGAACGGTCGCTCGGTCGCACTGAGGCGGCAAACCTCGTACTGCTGCGGATCGAGCATGGCCTTCCATTCTTCCAGGGTTTTTTCCAACTTTTCCATCATCACACCTCAGCGGCTGAAAAAGCCCGATCTGTACCTTTTCCACGGATCGGGTGGCACGTATGATTGCGCCTTGTTTTGACGCCAGTCTGGCAGCCACGTTACACGCACTCAAACGGATTTTTTGCAGCGTTGAGTGCCGGCAACCGATTGGCGTGCACATGCAGGATTCCCAGTACGGTAGTTCATACAGCGTCTGGATCGTTCATTTTCGGGATCACATCGCCATGCAGTTCAGCAAATCGAACAAGCTCGCCAACGTCTGCTACGACATTCGCGGCCCGGTGCTCAAGCACGCCAAACGACTGGAAGAGGAAGGCCAGCGCATCCTCAAGCTGAACATCGGCAACCCGGCGCCGTTTGGTTTCGAGGCGCCGGACGAAATTCTTCAGGATGTGATCCGCAACCTGCCGACCGCGCAAGGCTACAGCGACTCCAAAGGCCTGTTCAGCGCGCGCAAGGCGGTGATGCAGTATTACCAGCAAAAGAATGTTGAAGGTGTCGGCATCGAAGACATCTATCTGGGCAACGGCGTGTCCGAGCTGATCGTGATGTCGTTGCAGGCGCTGCTCAACAACGGCGACGAAGTGCTGGTTCCGGCGCCGGATTATCCACTGTGGACCGCCGCCGTCAGTCTGGCCGGTGGTAATGCCGTGCATTACCTGTGCGACGAAGGCGCCGACTGGTTCCCGGATCTGGCCGACATCAAGGCCAAGATCACCCCGAACACCAAAGCCATGGTGATCATCAACCCGAACAACCCGACCGGTGCGGTGTATTCGAAGGAAGTGCTGCTGGGCATGCTGGAAATCGCCCGCGCGCACAACCTGGTGGTGTTCTCCGACGAGATCTACGACAAGATCCTCTATGACGATGCCGTGCACATCTGCACCGCGTCGCTGGCGCCCGACCTGCTCTGCCTGACCTTCAACGGTCTGTCGAAGTCGTACCGTGTGGCCGGTTTCCGCTCCGGCTGGATCGCCATCTCCGGGCCGAAACACAACGCCCAGAGCTACATCGAAGGCATCGACATGCTGGCCAACATGCGCCTGTGCGCCAACGTGCCAAGCCAGCATGCGATCCAGACCGCACTCGGTGGCTATCAGAGCATCAACGATCTGGTGCTGCCGCAAGGTCGTCTGCTGGAACAGCGCAACCGTACCTGGGAGCTGCTCAACGACATTCCGGGCGTCAGCTGCGTCAAGCCGATGGGCGCGCTCTACGCCTTCCCGCGCATTGATCCGAAGGTCTGCCCGATCCACAACGACGAGAAGTTCGTTCTCGACCTGCTGCTTTCCGAGAAGCTGCTGGTCGTTCAGGGCACCGCGTTCAACTGGCCATGGCCGGATCATTTCCGTGTGGTCACCCTGCCCCGCGTCGACGATCTGGAAATGGCCATCGGCCGCATCGGCAACTTCCTCAAGTCCTACCGCCAGTAACTGGCCAGCAGTGCGCGACGGCCCGAACGTCGCGCAATGTCTGATTCAGCAACACTTCTGTGATCCGCGCCTGCACAGGCCTTCTACACTTGCGATTCGAACCGGTCACCCGCGTCGGAGGTAATGGCGACGGGTCGCCGCCGTGCGTCATCGGTAGCGATATTGACAGTGGGAATTGTCCTGCACGCCTGCGAATTCGCTGTAGGACACAGTTTGAAATAGTCACTCGGTTGAATAGCCCCGTGCCGCACCTTATATACCCCGCAGTACGCTACATCTTTAGCTTGAGGAGATTTCTACAACCATGATGCGCATCCTGCTGTTTTTGGCCACTAACCTGGCGGTCGTGCTGATAGCCAGCATCACCCTGAGCCTTTTCGGCTTCAACGGGTTCATGGCGGCCAACGGGGTTGATCTCAACCTTAGTCAGCTGCTGGTTTTCTGTGCGGTCTTTGGTTTCGCCGGTTCGCTGTTCTCGCTGTTCATCTCCAAGTGGATGGCAAAGATGAGCACCGGTACCCAGATCATCAGCCAGCCACGTACCCGTCATGAGCAATGGCTGCTGCAAACCGTCGAGCAACTGTCCCGTGAAGCCGGGATCAAGATGCCCGAAGTCGGTATTTTCCCGGCCTACGAAGCGAACGCTTTCGCCACCGGCTGGAACAAGAACGACGCGCTGGTCGCGGTCAGCCAGGGTTTGCTGGAGCGTTTTTCGCCCGATGAAGTGAAAGCCGTGCTGGCCCACGAAATCGGCCACGTTGCCAACGGCGATATGGTCACCCTGGCACTGATCCAGGGCGTGGTGAACACCTTTGTGATGTTCTTCGCGCGGATCATCGGCAACTTCGTCGACAAAGTGATCTTCAAGAACGAAGAAGGCCAGGGCATTGCCTACTACGTGGCAACCATCTTCGCCGAACTGGTTCTGGGCATTCTCGCCAGCTCGATCGTCATGTGGTTCTCGCGCAAGCGCGAATTCCGTGCCGACGAAGCCGGTGCGCGCCTGGCCGGTACCAGCGCGATGATTGGCGCCCTGCAACGCCTGCGTGCCGAACAGGGCCTGCCGGTGCACATGCCGGACACCCTGAACGCCTTTGGTATCAACGGTGGCATCAAACAGGGCTTTGCCCGCATGTTCATGAGCCACCCGCCGCTGGAAGAGCGTATTGACGCACTGCGTCGTCGCGGTTGATCAGATTGGCGTAAATACAAAAGGCCCGCAGTGATGCGGGCCTTTTTTTTGTTGCCTGACAAATGGGTTGCTCCCAATGGCCTCATCGCTGGCAAGCCAGCTCCCACAATGATTTGTGGGCGCTGAAGATTTTGATGAACACCCGAAACCCTGTGGGAGCTGGCTTGCCAGCGATGGGGCCGGCCCTACTGGCGCAGAACTATTGGCTGGAAATCCGGTACACCCGCTCCTCAAGCCGCGTCACCCCCGCCTGCAAGAACTTCCAGCTCTCGCCCAGCACATCCTGCTCTTCCAGCATCTGCAGCTGCCAGACATCTCCCAGCAACCGCTGCACCTCTTCATCCACCACCGCAAATGGCGGCCCCGGCATCTGCGCCTGATCGTAATCCAGCGTAATCAACAGCCCTTGCACCCCTTGCGCAAGGATCTGCTGAAGATGCGCCGCATACCGCTCACGCATCGGCAGCGGCAAGGCGATCAGTGCCGCCCGGTCGTACAGCGCCGAGCAGTCGGCCACATCGTTCGCCGTCAACGCGAAGAAGTCACCACACCACAACTCGATGGCATCACCGCGATAGACCTTGAACGCGCCCTTCTGACTAATCTGCGGCTGAATCTGATGCTCGGTGAAGAAGTCTTCGATCGCCTTTTCCGACAGTTCGATCCCGAGCACCGAATGACCGCGCCCAGCAAGCCACGCCAGATCCAGACTTTTCCCACACAAAGGTACGAGCACCCGCGCCGATGCCGGGACCGCCCAGTGCCGCTGCAAATACGGGTTCACGTCAGGCAGATGAAAACCGATCTGGCCCGACGCCCATTTCTTGTGCCAAAACTCAGGCTGCATGTATCACTCCCAAAAAATCGATCAAAAAGCGCTAAAACTTATATTAGATTTAGATCAAACAACTGACTGAAGATGGCTCATCTTAACGCTCAGGATCCTTTCCATGTTTCCCAGCCTGTATATCTCCCATGGCTCGCCCATGCTTGCGCTCGAACCCGGTGCCAGTGGCCCGGCACTGGCGCGACTGGCAGCCGAACTGCCCCGGCCGAAAGCCATCGTGATCGTCTCCGCACACTGGGAGAGCCAGGAATTGCTGGTCAGCAGCCATCCGCAACCGGAAACCTGGCACGACTTCGGCGGCTTCCCCCGTGCACTGTTTGAAGTACAGTACCCGGCGCCCGGCGACCCACAACTGGCCGCCGAAGTCGCCGCGCTGCTGAACAGTCACAACCTGCCCGCGCGCCTTGATTCACAACGTCCGTTTGATCATGGGGTGTGGGTACCGTTGTCGCTGATGTATCCGCAAGCCGATATTCCGGTAGTGCAGGTCTCGCTGCCAAGCCGCGCCGGCCCGGCGTTACAGACCCGCGTCGGCCGAGCGCTGGCCAGCCTGCGTGATCAGGGTATTTTGCTGATCGGCTCCGGCAGCATCACTCACAACCTGCGCGAACTGGACTGGCATGCCGGCCCGGAAAGTGTCGAACCGTGGGCGCGGGATTTCCGTGACTGGATGATCGACAAGCTGGCGGCCGACGATGAGCCGGCGCTGCATGACTACCGTCAGCAGGCGCCGAACGCCGTGCGCAACCATCCGAGTGATGAGCATTTGTTGCCGTTGTATTTTGCTCGGGGTGCGGGTGGTGAGTTCAGCGTGGCGCACAAGGGCTTCACGATGGGTGCGCTGGGGATGGATATTTATCGTTTTGGTTGACGCCTTCGCGAGCAGGCTCGCTCCCACAAAGGCAAAAAGCAGGCAAAAAAATCCCCGAACCAGTCGGGGATTTTTTATCTGCGATCAATCAGCTCAGGGGCCGATCAATCTTCGCGATAGCGACGCAGTTTCAGCTGCTTACCGGCAACGCGAGTGTCCTTCAGTTTGGTCAGGAGTTTGTCCAGACCATCTTCCGGCAGCTCGACGAGGCTGAAGCTGTCACGCACCTGGATGCGACCGATCGCTTCACGGGCCAGACCGCCTTCGTTGAGGATGGCGCCCAGCAGGTTTTTCGCAGCGATACCGTCACGCGCACCCAGCGCGGTACGGCAACGAGCACGGCCTTCGCCCAAAGGCATTGGCGCGCGACGCTCGCGGTCACCACGATCAGGACGATCACCGGTGCGCTCAGGACGGTCGCCACGCGGTGCATTGTTCGGCACCAGTGGACGTTCCTTCTCGATCGCTGCCAGGGTCAGCGCTTGGCCATTGGTAGCCTTGCGCAGCAGCGCAGCAGCCAGAGCACGCGGAGTGCAGCCGATGTCTGCAGTCAGACGATCGAGCAACTCACCGTGAGTCGATTCGGCATCAGCAACCAGCGGCGACAGGCTGTTGGTCAGTTTCTTGATGCGTGCATCGAGAACAGCTTGAGCGTCCGGCAGGCGTACTTCAGCCACTTTCTGACCGGTTACACGCTCGATCACTTGCAGCATGCGGCGCTCACGTGGAGTCACCAGCAGCAGTGCACGACCTTCGCGACCGGCACGGCCAGTACGGCCGATACGGTGAACGTAAGATTCCGGATCGTACGGCATATCAACGTTGAATACGTGAGTGATGCGCGGAACGTCCAGACCACGAGCAGCAACGTCGGTCGCAACAACGATGTCCAGACGGCCATCTTTCAGCGAGTCGATGACGCGCTCACGCTGGTTCTGGGCGATGTCACCGTTCAGCGCCGCGGCTTTGTAGCCTTTGGCGTCGAGGGCGCTTGCCAGATCCAGGGTCGCTTGCTTGGTGCGTACGAACATGATCAGAGCGTCGAAATCTTCCACTTCCAGCAAGCTGAGAACGGCCGAAGTCTTCTGGTCAGCGTGAACCAACAGGTGAGCCTGTTCGATCGCGGTAACGGTCTGGGTCTTGGTCTGGATCTTCACGTGTTGCGGATCGCGCAGATGGCGTTCAGCAATGGCACGGATCGACTGCGGCAGGGTAGCCGAGAACAAAACGGTCTGACGGGTAGCTGGCAGAGCCTTGAAGATGACTTCCAGGTCATCCATGAAGCCCAGCTTCAACATTTCGTCAGCTTCGTCGAGAACCAGGTGGTTCACGGTCGACAGAACTTTTTCGTCACGGCGCAGGTGGTCGCACAGACGGCCCGGAGTGGCGACAACGATCTGTGCGCCATTACGGATTGCTTTCAGTTGCGGGCCCATCGGCGCGCCGCCGTAAACGGCCACAACAGTAACGCCCGGCATCTGCTTGGCGTAGGTTTCGAAAGCGGTTGCTACTTGCAGCGCCAACTCACGAGTTGGCGCCAGGATCAGGGCTTGCGGTTCGCGCTTGGCAGGATCGATGCGGTGCAGGATAGGCAGTGCGAACGCGGCGGTTTTACCGGTACCGGTTTGCGCCTGGCCAATCATGTCCTGGCCGGCCATGATGATCGGGATCGATTGCTGCTGAATCGCCGAAGGCTCTTCGTAGCCAGTCGCTGCGACGGCTGCAAGAATATTCGGGTTAAGATTAAAAGCGGCGAATCCGCCGGTTTCCTGGGTCATGGGTCTGCCTCTAAGTGCATCCGCAAAGACCCATGCTCCAAAGCTGCGCATGCCGTGTTGAGACTCAAGAGTCGCCCTGGCAGCTTTGTCGGCGGGGATTTGCGAAAACGAATGAATGAAAAAAAAGAATCGTCCGGGAAGAGCCCGCAATGCGGACGTGCAGCCGAAGCTGACTTCGGGAAATTGCGCTACCTAAACGCGGCCCGGTTAAAGGCCGGCGCGCACTATACCGGATTTTGCCCAAAAAGGGAGCTTTTTTTATCGGCAAAATACCTGTGTCACCGCTGTGTAACGGGGTTTTGCGGATAATCGCGCCAAGGTCTATTTTTCAAAGGCCCGGCCCTGCGGGCGATGACGCTTAAACGATTCATCGACATGCGGCATTCCGTCGCTGCACCCGCCCTTCCCGCCCGAGGATCCAGCCATGAATCAGCCCTGCCCCGGCCGCGTCAGCCGAGAACGCCGTGGTCACGTCCACCTGATTGGCCTTGACCGAGCGGCCAAGCGCAATGCTTTCGACCTCGACCTGCTGAATGAGCTGAGCCTGGCCTATGGCGAGTTCGAGGCCGACAGCGAGGCACGAGTCGCGGTGGTGTTCGGCCATGGCGAACACTTTACCGCCGGTCTGGATCTGGTGAATACCAGTGGCGCACTCGCCGAAGGCTGGCAGGTTCCGACCGGCGGTTGCGATCCGTGGGGCGTTTTCGTCGGCCCACGGGTGAGCAAACCGGTGATCGTCGCCGCCCAAGGTTATTGCCTGACCATTGGCATCGAGTTGATGCTGGCCGCCGACATCAACCTGTGTGCGAGCAATACTCGCTTCGCGCAAATGGAAGTGCAGCGTGGGATCTTTCCTTTTGGTGGCGCGACTTTACGTTTTCATCAAGTCGCCGGCTGGGGCAATGCGATGCGCTGGTTGCTGACCGGCGATGAGTTTGATGCGCACGATGCGTTGCACCTGGGGTTGGTGCAGGAAGTGATGGCCAGTGAAGACCTGCTGCCACGGGCGATTGAACTGGCTGAGCGAATTGCCCGGCAGGCGCCGCTGGGGGTGCAGGCGACGCTGATGTCGGCGCGACAGGCACGGTATGAAGGTGAGACGGCGGCGGCGCAAGGGTTGCCGGCGTTGGTGAAGAAGTTGCTGGCCAGCGAGGATGCCAAGGAGGGCGTGCGGTCTTTGGTTGAGCGCCGACCTGGCATCTTCAAAGGAATCTAACCCCCCTGTAGGAGCTGCCGAAGGCTGCGATCTTTTGATGTTGATCTTGTAAAAAACAGGATCAAAAAATCGCAGCCTGCGGCAGTTCCTACAGGGGGCGGTGATCAGGTCGCCGGGCGAATGGCGTTGATCAACGACTGCAACGAATAGCCCAACTGTGGCGCCAGCGCTGCGGCCCGCGCGGTCAACGCTTGCATGTCCAGCTCCTGATCGAGGTCCGCCGGCACCAGCAGAATCACATTGCCCTCCTTCACCGGCAGCTCCCAATAATGCCGGTGATAGAGCCCGCGCAACAGTGCCGCGCCCAGCGGCTGGCCATCATCGGTGGCCCACTGATTGATCACCAGCCAGCCACCCGGATTCAGACGCTTCTGGCAATCACCGAGAAAACCCCAGGCCAGATGCCCGACACCCGGGCCGACGTCAGTGTAGAGGTCGACGAAGATCAGATCCGCAGGCTCTGCGGTCGGCAACAACTCCAGCGCATCGCCGACACGGATGTACAGGCGAGGATCATCATCCAGCCCAAGGTATTCGATAGCCAGACGCGGCACATCCGGGCGCAGCTCGATCGCTTCAACGTCTTCCAGCGGCAGAAACTTGAGGCATGCCTGGGTCAACGTACCCGCACCAAGCCCTAGAAACAGCGCACTCTCCGGCAACTCATGGCACAACGCGCCAATCAGCATCGCGCGGGTATAGTCGTACTCCAGCCAGCTCGGATCAGCGGTGAACACACAGCTCTGCTCGATGGCATCGCCGAATTCGAGAAACCGGTAGTCAGCCACTTCCAGCACGCGAATCACGCCGAACTCATCCTGTACTTCGGCGAGCAGATGCTCGACGCGCTCCTCAGTCATTTCGTCTCCTGATGGTCACCGGGCGCGGTGACGCGATGGCACCGCTGTGGCGCCGTGGCAAAGCGGCGATTGTCGGCGATGGGGCGGGAGCAGGTCACGCACTAATTGCTGCTAACATGGCCTTCCGTGCGTAGAACCTTAGAGACCGTGATGAGCCAACCGTGGAGCCCTGATAGCTGGCGCGCCTTGCCGATCCAGCAACAACCCCAATACCCCGACGCCGCGCACCTGCGCCAGGTCGAGCAAACCCTGGCCAGTTATCCGCCACTGGTGTTTGCCGGTGAAGCGCGCGAACTGCGTCGGCAGTTTGCCGAAGTCACTCAGGGCCGGGCATTCCTGCTGCAGGGCGGCGATTGCGCGGAAAGCTTCGCCGAGTTCTCCGCCGCGAAGATTCGCGACACCTTTAAAGTGTTGTTGCAAATGGCGATCGTCATGACCTTCGCGGCCGGTTGCCCGGTGGTCAAGGTCGGGCGCATGGCCGGTCAGTTCGCCAAGCCGCGTTCGGCCAACGACGAGACCATCGATGGCGTGACCCTGCCGGCTTATCGCGGCGACATCGTCAACGGCATCGGTTTCGATGAGAAGAGCCGCGTACCGGATCCGGAACGTCTGCTGCAGTCCTATCACCAATCCACCGCGACGCTGAACCTGTTGCGCGCCTTCGCCCAGGGCGGCTTTGCCGATCTGCACCAGGTGCACAAATGGAACCTCGATTTCATCGCCAACTCGGCGCTGGCCGAGAAGTACAGCCACCTCGCCGACCGCATCGATGAAACCCTGGCGTTCATGCGCGCCTGCGGCATGGACAGCTCGCCGCAACTGCGCGAAACCAGTTTCTTCACCGCCCACGAAGCGTTGCTGCTGAACTACGAAGAAGCCTTCGTGCGCCGCGACAGCCTGACCAACGATTACTACGATTGCTCGGCGCACATGCTGTGGATCGGCGACCGCACTCGTCAGCTCGACGGCGCGCATGTCGAATTCCTCCGTGGCGTGAACAACCCGATCGGGGTGAAAGTCGGCCCGAGCATGAACCCGGACGATCTGATCCGCCTGATCGACGTGCTCAACCCGGACAACGATCCGGGGCGCCTGAACCTGATTGCGCGGATGGGCGCGAACAAGGTCGGCGATCACCTGCCGGCGCTGATTCGCGCGGTGCAGCGTGAAGGCAAGCAAGTGCTGTGGAGTTCCGACCCGATGCACGGCAACACCATCAAGGCGAGCAGCGGCTACAAGACCCGCGACTTTGCGCAGATTCTTGGCGAGGTGAAGCAGTTCTTCCAGGTGCACGAAGCGGAAGGCAGCTACGCCGGCGGGATTCACATCGAGATGACCGGGCAGAACGTCACCGAGTGCATCGGTGGGGCGCGGCCGATTACTGAAGATGGCTTGTCGGATCGCTATCACACGCATTGTGATCCGCGGATGAATGCTGATCAGTCGCTGGAGTTGGCGTTCCTGATTGCTGAAACCCTGAAGCAAGTCCGCCGCTAAGGTTTCGACATCTCTATCGCTTGAACGGGCCTCATCGCTGGCAAGCCAGGCTCCCACAGTGATCGCGTCGGTCACAAGACCCGTGTACGACACGGACACTGTAGGAGCTGCCCAAGGCTGCGATCTTTTGATCTTGATCTTATAAAAACAACATCAAAAGATCGCAGCCTTCGGCAGCTCCTACAGGGGTCAGTCCAGTTGCGCTAATGCCACCCGCAACCGTGCGGCACTCTCGCGCTGACAATTAAGCTGCACCCGCGCAAGCCCGAGCCAATCCGCCATCCGCCGCAAATTCAGCGCCAGCGCCAACATCCCGTCCGCATCCAGCCCCGGCACCTCTTCGTGCAGCGCATGCACCGCCAACCGCCCCGCCGCTCGCTCGGCACGCACATCCACCCGCGCCGCAATCCGCTCGTTGTGCAAGAACGGCAACACGTAATAGCCGTAAACCCGCTTGTCCTGCGGCGTATAGATTTCCAGCCGATAGCGGAAGTCGAACAACCGCTCGGTGCGGCTGCGCTCCCAGATCAACGAGTCGAACGGCGACAACAACGCACTGGCAACCACCTTGCGCGGGACTTTTGGCTCCGGCAGGCAATAAGCAATCTGCCGCCAACCGGCGACTTCGCACATCTGCAACTGCCCGGCCTCGACCAGCTCCGCCAAGCGTGGTCGCGCATCCGCCGGGTTCAGGCGAAAGTAATCACGCAGGTCTTTTTCCGTGCCGACGCCCAACGCCTGCGCCGCATGCAACAGCAACCCACGCTGCGCCTCGGCCTCATCGGGCAACGCTTGCTGCAGGATAGAAGAAGGAATCACCCGCTCCGGCAAATCGTACAACCGCTCAAACCCACGCCGCCCCGCTACCGTCACTTCACCGGCGGCGAACAACCACTCCAGCGCATGCTTTTCTGCGCTCCAGTCCCACCAGGGCCCGGCCTTGTCTTCACGCGTCGACAGACTGCCGGCACCCAGCGCGCCCTGCTCTTCAACCGAACTTAAAACCCGACGAACAACGTCCTGCTGCTCACGGCCGAACTTTGCCAGTTGCTGATAGATGTCCTCACCACGTTTGGCCCGCTGCATGCGCCAGCCCATCAATGGGAACATCGACAGCGGCAACAACGACGCCTCATGCCCCCAATATTCAAACAACGAACGACGACGCCCCGAACTCCAGGCAGCCTGGTCGAGCAAATCAGCGGAATAGGAACCGAGACGGGAAAACAGCGGCAGGTAGTGCGAGCGCACCACGGCGTTGACGGAGTCGATCTGCAACAGCCCCAGCCGTTCGATCAGCCGGTTGAGGTGTGGCGCCTTGACGGTCGGCGGCTGGCGCCCGTTGAACCCTTGGGCAGCCAGCGCCAGACGTCGTGCCTGTTTGAGGGAAAAGGATACTGTTGCGGGCATGAGCATCTCCTTGTCTGCTCGCAACCTACCTCACCTGAAAGTGGTTTGTGTAGCACTGGCGCCATCATTTATGCATCGGGTCATCCCAGAACGGCCGCACGGCTTCGTGTTCAACGTCGGCACGACTGACCCCGATGTCCTTCAACGCTTCGTCACTCAGACTGGCGAGCAACTCGCGCTCACGGTGCAATTCATACCAGCGGCTAAACTTGTGCAGCAGATCGGAAACGATATGGCCGTGGCCGGAAAATTTGTCTTCGTCTACATACTCTCTTTGACCTTTCATCGTCTTGCCCTCCTTGTGGATGGCTCAAGTCTCGCCCTGGCGTTAAGATCAATCCAACGAATGTTTCTGATGGCATGCATCACGGAGATTCATCAATTGTCGGCCTACCCCAGTATCGATACCGATGTTCTGCGCACCTTCGTCGCGATTGCCGATCAGGGCGGTTTCACCCGCGCCGGCGAGATGGTCAACCGCACGCAGTCGGCGGTGAGCATGCAGATGAAACGTCTGGAAGAAGACGTGTTGCAGCGCCAGCTGTTCGAGCGCGACGGACGCCAGGTGCGCCTGACTGCCGAAGGCCAGGTGCTGCTCGGTTACGCGCGGCGCATCCTCAAGCTGCACAGCGAAGTGTTCAACACCCTGCGCGAGCCACACATGGTCGGCACGGTGCGCATCGGTACGCCAGACGATTACGTCATGCGCTTTCTGCCAGGGATCCTTTCGCGATTCGCGCAGTTCTACCCGCTGATCCAGATCGAAGTGCATTGCGAGTCGACCAAGCAGCTGTTGCAGCGCACCGATCTCGATCTGTCGATCGTCACCCGCGAGCCGGGCAACGAGATCGGCCAGCTGTTGCGCAAGGAGCGTTTCGTCTGGGCCGAGGCGCAAAACTTCAGCGCCCATGAGCAAACGCCGCTGCCCTTGGCGATGTTCAACAGTGATTGTTTCTGCCGTTTGTGGGCGTGCAATGCGCTTGATGCCATGGGCCGCGATTACCGCATTGCCTACAACAGCACCAGTTTGTCGGCGCTGATGGCCGTGGTCAGCGCCGGTCTGGCGATCACCGCGCAACTTGAAAGCCTGATCACCCCGGACATGCGCATCCTCGGTGCCGATGAAGACCTGCCGCTGTTGCCGGAAGCCAGCATCATGCTGATCCGCAACCTCAACAACCCTTCGCCGATCACCGAATGCCTGGCCGAGCATATTGTCGAAGGCTTCAAACTTTAAACGCGAGCATCACCGCACACAGCACCAGAAAACCGCAGAACAGCCCACGCAGCAGCCGTTCCGGCATGGCGTGGGCGACCTTGACGCCCCAACTGATGCTGGCCAGACCACCGATGGCCAGCGGCAGACCGATCATCCAGTCAACTTCGTGATGCACGGCGTAGGTCACCAGGGTCACGCCGGTACTTGGCAGCGCCAGCGCCAGTGACAAGCCTTGCGCGACGACCTGCGTGGTGCCGAACAGGCTGGTCAGCACGGGCGTCGCCACCACCGCCCCGCCGACCCCGAACAAACCGCCCATGGTCCCGGACGCCGCACCGAGCACACCCAGCCACGGCCATGAATAACGCATCTCGGACGTCGCTGCCGGTTGGCGGCCGAACATCTTCAACAGGTTGTACGTCGACAACACCACAAGGAACGCGACGAAACCGATGCGCATGGTTTGCGCATCGATGCCGACCGCCCAGATCGAGCCGATCCAGGCAAAGCAGAACCCCATCAGCGCCAGCGGCAGCGCGTGACACAACTCGATGCGATTGCGCTGGTGATACCGCCACAGCGCCAGCATCACGTTAGGCACGACCATGACCAGCGCGGTGCCTTGGGCGATCTGCTGATCCAGGCCGAACCACACGCCCAGCAACGGAATGGCGATCAAACCGCCGCCGATACCGAAGATGCCACCGAGTGTGCCGAGCGCAGCGCCGAACAACAGGTACAACAAAAACTCCATCACAGCCGAATTCCTCTCACGTCAGGCGATTCATCCTACGCAGTCATGGCTGGCGGGGAAACGCACAGCAACGCACAATGGCTATGCCAATTTCGCACAAGCGCATAACTCAACATGAACCCTAATCAGTTGACCGATCAACTCGGGCTGTTTCTCGATGTATTGGAGAGTGGCAGCTTTTCCGCCGCTTCGCGCCGTCATCCGCTGACACCTTCGGCGGTCGCGCGACGTATCGATAGCCTGGAAAGCGCGGTCGGCAGCCAGTTGTTCATTCGCAGCACTCATGCCGTGCTCGCCACGCCGGCCGGTCTCGCGTTTGCCGAGCGGGCACGACGCATCGTTGCCGAACTGCAACTGGCCCGCGCTGAAGCGGTGTCGCTGAGTAGTGCGCCGGAGGGCCTGATTCGCATCGATGCTCCGGCAGCATTCGGGCGGCGACATCTGGCGCCGGTGATTGCCGATTTCCTCGTTCTGTATCCGGGGCTGGATGTGCAATTGCACTTGATCGACAGCTTCGTCGATATGGCCGGTTCCAATCTTGGCAAAGTCGATCTGGTCCTGCGCGCAGGGCAAATGGCCGACACCCGGTTGGTCGCGACACCGCTGGCAAGCATGGTGCGGATCGCCTGCGCCAGCCCCGACTACCTCAAGCGCCGAGGCGTGCCGAGCGTTCCTGGGCAATTGAGTTCACACGACGGGCTCGACTGGGACGGACTCGCCCCACCGTTCGCCTGGCGTTTTGAATTGAACGGGCAAATGCAACTGCATCGCCCGGCGCGGATCCGCATGAGCGCCAATAACGCCGAAGCACTGGTCTGCGGCGCCCTCGCCGGATTGGGCATTGCGCACCTGCCGACGTGGCTGGCCAGTGAATACCTGTTACGCGGCGAACTGCTGCCGCTGTTTTGCGAAAGCGGCCTGCCCAACCCTGAGTCCACCGGCATTTATGCATTGCGCATGGAACAGCAGAAGAATTCGCGCAGTCGCTTGTTGCTCGAGTATCTGAAAAGCCGTTTCAGCCCGGTGCCGCCGTGGGATCTGGCGCTACAGCGAGATTTGGGCCGGCACTGACGCTGGAGAATTATCTGGCGCATTAAACATTCGGGCGCTAAATTCATGACCATCACCGATCAAGGCTTTGCTATGACCTCCGAGCGCAATACCCCCGACATTTGCGAAGAACTGCTGCTGGACAACCAGGCCTGCTTCGCCCTGCATTCCACTTCGCTGATGATGACCAAAGTCTACAAGCCGCTGTTGCAGGCGCTGGGCCTGACGTATCCGCAGTACCTGGCGATGATGGTGCTGTGGGAAAAGGATGGTTTGACGGTCGGAGAGATCAGCGCAAAGCTGCTAACTGATCCGGGTTCGCTGACGCCGCTACTGAAACGCCTGGAGGCTGAAGGTTTGCTCAGCCGCACGCGCAGTCGCGAGGATGAGCGGGTAGTCATCGTCGAATTGACCGAACAGGGCCGAGCGCTAAAAGACCAGGCGCGCACTGTTCCCCCTTGCATCCTCGGCGCCAGCGGCTTCACGCTGGAACGCCTGCAAAATCTGCAATCGGAGCTGCAGGCCCTGCGCAGCCACCTGCAACAAAGCCTCGCCTGAATCCACTCTCCCCCCTGTAGGAGCTGCGGCACACTGCGATCTTTTGATCTTAAAAAAGCCAAGGTCAAAAGATCGCAGCGTGCCGCAGCTCCTACAAATGTTTCAGCCACTCTCCATAGCGCTTCCTGCACTTATCGAATCATTTTTAAAAATTTATCTTGCGCGCCAAATATTAGCGCGATACATTTGCCTCGTACTTACTTAGCGCGCAAACAATTAGCGCGAAATATGACACTCAACGAGGCTCACACCATGCAAACTCTCTACACCGCAATCGCAACCTCCACCGGCGGCCGTGATGGTCGTGCGATCTCCAGCGACAACATTCTCGACGTCAAACTCGCCACTCCGAAAGAGCTCGGCGGTGCCGGTGGCGCAGCGACCAACCCTGAGCAGCTGTTCGCAGCCGGCTATTCGGCCTGCTTTATCGGTGCGCTTAAATTCGTTGCCAGCCAGACCCAACGCAAAATCCCCGACGACGCGTCGATCACCGCGCACGTCGGCATCGGCCAGATTCCTGGCGGCTTCGGTCTGGACATCGACCTGCACATCAGCCTGCCAGGCCTGGAACAAGCCGATGCGCAAACGCTGGTCGACGCTGCCCACCAGGTCTGCCCGTACTCCAACGCCACCCGTGGCAATGTCGATGTACGCTTGCACGTCACCGTTTAAAGTCACACCCATATCCCAATGTAGGAGTGAGCCTGCTCGCGATAGCGGTGGTTCAGTCGATGAAGATTGTTGACTGTGCTGACGCCATCGCGAGCAGGCTCACTCCTACAGGGGATCTGCGGCGTGACACAAATCACAGGCACAAAAAAGCCCGACTCAATGGTCGGGCTTTTTCTTTCCGCAAAAAGCAGTGCTTATTTGGCACGGCCTTTGTAGGAACCGCCTTCGCGGGTGTCGATTTCGATCTTGTCACCGATTTCGATGAAGTCAGCAACTTGCAACTCAGTACCGTTGGCCAGCTTGGCTGGCTTCATGACTTTACCGGAAGTGTCGCCGCGAGCCGAACCTTCGGTGTAGTCAACTACGCGCACGATGGTGGTCGGCAGCTCTACGGAAACCAGACGCTCTTCGAAGAAGATCGCTTCGCAAACATCGGTCATGCCTTCTTCAACGAAAGGCAGAACGGCTTCGATGTCTTCAGCGTTCAGCTCGTACATGGTGTAGTCGGTGGTGTCCATGAACGTGTAGGTGTCGCCGCTGATGAAGGACAGGGTCGCTTCTTTGCGGTCGAGGATCACGTCGTCCAGTTTGTCGTCAGCGCTGTAAACGATCTCGGTCTTGTAACCGGTCAGCAGGTTTTTCAGCTTGGTCTTCATGATCGCGCTGTTACGGCCCGACTTGGTGAATTCAGCTTTCTGAACCAGCCAAGGATCGTTCTCGAGACGGATCACGGTACCGGGTTTCAGTTCTTTACCAGTTTTCATTGCGAATATCCGAATTTGGATGGGATTTACAAAAATCTAGGCCGCGTATCATATCCAATTTAGGTAAAACTGTACCAGCGCTGCGGCAAGATCGGCCTGCAAGCCTTGTTCCAGACACCATGCTTCGGCATTTTTGTGCAGTTCTGGCCAATGATTACGGGCTACGAGCCAGTGTTCAGCAATCGGCAGACCGGCATTCCATGCGCGCCACAAACCGTTCGTCGCCTCGGCAGCGGCCGGGGACAGGCCTTTTGTGTAGAGCGCGAGGAACGCGTCGAGCTTGTCCAGATGGATGTCTTCGTCCTGCTGATAGATGTGCCAGAGCATCGGCCGCCCTGCCCACTGCGCGCGGACAAACGAATCTTCGCCGCGCACCGCGTTGAAATCGCAGCACCAGAGCAAATGATCGTATTGATCCTGTCGGACGAACGGCAGCACTTGCACGGTCAATGCCTGACGCACATGAAGCGCCCCGACGCTCAGGGTTTCCACCCCGAGCCAGCGCGCTACATCACCGAGGATCCGCCCTTCCGGCACCAGCAGGTGAGTCGGCATGGCATCCGCCGCCAAGACATCCAGCCAACTGGCCAGCCCGGCATTCTCGTAGGCAAACAGCGAAATCAGCTGTGCATCGGCCGCGCGATCGATCCCCAGCCCTTGCAGGAATTGTCGCTGCGCTGCGCGATCGTGTTGAAACTGCCGACGCTGATCGAGCAATCCTCGCTCGCGCAGCAGGCCTCCGGTACCCGGCTGAAATCCCGGGAAGAAGAAAAACTTCTGCACCGATTTGTATTTGACCGACGGCAAACCGTGACAACCGATCACCCAGTCTTCGGCACTCAAGTAGTCAAGGTTCATCCACAGCGGCGGTTTTTCCCGCTCGGCCATGACGTCCATGTAATCACTCGGCAGTTGGCAGGCGAATGCAGCAATCACCACATCAGCAGCCTCGGTGTGCACCCAGTCACTTGGCCAATGGCGAACTTCAACGCCCTGTTGCCATTGTTGCGCGACATCGATGTCGATCTCGGGGCAGAGACGCTCGAATGCGCGCAGGTCATCGACCCACAAACGCACCTCCAGTGCGTGTTCGGCGACCAATTGCCGGGCCAGGCGCCAGGTCACACCGATGTCGCCGTAGTTGTCGACCACCGTGCAGAAAATATCCCAGCGGGTTTTCGGTTGCAGCATTCAAGACTCCCGTTGGCAAAAGCACCGATTGTCCGCATAAATGACCTCGTGCAGAAGAGCCGACGAGGATTAATCTTCGTGCGACAATCGCCACTTGCCCGCAATCATCCGCCAGGAGGCAGCCATGCCCTACCGTCCCAATCCGCGTCGCCCCTTGCCTGTTCAGCTTAGCGCGCTGCACCTGACCGGCAGCATTGCCTTGGGCATGTGGCTGGGTTTCCTCGCCATCGCGCTGACCTGCTGGCTGCTTTCCCGCTTTCTGTTCACTGAACAACTGGCGCCTGTCGCTCAGGCGGTGCAGCAACTGGCCAAGCCGCCGGCGGCCGCGCAAGTGCAACCGGATATTCCGCCGCAAAGTCCGCTGTTCGACCAGTACGAAGAAAACCTGCGCAAGAACGAACAGCAGGCTCGACTCGATCAGGCGCGCAGCAGCTCGCGCAATCAGTCGAACCCGAAATGCCAGTTCTGGCTGCAACAGGATCAGACGGCTCCGAGCGAAAAAAGCCGCGCCAACGTTTTACAATTCTGCGATTGATCATGAACAAGCACATCGTCCACCAACTGATTCTCGACAAACTGCGCGTTGACCTCGACATCGCCGAGCGTGCCGCGCAGACCGCCTACGAAACCGCGACTCACGAAGAGAACATTGCCGAAAACAAATACGACACGCTGGGCCTGGAAGCGTCGTATCTGGCAGCGGGGCAAGCAAAACGGGTCGAGGAAATTCGGCAGTCACTGGCGCTGTGCCAGAACCTGACGCTGCGTGCCTATGACGAAAACCGCGGAATCGAGATCGGCGCCCTGCTCGGCCTTGAAGACGAAAAGGGTCGCGAGCAATGGCTGTTTCTGGCGCCGGATGCGGCAGGCCTGAAAGTCGATGTGGTGGGTCAGCCGATTACCGTCATCACCCCACGCTCGCCGCTGGGCAAAAGCCTGCTGGGCAAGTTCGAAGGCGATGAGGTGGAGATTCTGGTGGCAGGCACCCGGCAACAGTTCGCTGTCACCGAGGTGCTCTGAAACAAGTGCTTAGTGAACCGGCAGTTCGACGCCGTCGAACAGCTCTTCCAGCTCTTGCTTGTTGTGGCACTGAATGGCTTTGGCCATGACTTCGCGGGTCAGGTGCGGGGCGAACTTCTCGATGAAGTCGCACATGAAACCACGCAGGAAGGTGCCGCGACGGAAACCGATCTTGGTGATGCTCGACTCGAACAGTTCGCTGGCATCCAGCACCACCAGGTCGCTATCGAGTTTGGTGTCGACTGCCATTTTCGCCACGATGCCCACACCCAGGCCCAGGCGCACGTAGGTTTTGATTACGTCGGCGTCGGCGGCGGTGAACACCACTTTCGGCGTCAGGCCGCGATGACTGAAGGCTTCGTCGAGTTTCGAACGGCCGGTAAAACCGAACACGTACGTCACGATCGGGTATTCGGCCAGCGCTTCGAGGGTCAGCTTCGGCAACTTGGTCAGCGGATGCCCCTGCGGCACGACCACGCAGCGGTTCCAGCGGTAGCACGGCATCATCACCAGATCGCCGAACAGTTCCAGCGCTTCGGTGGCGATGGCGAAATCGACGGTGCCATCAGCGGCCATTTCAGCGATCTGCATCGGCGAACCCTGGTGCATGTGCAGCGCGACGTCAGGGTATTGCTTGATGAAATTGCTGATCACCGGCGGCAATGCATAACGCGCCTGGGTATGCGTGGTGGCGATCGACAGGGTGCCTTTCTTCTCGTTGGAGAATTCCTGGGCGATCTGCTTGATGCTTTCGACCTTGCGCAGAATCTCGCCAGCGGTGGTGATGATGCGCTCGCCGGCCGGCGTGACGCGGGTCAGGTGCTTGCCGCTGCGGGCAAATACTTCGACGCCGAGTTCGTCTTCGAGCAGACGGATTTGTTTACTGATGCCCGGTTGCGAGGTGTAAAGGCTTTGGGCTGTAGCGGAAACGTTGAGGTCGTGGTGCGCCACTTCCCAGATGTAGCGCAATTGTTGAAGCTTCATATGAATCCCTCAAAGCAGGTAGACGCCACGGGCATCAGCGACGGTATATAACTATATTAATGGTTTGAAGAATAAATCTAGAACTTTTTTGTCAAAGTGCCATTATTCTGCTTCAGCGATCCTCACTGCGCCGACGCTCAACCAGTGGCACTAGATAAACCGGCACCTTCGATAACTGCAGAACCCGCGCCGCCGTACGCCCCAACGGCGTTTCCGCGCCCACCCCGTGGCTATGACTGCCAACGATCAGCAAGTCGACAGAGAGCTTCTGCACCTGGTCGAGAATCACCTGCGACGGATCGCCCTGCAGCACGCGCACCGCGCGAATGCGCTGCAAGTCTTGTTCGCCTTCATCACCCAATTCTTCACGAAAGCTTTCCAGCACCCGCTGCTCAATATTGGCGATGACTGTTTTCAGACCCTGGCTATGAAATTCGTTCAATGCCTGCTCATCGAGATAGCTCTGCAACACCGATTCGGCGAACAGCCCCATCGGCTCCACCGCGTGCACCACGTACAGGTCAGCATTGAACGTTCGCGCCAACGCCAAGGCATGCTGCATCACTAACGGTGCGTACAGACCGAGGTCAGTGGCATACAGCATCGAACGAATCATATGACCTCCTCGCAAGCCAACATGGCGGAGATTTGATTCAGCTTAGCAGTGCCTTGGCGAGTACGACGTGCGGCGCAACGTCTTGAACCACAGGGCTTTAGACCGACGGTTCGTTGCTGATGCCGTGCGGTACATGACCCGTGGCGACCACTTCACGCGCCAGTTCGCAGTGGCCGGCCTGATCATCGAAGAACACGTCAGCGGCGAACGCTTCGAGAAACGCCGATTTGGTCAGGCCGCCGAGGAACAGTGACTCGTCGAGACGGATGTCCCACTCGCGCAAGGTGCGGATCACCCGCTCATGCGCCGGTGCCGAACGCGCGGTGACCAGCGCCGTGCGGATCGGGCAGTCATCGTCAGGGAATTCGCGCTGCAACAGATTGAGTGCTGCGAGAAAGCCTTTGAACGGCCCACCACGCAACGGCTCGCGCGCCGCTTCACGCTCCTTGGCCTGGAACGCTTCGAGCCCGCCTGACTGATAGACACGCTCCGACTCGTCGGAAAAAATCACCGCGTCACCGTCGAAAGCGATACGCAATTCGTCACTCGCGGCACGGCTGGCGCCACCGGAGAGAATGGTTGCCGCAGCGAAGCCGGCGTCCAGCGCCGCGCGCACATCTTCCGCATGGGTGGAAAGAAACAGGTCGCAACCAAAGGCTTTCAAATAGGGATACGGACTGCGCCCGCCAACGAACGCCGCACGGCAAATCGCCAGGCCGTAATGGTGAATCGAGTTGAACACGCGCAGCCCGGTGTCGGCGCTGTTGCGCGAGACCAGAATCACTTCGACCCGCGCGCGACCGAGGCGACTGTTAAGGTTCAGGAGTTTTTCCACCAGCGGGAAGGCATCGCCGGGCGCGAGGATTTCGTCTTCGTGCTCGATCTGATATTGCCGATAGGCTTCGACGCCGCTCGACAGGTAGACCTTGTGGCTCTCGCTCAGGTCGAACAAGGCGCGCGACGAAATCGCCAGCACCAGTTTGTCATCGATGTTCTTGGCCATGCTTTCCCCCAGAGCGACCGACTCAAACGTTGCGTCGGTCGATAAAACACAAATTGCGGTACAACGCTTCAATACGCGGCAGCTCACAGCCTGCCGCTTTCGCCGCCGCCAGTGGCCGGGCGTAAATCGCCTCCAGCTCAAGCGGTCGTTTATGCAACAAATCGTGGTACATGCTCGGCCAGTAGTCGGGCATTTTTTCAGTCATCGTGAACAGAAATTCGGCATAGCCGGGCGGCACTTCCAGACCACAGGCCTTGGCGCCCTGCACCACCTCGGCCATCAATGCCTGGATCGATGCGCGGCTGTCGGCATCGGCCATCAACGGTGTGGTGCTGGCACCGAGCAACACCGATAGACCGTTGTAGGGAATATTCCAGACCAGTTTTTGCCAGCGTGCCTGATGCAGATTGGGCATTGCCTGGGAGTCGAGACCGGCACTGCGGAACAGCCCGGAACCTTGCTCGACAATCGCCATGCGCGCGGCGTCATCGGCGGCCGGGCCGCTGTGATAACCGACATTGACTGCGCCGAGCGCCTGATGGGTGATCAGGCCAGGGCCATCACGATGCACGCAGATCAGGCACAGCCCGCCGAGCAAATGCAGGGAATCGGGCAACAGCGCGCGCAGACTGTCTTCGACATCCAGACCGTTCTGCAGTAACAGCACTTTCGCATCCGGCTTGGCTGCTTGAATGATTGCCGGCGCCAGATCAGCGTTGCTGGTGGTTTTTGCGCCGACCAGCAGCCAGTCACACTTGGGCATGTCCTCGGCTGCCGAATAGGCTTGCGCCGGATTCAGCGTCAGTTGGCCATGCACCGCGCTGTTGACCTGCAATCCGCGCTCGGCGACTGCCGAGAACTCGCTGCGCAACAGAAAGTGCACATCGAAGCCGGCACGCGCCAGCATCACCCCGTAAAACCCGCCAATTGCCCCGGTACCAATAATCCCCACCACCGGTTTATGCACTGCCCCCATCATGGCAACTCCTCTGCAATTCGACCCAGTGCCTGCGCCAGCGCCGCGTTCAGCGCATCGGCCGTCAGGCGTGTGTGCAATGCCCCAAAGAACTCGCCGTCGCGCACTACAAACAGCGCCGGCAAATGAAAGACCTGATAACGCTCGACCAGCCCGCCGTTGTCGCCGGCATCGATCCAGCACAGGCGATCGATGGCCAGTTCGAGCCCCGGCAACACCTCGCGGGCATAACGACAACTGGCGCAGCCGACGCTGGTGAAAATCACCAGGGAAACGCCGCTCATCGCCAACAGCCGTTGGTCGGCGTCGAAATCGGTCAGTGCGGATTCGACCACTATACTGGGGGAAACAATGTCAAATGGCCGACACAGGGAGTCTGTGCTCATGGGACGTTTCATTCCTCATCCGGACGAGGTGCCGGTTGAATTAACCTTGCTCAAGCCTGAGTGTATTTCCAGGCAACAGTTGCACACTATCAGCCTCGGCGGCATCGCTTGCAATTACCACCGTGCCTGGCGTCATGGCACGGCGCTGCAAGTGCGCATGCCGACGCTGAATGCCGACATCTGTTATCCGGGCTACGTGGCGTGGTGTCTGCGGCGTAAAAAAGGTTATCTGGTGGGCATCGCCTTCACCGATGAGCAGACGCTGTTCAGCGCGCGAATGGGTGAGCAGGTGTGTCAGATCGAGCGCTTCTGCCGCATGAATGACGCCCACGATGACCTGCACGATATTCAGGCGCTGGCCCTGCAATGGGTCGAGCAACACGCCGACGAGTTCTCCCATGACAGCGTGCGCAAGGCTTTCGCCCAGCCGGTGCTGGACTGACGCTGTTCTCTAAACAGTTACATGCCCATTGTCGAGCAGGCGCCTAACGCGCTAAGGTTCCGCTCCCCGACGCGCTTAAATCTGCTGTGCTCCGCCGCGCGGGGATCGCTGGCGGCCGGCACCCGTGACCTGACGAGTAAACGATGGCTGATTTACCGATCAACGACCTAAACGTCGCCTCTAACGAGACCCTGATCACTCCTGATCAGCTCAAGCGTGATATCCCTCTGAGCGACGCCGCCCTGCGCACCGTCACCAAGGGCCGCGAAGTCATTCGCAACATTCTTGATGGCACCGACCACCGTCTGTTCGTAGTGATCGGCCCGTGCTCGATCCACGACATCAAGGCTGCCCACGAATACGCCGATCGCCTCAAGGTGCTGGCGGAGGAAGTCTCCGACACCCTGTATCTGGTCATGCGTGTGTATTTCGAGAAGCCGCGCACCACCGTCGGCTGGAAAGGCCTGATCAACGATCCGTATCTGGACGACTCGTTCAAGATCCAGGACGGCCTGCACATCGGTCGCCAGTTGCTGCTGGATCTGGCCGAAAAAGGCCTGCCGACCGCCACCGAAGCCCTCGACCCGATCTCCCCGCAGTATCTGCAGGACCTGATCAGCTGGTCGGCGATCGGCGCGCGTACCACTGAATCGCAGACGCACCGTGAAATGGCTTCCGGCCTGTCCTCGGCTGTCGGCTTCAAGAACGGCACCGATGGCGGCCTGACCGTGGCGATCAACGCTCTGCAGTCGGTGTCCAGCCCGCACCGTTTCCTCGGTATCAACCAGGAAGGTGGCGTGTCGATCGTCACCACCAAAGGCAATGCCTACGGTCACGTGGTGCTGCGCGGCGGTAACGGCAAGCCGAACTACGATTCGGTCAGCGTTGCCCTGTGCGAACAGGCGCTGAACAAGGCCAAGATCAAGCCGAACGTGATGGTCGATTGCAGCCACGCCAACTCCAACAAGGATCCGGCCCTGCAACCGCTGGTGATGGAAAACGTCGCCAACCAGATCCTCGAAGGCAATCAGTCGATCATCGGCCTGATGGTCGAGAGCCACTTGAACTGGGGCTGCCAGGCGATTCCAAAAGACCTCGCCGACCTGCAATACGGCGTGTCGATCACCGATGCCTGCATCGACTGGTCTGCCACCGAGACGACGCTGCGCAGCATGCACGCCAAGCTCAAGGATGTGCTGCCGAAACGTCAGCGCAGCTGATCGACGTTTCGCAGGCATAAAAAAACGCCGGGCATTGCCCGGCGTTTTTGTGCGTGCGGTTCAGATCTTCGCGGCGCGGCGCTGATGGCGCTCCATGTAGCGCTCGACGTAGGAGCACGACGGGATCACCGTGTAGCCCATTTCTTCGGCGTATTGCAGCGCGCTTTCGGTCAGCGCGGCGGCAATGCCCCGGCCACGCAGTGCGTTGGGCACAAACGTGCGATAGATATCCAGGGTCTGTTTCCCCAGATCCATATAGGTCAGGTAGGCACGATGACCGTCCACATTGGTCTCGAACTGATGACCAGCCTGGTCATGGTGGATGGACAACGCCTCGCTCATCACTACTCCTCGCGGGTCTTGGATTCTGACCCCTACCTTACCGATGTTTTTCCGGCGAAGGAACATCTACGCCACCCCGTGCCTGTTGGACACCGAGAAGAGCCACACCGATCTCGCGCAACCGAGCACCTGATAAATAGTAGGCACCATTGGCGAAAATGCTCAAGGTGCGCTCGTCATCAAGCGAGTTGACGGGGGGTTGCTCCGATGGACGCAGGGGTGGCGTGGGAGAAGATCTTCCCGGGCCGCTCACCTGAACATTGCCGGATGTTGAGACTTAAGACGTGCGACCTTTTTTAAAGTCACCTCAACATGGACAAAGATAAGCGAAGCAGCGCGCAAAATCGGAACAAAAGTATGGACGAATTCATTTAGACAGACTTTAGCCAAGACGGCAAAAACAGCACGGCACAACGGGAACTTTTTCTCATTAACTCGCTCTGCGCGGGGCTTGCAGCTGGGTATTTTTTAAACAACCCAGTTAAAAGTTGCTCGAAAAAGAATCAGCAACTACAATTTTTTTTGCTTCTTGCGCTACGTCAGTTTACTTACTACAAGTAATGGGTAGTATGTACGCCGGCTATTTCCTCAATCGGAGGAGACAGCCACTTAATTGAAAGTCCGTGCCGGGGCACCCGATGAAGACCGGTCTGCTAGTCGCTGCTCTGGCTCGGGCCGCCGGTCTGGCGGCCGGGGGCCGCTGCGCCGC
>NZ_JBIVGT010000015.1:93303-120847 GCF_044748825.1 Pseudomonas sp. NPDC089741 | reverse complement strand
AAAGAAAAACCATCACAGATAAAAGGTTCAACCATGAAAAAGGAATAGGCTTCATCACACCTCAAGGTGGCGCTGACGACCTGTTCGTACACTTCAAAGCTATCGAATCCGACGGTTTCAAAAGCCTGAAAGAAGGCCAGACTGTCTCCTTCGTGGCTGAGAAAGGCCAAAAGGGTATGCAAGCTGCACAGGTTCGCCCAGAGTAATTTCTCGGCGCACTAAAAAAACCCCGTCCATGTGACGGGGTTTTTTATGCCTGCAGCAAAAGCGTTCTGCGATCAGCCGCAGTTGACGCGAGTGATGACCAGGTTGGTATCAGTGTTCAGGTTCAGGCGATCCGAACGGTATTCCAGGGTGATCATGTCGGTTGGCTTGAGGAAGCGGGCGTTCTGCGCACCGGCCTTGGCTCGCGCTTGCTCAAGCAGCTCCGGAGATGCTTTCTTGCCGATGGCGAATTCCGCTGCCGTCGCTTCACAGCGGCTGTGACCGGACTCGGTCGCCACTGCATCCTTTGCCGACTCGCTGGAGTTCGTACTGCAACCGGCCAACATCGCAGCGGCCAAGAGTGCACCCAGTGTCGCGAACTTCAAAGGCATGAAGCCTCCTTGTTTTCAAATAGTTAAGCTGAGATTGTGCGACCGCCAATCCGGCGTTTGGTTTCATGGCAGATGCCATCACCTTGCCGCACCATCGGAAAAACGCCGAGTTTGCCTGAGCGTGGCGCTCCCCTGCGCAATCAATCGTGACTGAATATTAACAATGCTCAGTAGACGTCGATGTAGTCAAACGGCGGATTCGGCCAGTTGTCCTTCAGTGCGTTGAAAATCTGCATCACCCACACCTCGTCGCTGGCTGCGACATTTCCCACATAACCCGAACCCTTGGCCCAAGTCTCAAGGCGAAACTGCAGGCCGTCGATGTCCTGCCCGCCAGTGATGCCCGAAGAAATATAGGCAATACCGCCCTTGGTCACGCGCAATTGCGTGTGCTCGTCATCACTGGCCGAAGCCAGCAATTGGCGCACAGCGTCGAGCGTGAGGCCGTCGGGGATATTCAAATCAATCTGCACAGTACGTTCCCTGGTTCGCCGGAAAAGACCAAGTGTCGCATAGCGTTCCATTCATGCCTAAGTCGCAGTGCCAAACGCCCGACAAAATGGTTAACTCGAAACTCAGACTTCCCGACTTTTCGAGCGCTCTCATGACAACCATCAGCATCGATGCCGACATCAAAGCCAAATGGGCAGACGGACACAGCTCCTACAGCCCGGGGACCACCGAAGAGCTGGCGCTGATTGGTATCGATTTATTGGTCAAAGAGCTGGGCACCGAAGCCGCCCAACAATTCATCAAGCAGATTTTTGAGCGTTACCCGACCGAACAGATCGAGCACGAGCATGCGCAGAAGGGGTAAAACCCGCAGGCTGGCACCTGCGGGCGGGCTGCTTACTTCAAACGCTTCAGGCGTTCGGTGAGCAAATCGAAGAAGCCCTGAGCATCGCCATTTTCCACCCAGAATGCATTCTTCGGTGCTTTGAGGCCGTCATACCAGTCGACGATGGTCTGACCGAAAGTCGGCCCTTCACGACTATCTACTACGACATTCACCGAACGACCGGTGAACAGCTCAGGCTTGAGCAGGTAAGCCACGACGGTGGCGTCATGCACCGGACCACCCGGAATACCGTAGTGCTCCATATCGCCCTTGACGTATTCGTTGAGGATGTCACCAACGATCTTGCCTGCATTGTTGTTGAGCGAGGCAATCTGCTTCAGGCGTGCATCACTGGTGAGAATCTTGTGCGTCACGTCCAGCGGCAGATACGTCAGTTTCACGCCGCTCTTGAGCACCACTTCAGCCGCTTGCGGGTCGGCAAACAGGTTGAATTCAGCCACTGGGGTGATGTTGCCGCCGTTGAAGTGCGCGCCACCCATGATCACCACTTCCTTGATGCCCTGAACAATCTCCGGCTCCTGGATGAGTGCCAGCGCCAGGTTGGTCTGCGGGCCGAGCATGGCGATGGTGATGCTGTGTGGCTTGGCTTTTTTCAGGGTATCGATCAGGTAATTGACCGCATTGCCCTCTGCCAGACCTTTTTTCGGCTCATGCACGGTGACACCCGACAGGCCTTCCTTGCCATGAATGTTCTCGGCGTAGATCGGCGTGCGCATCAGCGGCTTCGGCGCACCGGCGTAGACCGGAACGTCCTCGCGCCCTGCCCACTCGCGAGCAAGGCGCGCGTTACGCGATGTCTTGTCGAGACGCACGTTGCCGGCCACGGTGGTCAGTGCACGAATATTCAGTTCATCGGGCGAGGCCAGGGCGAACAGCAAGGCGACCACGTCGTCTGCGCCCGGATCGGTGTCGATGATCAGGTCGATTTTTTCCGCCGCCTGAGCGCCGGTCGCAGTTATCACGGACAAAAGCAGCAGACCCCGGATTAATTGATGCAGTTTGTGAGCATAGCGTTGCATGGCGCATTCCTTGTGCAGGTAGACATCGAAATTTAGAACGTAACCCCGGCAACCAGCACGATGTTGCAGTACGGCTGACATTCGCCTGTACGCACAATCGCCCGTGCCTGGCGGCTGAGGACCTTGAATTGCTCATGACTGAGCAGGTCGCGACGACCCAGTTCGCCTTCATCATTCAGCGCCTCCAGCGTGATCAGCGCCGTCGGTTGCTTGTCGAAGATTTCATTGGCCAGCGCATGGCTTTCCACTTGCATCTCGCTTAGCACGACTTTCAGCGTGCTGACGAAATCAGGGACACCGTGGGTCAGCGCCAGATCGATCAGCTCGACACCGGGCGGTACCGGCAATCCGGCATCACCGATGACGACCATGTCGCCATGGCCCAGGGAGGCGATCAGTCGCGATAGCGCGACGTTGAGCAAAGGAGTCTTTTTCATGCGGGTTTAAAAGCCTGTACGTCGGACATGGTTGGAATGGACGGTTGCGCGCCGGCGCGAGTAACCGACAGCGCCGCGGCGATCTGCCCGTAGCGAATGGCCTCGGCTTCGGATTTGCCGCCCGCCAGCGCAGCTGCAAAACCACCGACGAAGGTGTCCCCGGCGGCAGTGGTGTCGACTGCTTTCACCTTCGGCGCGGGAAAGTGCTCAAAGCCCTTGCCACTGGCGAACAGCGAACCTTCAGCACCGAGGGTAATGATCACTTTGCCCGCGCCCATGGCGATCAGATGACTGGCAGCATTTTCCGCCGTTTGCGGCGAATCGACCGGCAGCCCGCTCAATGCGGCCGCTTCGCTCTCGTTGGGAATCAGATAATCAATCGCGGCGAACCAGTCTGCCGGAAGCGGCCGACTGGCCGGCGCCGGATTGAGGATCACGGTCTTGCCCAACGCGCGTGCACGCTTGAGTGCGTGGCCTACGGTTGCATCCGGGATCTCGAGCTGGCAAATCACCACGTCGGCGGCTTGCAACACCGCATCAAAGCGGTCGATCACTGCCGGCGTCATTGCACCGTTGGCACCCGCGACAATGACGATGGCGTTCTGACTGTTGTCATCGACCACGATCAGCGCCACACCACTGGAGTCCTCGACGGTACTCACCGCCTGGCAGTCGATCTGCTCGGCCAGCAACGCGCCACGCAGTTGCACACCATAGTCGTCGTTGCCGACGCAGCCGACCATCGCGACCTGTGCGCCCAGACGTGCAGCCGCCACCGCCTGATTGGCGCCCTTGCCACCGGAAACGGTGCTGAAGGAATGGCCGATCAGCGTTTCACCGCCCCGCGGCAGCCGTGGCGCGCGGGTGACCAGATCCATGTTCAGGCTGCCTATTACCACTACATTTGCTGGCATACATCACTACTCGTCAATTCGGTTTCAGCGGTATTCGGTGAACACGCCGGACAGCGGCGCGGTCGATTCGCGCAAGACAATACTCGGGGTCACGATGCGTTGATCGGTGCCCAGATCCGGTGTAGCAATCCTTCGCAGCAGCACTTCGGCCGCCATCTCGCCCAGTTGCAGAATCGACTGGCCGACAGTGGTCAGCGCCGGATACACGTAACGGCTCATCTGGATATCGTCGAAGCCGATCACCGACAGCTCGCTCGGCACCCGCACATTGCGCTCGGCCGCCGCGCGCAGCACACCGATGCCAATCATGTCGTTACCGGCAAAGATCGCGCTCGGCGGATTGCTTTCCAGCAGAACCGCCGCCGCGTTGTAACCGCCGGTGCTGGTGAAATCGCTTTCCAGCATGCGCGCCTGACGCACTTCGATACCCGCCTCTTGCAGCGCCCGGCAATATCCGGCCTGACGCATCTGCGCCACGCTGGTACTGGCCGGGCCGCCGATGGTGGCGATGTCGCGGTGACCCAACTCGAGCAAATGTCGAGTGGCGAGATACGCGCCGTATTCGTGATCGATGCGCACCAGATCGGCGTCCACACCTTCCAGACCGCGGTCGACAATGACCATCGGCGTCTTCACACCTGCCAGCCCTTGCGCCAGACCGCTGTCACCGCCGGCCGAGGCAACGATCAAACCGTCGATGCGTTTTTCCAGCAGAACACGTAAATAGCTGCGCTGTTTTTCCGGGTTATCGTCGGAGTTACAGAGAATCACGCAGTAGCCGTTGCGCTCGCAATAATCCTCGATGCCCCGCGCGAGTTCGGCGAAGTACGGGTTGAGACTGTTCGGCACCAGCAGACCGATGGTTGCGGTGGTCTTGGCTTTCAGCGAGCGCGCCACCGCACTCGGCACATAATCGAGACTCTTGATTGCCGCTTCGACTTTCAGGCGCACTTCCTGACTGACCGGCCGCGTGTTGTTCACCACATGCGACACGGTCGTGTAGGAAATGCCTGCAAGCGCCGCTACATCCTTGATCGTTGCCATATTGGTATATCAGCCCCGTCGACTGGCGCGTTGACTGCGATAAGTGTCGAGCACCACGGCAATCACAATGACCGCACCGGTGATGATGCGCTTGGTCGGTTCGGTCGCACCAATCTGCGCCAGACCGGCCGCCAGTACGGAAATGATCAACACGCCAAAGAACGTACTGATCACCGAGCCGCGCCCGCCCATCAGGCTGGTACCGCCGATCACCACCGCGGCGATCACTTGCAGTTCAAGGCCGGAGCCGGCGTTCGGGTCGGCAGCTTCAAGACGGGAAATCTGAAACAGCGCGGCGATCCCGGCCAGCAAGCCCATCAGGCTGAACACCAGAATCTTGTAGGGTTTCGGGTTGATCCCGGCCAGGCGCACCGCTTCTTCGTTGGTGCCGATACCGATCAGGTAGCGGCCGAACACCGTGCGGGTCAAAACCGCCTGAGCAATGAAAATCACCAGCAAGGCAATGATGAACGACGGCGAAATACCGAACGCGATCGGGTTTGACAGCCAGGCAAATGAATCACCGATGTAGGCCGTGCGCGACCCCGTCATCTGGTACGCCAGGCCCCGGGCCATTTCCAGCACACCGAGGGAAACGATAAATGAAGGAATTCGCCATGCCACAGTGATCGAACCGGTAACGGTGCCGGCCAGTGCCGCCACCGCCATGCCGAGCAACGCCGCCGGCAACACGCCCCAGCCCCAGCCGAGCATGGCGACGCTGACCGTCGATGCTGCCAAAGCCAGAACCGAACCCACGGACAGATCGATACCGCCGATGATCAGCACGAAGGTCATGCCGACCGCCAGCACCATCAGGTCGGGAATCTGGTTGGCCAGGGTGCTGAAGGTGTTATAGGAGAGAAAGTGGCTGCTCAAGACCGAGAACAGCGCAACCATCGCCAACAAGGCACCGGCCAGGCCCAGATAAGTGCCGAGGCCGTAGAAGTTGCCACTACGTTTGCCGGCAGGAGATGCAGTTTTCATGGGAGATCCCTAGGCGCCGCTTCGTTGAGCAACGCATCACGTTTTTGGTAGCCGGCGAACGCGGCGGCAAGCAAATCATCCTGGGTCCAGCTGTCGCGCTCGAAGGTGTCGATCAGGCGCCCTGCCGACAACACGCCGATCCGGTCGCAGATCAGCATCAGTTCACGCAAGTCACTGGACACCACCACCAGCGCTTTGCCCTGGCGCGTCAATTCGCCGAGCAAACCATAGATGTCGAACTTGGCGCCAACGTCGATGCCACGCGTGGGTTCATCGAACAGCAGCACCGAACAATCACGCTCGAGCCAGCGGCCGATCACGACTTTTTGCTGGTTACCGCCAGACAACTCGGAAACCAGTTGTGTCGGACTCGAGCTGCGGATACGCATGGCATCGATCTGCCGCTGCGCCAGGGAGTTCTCATCGTTGCTGTTGACGATGCCGCCACTGGAAATTTCCGGCATGTTGCCCAGCGCGATATTCGCACTGATCGACTGACTGAGCAGCAGGCCCTCGCCCTTGCGGTCTTCGGTGATCAAGGCGATGCCATTGCGCACCGCATCGACGGGCGAACGCACGCTGACCACTTGCGCAGGCGAGCCAAGGGCAATCGTGCCGCTGTCGGCAACGTCTGCACCAAAGATCAGCCGCAGCAGCTCCGTACGCCCTGCCCCGATCAGCCCGGAGATCCCGAAGATCTCACCGGCGCGCACTTCAAAGGAAACATCGCGCACTTTGTCCGAACGGCTCAGGCCTTTGACCGTCAACGCCGGAGCGCCAATCTTGCGCGGCCCCATGTCAATGTGTTCGCCCAACTCGCGACCGACCATCAGCGTCACCAGTTGCTCGCTGTTGTAGTTGGCCATCGGCTCGACGCACACCAGGTTACCGTCACGCAGCACGGCAATGCGCTGGGCAACGCGCGCCAGTTCTTCGAGACGGTGAGAGATGTAAATGATCGAAACGCCACGCGCCTGCAGACGACTGATCTGCTCGAAGAGCATTTCGACTTCACGCGCCGTCAGCATCGCGGTCGGCTCGTCGAGAATCAGCACATGGCAATCACCGATCAGGTTGCGGGCGATTTCGACCATCTGCTGATGGCCGATACCCAACTCGCCGACCAGCGTGTCCGGATCGATCGCGTCGAGCCCGACTTGCGCCATGGCTTCGATCGCCGCTTTGCGCAATTGCTTGCGGCTGATCCAGCCACCGTTGCTTGGCAGGTTATCGAGAAACAGGTTCTCCGCCACCGACAGCGTCGGTAACAGATTGAGTTCTTGCATGACCATGCGCACGCCGAGGTCTTCAGCCTGGGTGCGACTGCCAGGGCGATATTCCTTGCCCTGAAATTGCATCTGGCCGGTGGTCGGCGTAACCAGCCCACCAATGATCTTCGACAGGGTGCTTTTGCCGGCGCCATTCTCGCCGGTCAGCGCCAGCACTTCACCGCGCATCAGCGTCAAATCGATGCCGGTGAGCACCGGTTGCGCATAGGTCTTACCGATACCGCTGACCGAGAGGACGGCGTTCGGGGCGGAAACTGACATAAAAAACTCTCCATGCGCTCGCCCGGACGGACGAGCGCCGTTGTGTCGCCAGAAGACTTACTTGGTGACCAGCTCGACCGGTGTTTCGATCACGCCGTTGGCACCGCTGTCGACCTTCTCGCCCTTGATGATTTTCAACGCAGTTTCGATACCGAACACAGCCTGCCTGGCGGCGAACTGATCGGCAGTCGCCAGCACGCGACCGTCTTTGAGCATTGGCTTGATGGCGTTGATGTTGTCGTAACCGACAACTTGCACCTGACCGGCCTTGCCGGCGGCGCGCACGGCGGAAACGGCGCCTACAGCCATGCTGTCGTTACCGGCCAGCAGAGCCTTGACGTCCGGGTATTCGCTGAGGATCGAAGCGGCAACCTTGTTGCCTTTGTCGATTTCCCAATCACCGGATTGCAGGGAAACGACCTTGATCTGCGCCGCGTCCATCGCGTCCTTGAAGCCAGCGGTACGCTGCTGGGCGTTGGTCGTGGTCGACACGCCTTCGATGATGCCGACCTGATCGCCGGCCTTGAGCTGCTTGGCCAGGTATTCACCGACCAGACGTGCGCCTTTACGGTTATCCGGGCCTACGAATGGCACACTGATGTTCTTGCTTTTGACGATTTGCGGATCGAGCTGGTTGTCGATGTTGATCACGGTAATACCGGCGTCGACGGCCTTCTTGATCACCGGCACCATGGCCTTGGAATCAGATGGCGCAATGACCAGGGCATTGACCTTGGCGAGGATCATTTGCTCGACGATCCGCGTTTGGCCAGCGGTGTCGGTCTCGTCCTTGATGCCGTTGGAGATCAAATCGAAATCGGCGGAATGTTCTTTTTGATAAGCCTTGGCGCCGTCTTCCATGGTCAGGAAGAATTCGTTGGCCAGAGACTTCATGACCAGCGCGACTTTGGGTTTTTCAGGGGATTCGGCGAACGCCGAAGAGACAGGGAGCGTGGCAGCGGCGGCAGCCAGCATAGCGACAGCGAGAAGACGTCCAGCAAATGGCAGCTTCATGGGTTCACTCCGATCTTATGATTATTGTGAGCAACGCTTGCGCTGGCGTAAGCTACGTCGCTTTCAGCCGAGAGACAGTGCATCGGGAAAGCCGCGCAAACGTTTGCGTAGACCGAACTATGCGAATCCCGCCGACATTTGTCAACAATCAGAAATCGTCATTTGTTGTAGGGCGAATCTGCTGACTCGCCCCTCGCTGTTTACGCTGTGGTGCTGACCAGGTTACCGCTGGTGGAATCCTTGGTCATTTCCTTGAGCAGTGCCGCCGCGACCTCCATCATCTCACCGCTGGTTTGCGCCATCTGCCCCTGAATGGACATCACCGCCTGCGACTTCGCTTCCGGCGTCGGATAACTCTGGGCCTGGGCCGCAGCCAAGCGCTGTTGCTGCTCCTGAAGCTGCTTCTGCAATTCCTGCATGCGCTTCAGAAGCATTTTGACCGTGACGCTCAGGTTATCGCTGCTTTCAGTCTTGCTGTCTGCTGGTGCGGCGCCGCCGGTTCTGACCTGGTTGTTTTCACCCTTGTCAGTACCCAACGCCTCAGCGGACGCGTCTGTCTGCCCCTCGCTCAAGGCATTGATGGTTGCTGCGGTTTTGCCGCCGATGGTGACGGCACCGGGGTTTGCCAAACCGATCGTCAGTGACATGTGGACTCCCTACATTTTAGTTTCCTTGAACCAGCATCGGCCTGAGTGAGGGTTTCTTTAGCAGAACAATCGAATCCGGCAAGCGGATACGTTCGACAGGATCGGTAGTCCTTTTCGGTGAACCGAACGCGAAAGTCTCCATTGTTCGGAAACCCGGACAAGCGCTTTGCATCACCTTTTACTCAATCATAAAAACTTGATTTAAATCATCAGGTTAAACATTTCTCTAAAGCAAAGTACGGCTGGTACAGATCCTGCTCTTCCCATAGCACTCTAGGCATTCAGATCAGCCCGGAGCACATCTAGATGAACCTGCACCAGCACCGTCTCACTACTAGAGAGAAAAATAATGAAATCTGCTTTTAACACTTTGGTTCCGGGCGCTTTGGCCCTTCTCCTGCTCCTGCCCACCGCCCTTCAGGCAAAAGAAGTCGAAACCCAGGCCAAACTCGCCAACGTCGTGGTCCTTGCCACAGGCGGCACCATTGCCGGTGCCGGCGCGAGCGCTGCCAACAGCGCCACCTACCAGGCTGCCAAAGTTGGCATCGAGCAATTGATTGCCGGTATTCCCGAGCTGAACAAACTGGCCAATGTGCGCGGCGAACAGGTCATGCAGATTGCTTCGGAAAGCATCACCAACGACAACCTGCTGCAACTGGGTCGTCGTGTCGCCGAACTGGCTGACAGCAAAGACGTCGACGGCATCGTGGTCACCCACGGCACCGACACTCTGGAAGAGACCGCCTACTTCCTCAATCTGGTCGAGAAGACCGACAAGCCGATCATCGTCGTTGGCTCGATGCGTCCGGGCACTGCCATGTCGGCAGATGGCATGCTCAACCTGTACAACGCCGTCGCTGTCGCCAGCAGCAAAGACGCTCGCGGCAAAGGCGTACTGGTGACCATGAACGATGAAATCCAGTCCGGTCGCGACGTCAGCAAAATGATCAACATCAAGACCGAGGCATTCAAAAGCGCCTGGGGTCCATTGGGTATGGTGGTCGAAGGCAAATCCTACTGGTTCCGCTTGCCAGCCAAGCGCCACACCATGGATTCCGAATTCGACATCAAGAACATCAAGAGCCTGCCTGACGTAGAAATCGCCTATTCCTACGGCAACGTAAGCGATACCGCCTACAAAGCACTGGCCCAATCCGGCGCCAAAGCGATTATCCACGCCGGTACTGGCAACGGTTCGGTGTCCTCCCGCGTGGTGCCAACCCTGCAAGCCCTGCGCAAGGATGGCGTACAGATCATTCGTTCGTCCCACGTCAACGCCGGCGGTTTTGTCCTGCGTAACGCCGAACAGCCTGATGACAAGTACGACTGGGTCGTCGCGCACGACCTGAACCCGCAAAAAGCCCGTATCCTGGCGATGGTCGCGTTGACCAAAACCAACGACAGCAAAGAGCTGCAACGGATGTTCTGGGAATACTGATTGACCTTCGCCCGGTCGATTCTCGATCGGGCACTCGGTTCACCACTCGCCTGCCTGGCGGGTGGTGCACTGCTTACAACCCTTCTGCATTTTTCCTACAAAAAATTCGACACGACCTACACCAAATTCAGAAAACCGCTGTCAGAGGATTTTCTTGAATTTTAAGCAGTTGCGAAAATGCTTACAGTTAAATACTGTATGCACGTACAGCTTAATAAGGATAACCTCGTGGCCACCTCTCCTGATGCTCCTGACGCTTACGAACGCATGGGTATGCGCGTTCAGAAAATAATCAACTCCCCCACCGCACAAAAAGCCAAAGCCGCGCTGATCTTCCGTTTGCCGGATGAGCCGATGGATGAGTGGGAGCGCCTGCTCGAGGAAATCGACGAGAACGACAACGTCACCCTCGCCTACCGAGACGATGGCGGCGTGCAGATTTTTTGGGTTGTGCCGAAGGAAGATTGATTCAATGAGTGTCCGCTGTTTCGCTTTGCTGTTGTTGTTCGTCGCCATGGGGGCCCAGGCCGGCGCACCCCGCACATTCACCGAAGCCAAAAAGGTCGCCTGGAAGCTGTATGCGCCGCAGTCCACCGAGTTCTACTGCGGATGCAAATACACCGGCAACAAGGTCGATTTGAAAGCTTGCGGTTACGTACCGCGCAAAAACGCCAAACGCGCTTCGCGCATCGAGTGGGAGCACATCGTGCCGGCCTGGCAGTTTGGCCATCAGCGCCAATGCTGGCAGGAAGGCGGACGCAAGAACTGCACACGCTATGACCCGTCCTACCAGAAAGCCGAGGCCGACCTGCACAACCTGGTGCCGAGCATCGGCGAGGTCAATGGTGACCGCAGCAACTTCAGTTACGGTTGGCTACCGGTGCAATCCGGCCAGTACGGCTCGTGCCTGACCCAGGTCGACTTCAAGGCGAAGAAGGTCATGCCCCGCCCGTCGATTCGCGGCATGATCGCCCGCACCTATTTCTACATGAGCAAGCAATATGGCTTGCGTCTGTCGAAACAGGATCGGCAATTGTACGAGGCGTGGGACAAGACCTATCCCGTGCAGGACTGGGAGCGCCAGCGCAATCAAAGCGTGGCGTGCGTGATGGGACGCGGCAATGAGTTTGTCGGGCCAGTCAATCTGAAAGCCTGCGGTTAATCGGCCATGCAATACAAAAAGGGCCTCGAACGTTATGTTCGAGGCCTTTTTTCATGCCTAGCTGCCAGACTTGTTGTAGCGCCAGTAACCCATCAGGTTGAGCGCTTCGCGTGGGATGTCGCACTCCTTGATCAGGTATTTGCGCAAGCTCATGACCGCCGCACTCTCTCCTGCAATCCAGCCATAGAAACCAGCTGGTGCAGTGTCGGCGACTTCCCAGAGAATGTCTTTATCGATATCGACATCCGCCAGCTCCACGGCCTGCCCCTCTGAAGATTTATGCACGGGCAAGGTCGCTTGCCGCACGGCATCGACCATCAGTGCACCGGCGACCTCAGCATTGGCCTCATCACGGATCAACCATTGCACCGACAACCCAGGCCAGTCGGGCACGGCGAGCATGTCTTGCGCACTGTCGACTTCGAAGAAAGCCTGGGTTTGTGGTGGCTCGGCGAGGACCGCCAGTTCGTCGAGAATGCCCATGGCCGCCGGCAACGCCGTGGAATCGGCGACGAGTAGCAATTGCTTCAGCGCTTGCGGAGGTTTCCACTCGAACCCGCCGGTTTCCTGCGCTGAAAAACGCTTGTCAGGGGCAAGAATCTGCATCGAATCGCCTGGCTGCGCGCGCAAGGCCCAACGCGATGCCGGACCGGTTTCACCGTGCAGAACGAAATCGATATCCACTTCGCCCTGCTCGGCGCGCAGGTGGCGAATGGTGTAGGTGCGCATCGCGGGGCGTCGATCGACCAGCATCGACTTGAAGCGCGCGTACCAACCTTCGTCCTGGGCAAGCTTTGAGTGCGAACCGTCAGCAGCAGGGAAAAACAGCTTTACCCGTTGATCCGGCGCCCACGTGGCCATTTCGGTAACGGGCGGGCCCGCCAGAGTGAGGCGCATCATGTGCGGACTCAATCGGGTTTTGCGCTGCAAGGTGACATCGAACAATTTGTAAGGATTGGCGGAGGCCATGGGGAGCTCCTTCTGGAAATCTTCGGCGATTACAAAGGAACGAATCGCGCTTGATGACCTTTAGGCAGCTCCGCCGAATGGAGCGTGTTACGGCGTGATCGGATGCTCGATGATGACCGATTCAATGTTTTGTTTTTTGGCTTTCACCAACGCCGCATCTACCTGCACCTTACGGGCTTCAGCTTCGGCCTGGGAATTGAACGGGCCAATCAGAATGCGCGTTTTGCCGCTGCTGTCCCTGACAACTGTTGGAACAAAAGCGTGTTCGATCAACCAGCCGCTCAGATCGCTGACGGCCTGAGGCGTTTCGCCACGGACTTCGAGATCCCACTGCGGAGCAGATGCCGCGGCAGGAGCTGTCGCGACCACCGTTTTCGGCTTTTGCTCGTCTACACTCTTGCCTTCACCACACCCTGCCAGTGCCAGTGCCGCGACCAACCAGACCAATTTGCGCACAACGCTTCCCTCGGAATTCTCAAAGCGGCGATCTTAACATTCATAAATACTTCGCGAGCCCCGCAAAATGGGCACAAAACAACGAGATTGATGATTGCAGCCTCTGTATAGTTACGCCCTGGGAATTAATGCCGCATCTGCGCGTCAGAAAGAGGCACCCAAACCGTGAGACTTCGCACTAATCTATACGTACCACCGACCTCTGCACTGTCTGAATCAGGTGCCCTACAAAGCAATCAAGGAGAAGACCATGCTGATACTCACCCGCAAAGTCGGTGAAAGCATAAACATTGGTGATGACATCACTATCACCATTCTGGGCGTAAGCGGCCAACAGGTTCGCATCGGTATCAATGCTCCGAAAAACGTTGCCGTGCACCGCGAGGAGATTTACCAGCGCATTCAGGCAGGCCTGACCGCCCCGGACAAGCCACAAACTCCCTGAGACGCATCGCAGTCAGTAGCCAGTTCGTTTGCCTGCACGCAATGACTGGCTAAAGATTCACGCGCCGTTTTGCCATCCGCTTCCCAAGCTCCTTGGGTACGGCGCCTGACACATGCCCCCGCCGCGTTAACCTCCCGCCCTTTCTGCTGATCGATACTACCGAGCATTCTCAAGGCTGGCTGTCGGACATTTCCGATAGAGCACAGGGAATTCGCCTTCCTATCCGAACGTCACACCTCGCGCCATGCCAGTGGCAGCAACCATCATCAGCACCAGCAGCAACGCCTCGACGTGACTGATGCGTGCGAACAGCTTTGCTCGCCCGGTATCGAGTACCGCCCCCCGCGCCTTGGCGATCCGCCATTTGATCAGAGTGATCATCGGCGCAAGCTCTATCAGCAGAATCAGCACGAACAGCGTCATCTTCAGATGAAACAGCGGCTGATGAAGATAATAGTCAGTGCCTTTTTCGTAGCCGCCAAAGGCACGCATTCCGCCTGTGATCAACAAGATCAGCGCGCACATCCCCCAGACATTGTCAGCCAGCAGAACCCGTCCCGCCTCCCCGGTCCCGGCCGCCAGGCGACTGAACGCCGTTCCACGCGTCAGTACCGCCCAAAAACCCAAGGCAAATGCCAGCAGATGAACAGCTGCAAGAAACCAATGAACCAGCATCGATAAACCCTCATCAGAAAGAGTTGAAAATTGGCCAGTCAGTAGTAGTTGAAAAAGCAAGGATTTGCCCGCGGAGGGTGTCGCCAGGCATACAGGAGAGATTGACAGAAGAAAACTCAGCCGGCAGAGGCAAATCGCAGGCAAAAAAAATCCCAAGCAGCTGATGGAAGCTTGGGATTTAAAAATGCATAAACCGTGGTGGTGAACGCGGGGCGGATCTTACTGAATCATGCTGCACCTAACAACTTATTTTTGATAACCGGTCGGTTAAAAATCATCGTAAGTCGTTAAATATCCACACTATTTTAAAGGATGCTGGCGACGGACGGTCAAAAATCAACCATCCCGGCACTCTAAGAATTGTTGATCAATACCTCTGCTCCGGAGGATTGTTCGAGCGCAAATTTAGACGGACAGTAACAATTGGAAAATTCTCGCCCATGGACAGCCAGCTCTCCCCCCTATTCGTCGTGAATGCCTGCGCATTCCATGCGCCACGCACCCTGAGCCGACTTCGCCCCCGGAACAGAAGACTTGATTGCGGAGGAAGGGTTAGCCAGCTGCAGAAGCTTCAGTGGCGCCAAAAAATCAGACTGAACCGGATTGAGCCTTTTCCGTAAGCCGCGCGTTGCCATGATTCATTTTGCCAACGTCTTGAGCATCTTTGGCTGCTTCAGTTTTTTTGCCTGTGCAGCCGAGTTACCCATTACACAGGGAATGCCGTTTCTGAGCGCACGAAAAGCGCTGCTCAAGCAAGGCTGGCAACCAAACTTGACGGATGAAATGAACCCCCACGGCCTAATGAAAACACTTAGAAATATGGGGGTCAGCGAAGTGCAGCGATGCACGGAAGGCGTTCAATACTGCGAGTTCGACTATAGAAAGAACAACGAATGCCTGGTCGTCAGTACAACAGGCGAAAAGGTCAAAGACATGAGAATCAACAATTGGGGCTTCAAATGCCCTGACACCGATTAAGGGCGACTCACGGTGAGATTCGCCCCTTGTGCTTGCATGTTGTTTTATTTCTCCAGCGCCATTGCCTGCGCTTCAGATCTTCCAATCAAGCAAGGCATGCCATTCTTAGCGGCACGGAGCGTATTACTCCAGCAAGACTGGAAGCCAAGTGCGGCGAAAGAGATGCAGCCGGTTGGCACGGCACTGGAACTTGAAAACATTGGAATTGTAGAAATCGAGCGGTGCACCCAAGGAGTGCAGTACTGCGAATTCCATTACAAAAAAGACAACGAATGCCTGGGCCTCACGACGACAGAAGAAGAGGTAGAAGACCTGATCATTGATGCCTGGGATTTTGAATGCCAATAATCCTTCCAGACACAATCGCCCACACCGTCCAAGTGAACACACCCGAGACCTTTTGAGCGCTCCGCACAAATCGCAGACAACAAAAAAGGGCCCACCTTTCGGTGAGCCCTTCTAGACCGCCCAGCAGAGCGGATTTTGTTTGGTAGGCGCGATTGGACTCGAACCAACGACCCCCACCATGTCAAGGTGGTGCTCTAACCAACTGAGCTACGTGCCTGCTGTGAGGCGGCATTCTACGGAATTCCGGAGGGGTGTCAACACCTTTTTTTCACCTAACCCTATGAATATGCAAAATATTTAATTTCGGGTCGCTGAGGAAGATTTTCCGGTGGCTGGCGGAGGTTTTTCAACTCGGGTAGGATCGGCGCACTCGTAAAATATATTAAACAGAGGCTGCAGGATGGCGAACACCCCTTACCCAGAGTCTTATTACGCTGCGTCGGCCAACGCCGTACCGCCCCGCCCTGCCTTGCAGGATGATGTGGAGACGGACGTCTGTGTGATCGGCGCCGGGTATACCGGTTTGTCGTCTGCCCTGTTTCTGCTGGAGAACGGTTTTCGGGTGACGGTACTGGAAGCGGCCAAGGTCGGTTTCGGCGCTTCCGGGCGCAATGGCGGGCAGATTGTTAACAGTTATAGCCGTGACATCGACGTGATCGAACGCTCCGTTGGGCCGAAGCAGGCGCAGTTGCTCGGGCAGATGGCTTTCGAGGGCGGTCGGATCATTCGCGAGCGGGTGGCCAAATACAATATCCAGTGCGATCTGAAAGATGGTGGCGTGTTTGCTGCCCTGACTGCCAAGCAAATGGGGCACCTGGAATCGCAGAAGAGTCTCTGGGAGCGCTTTGGTCATACGCAACTGGAACTGCTCGATCAGCGCCGCATTCGCGAAGTGGTCGGGTGCGATCAGTATGTCGGCGGCATGCTCGATATGAGCGGCGGCCATATACATCCGCTGAACCTGGCGCTGGGCGAAGCGGCTGCGGTTGAGTCCCTCGGCGGCACTATCTATGAGCAATCGCCTGCCGTGCGCATCGAGCGCGGCGCCAACCCGGTCGTGCATACGCCGCAAGGCAAGGTCAGGGCCAAGTTCATCATTGTCGCCGGCAACGCTTACCTCGGTAATCTGGTGCCGGAACTGGCGGCCAAATCGATGCCGTGCGGCACGCAGGTGATCACTACCGAGCCGCTGGGTGACGAGTTGGCGAAAGCGTTGCTGCCGCAGGATTATTGCGTCGAAGACTGCAACTACCTGCTCGACTATTACCGCCTGACGGGCGACAAGCGTCTGATCTTCGGCGGCGGTGTCGTCTACGGTGCGCGCGATCCGGCGAACATCGAGGCGATCATCCGCCCGAAAATGCTCAAGGCGTTCCCGCAGCTTAAAGACGTGAAGATTGATTACGCCTGGACAGGAAATTTCCTGCTGACCTTGTCGCGCTTGCCGCAGGTTGGGCGCTTGGGCGACAACATTTATTACTCGCAGGGCTGCAGCGGCCATGGCGTGACGTACACGCATCTGGCAGGCAAGGTGTTGGCGGAGGCGTTGCGCGGTCAGGCCGAGCGTTTTGATGCGTTTGCCGATTTGCCGCATTACCCGTTCCCGGGCGGGCAGATGTTGCGCACGCCGTTTGCGGCGTTGGGGGCCTGGTATTACGGGTTGCGAGATAAGTACGGTTTTTAGATCGAGTCATAGAAACCAATGTGGCGAGGGGATTTATCCCCGTTGGACTGCGTAGCAGTCCCCTTCTATACAAGAGGGGGCGCTTCGGACCCCAACGGGGCGGTGCGACGTTTCGCTAAATCCCCTCGCCACAAATGCATCTACCACTTAATCAGAGCTGATCGCGAGCAATGCCGCTGCGGATCCGTAGAATATCCGCGAGCACCGCCAAGGCAATCTCCGCCGGCGTCTTGCTGCCCAGGTTCAGACCGATTGGCGCATGAATCCGCGCCAGCTCACCCTCCCCCAGACCACCAATCCGCCGCAGGCGTTCGAAGCGCTTCTGCGAGGTCTGCAGCGAACCCATCACGCCAATGTAGAACGCTTCGGTGCGCACCGCTTCCATCATCGCCAGATCATCGATGCGTGGATCATGGGTCAACGCGACAACGGCGGTATCGCGGTGGCAGCCGCCATCGGCGATAAACACCGAAGGCAATTGCCGACGAATCTCCACGCCATCCAGCACCACGCCTTCTAGCACTTCATCACGCGGATCGCAGAGAATCACTTCAAACCCGAGGCCGACAGCAAACTCGGCACACGCCTGCGCCACGCTGGAATACCCGGCGAGCAGCAGACGCTGCGCCGCGCCAACGCGGATGCGTACCCGATCAATCTCGCGTTCGATCCGCGCACCCTGCTCGCGATCAGCGAACAGACTGCGTGCACCGTTGGCCAGATCGACTTCGCGAATCAGCCGACGCTGACCGAGCAGCGCCGATTCCAGTTCACGCAGATGCGCCTGCACTTCGCAGTCGGCGTCAAATTTCTCTACCAGCACATCGAGAATGCCGCCACAGGGCAGGCTGACCCGCGAACGCGGATCGTCACCCTCGCCGTAGCGCACGACGTTGACCGCATCGAGAAACGCCCCCTCGGCGACGCGCTCGAGAAAATCCTCCTCGACGCAGCCACCCGACAGCGAGCCGATCCACTGTCCGCCATCGTTCACCGCCAGCAGCGAACCTGGCGCACGCGGTGCCGAGCCGTAAGTCGTCAGCACGGTGCAGAGCCAGATGCGCTGCCCCACCACCGACCACTCCAGCGCCCTTCGCACCACTTGTAGATCGAGATGCTGCATGTCAGTGGGCCTTGTGCTCGATGGACGGTGCGTCAGCTTGCAGCTTTTGCACCTCACTCACTGCCAGCTCGGCGGACTGCCCACCCCAACCTTGGCGCAGGTAGTTGAGCAGATCGGTCAGCTGATCAGGACTGAGCTTGTCGGCGAAACCCGGCATCGGCTGCATGCGCTCGAACCCGGAAAACTTCTGCTCGCCGATACCATCTTCGATCACGCGCAACAGGTTGCGTGGGTCTTCCAGACGCAACGTGGTGTTGCCGCGCATGGCCACCGCGATGTGCGGTTTGCCTTCGCCACCGACCGCATGGCAACCGGCGCAGACGTTCAGATATGCCTGCTGACCGCGCTGGGCACTGGCGCTGAGTTTCTCGACTGGCACTTCAACCAGCGCTTTGGCTGCTGGCGGCTTGTCGCCGAGCAGGAACGTTGCCATCGCCGCCAGATCGGTATCGCTCAGGCCTTGCGTGCTGTTGTGGAACACCGGGAACATCTCGTTGAACATCGTCCCCTGCGCACTCATGCCGTGCTTGAGGAACGTGCCCAGATCCTGCTCGTTCCAGCCGCGAGCAGCCAGGTCGGTGGCCAGCAGGCTCGGCGCCAGGTAACCATTGAGAATGCCGCCGGTGAGGCGTTTATCCAACTGCATCGCGCCCGGCAGGCCGCGTGGCGTGTGGCATTCGCCGCAGTGACCAAGGACTTCGACCATGTACTGGCCGCGCTTCCACGCTTCACTTTTGCCTTCGGCCGGCTGCAGTTTCAGGTCTTTGCCGTACATCATGTTCCAGCCGATCAGGCCCGGACGCACGTTGAACGGAAAGCTCAGGCTGGTGACCGGTGCTGCGCGCTCGATTGGTTGGATGGTTTTCAGGTAAGCATGGATCGCGTCCGAATCTTCACGCGGCATCAGGTGATACGAGGTGTACGGCATTGCCGGATAAAGATTCGCGCCGTCGCGACGCTTGCCTTCGGTCAGCGCAGCAAAGAACTCGTCATCGTTGTACAAACCGATACCGTGCTCTTTGCTCGGGGTGATGTTGGTGCCGTAAATCGTGCCGAACGGCGAGACAATCGGCAGGCCGCCCGCAAACGGCGCGCCACCGGGAGCGGTGTGGCAAGCCATGCAATCGGCGGCGCGAGCGAGATACTCGCCGCGCTTGACCTGATCATCGGCGTGAGCGAACAACACCGGCGCAGCAAGGCCGACCGCTAGGGTCAGGCGGGTCAGAAAAAGCTTCATGCTTAACCCTCCTTGACCAAGCCGAGATCGGTCAGCACGTTGCGGGTGGCGTTGTAGTAACGCACGTACCCGGTGCAACGGCAGATGTGATGACCGAGGCTGTCCTCGATGACTTTTTCCAGCTGACTTTTGACGATCGGCTGGCGCTGCAGTTTCTCCACCAACACGGTCGCGGCGTTGACGAAACCGGGTGCGCAGTAGCTGCACTGGAAAGCGAACTCGTCGACGAAGCGTTGTTGGATCGGGTTCAGCTCGGTGACCTGGCCGCTCTCGTCACGCTTGGCGTGGGATTCGATGGTGCGGACTTTCTTGCCTTCGAAGTAATGCGCGCCGGTGATGCAGGTGCGTACCTCTTCGCTGGTGCCGTCCGGGTTGTCGACGATCACCACGCAAGCGTGGCAGATGCCCTGGCCGCAGCCCAGACGCGAACCGGTGAGGTTTTTGTATTCGTGCAGGTAGTCGATCATCGGCAGGTCATCAGGGATGTCCACCGGGCCGACGGATTGACCATTGAGGGTCAGTTGAAACGGACGGTTAGCCATTGAGGGCCTCCTTGATGCGCGCTGGAGTGATAGGCAGATCGCGAACACGTTTACCGATGGCATGCGCCACGGCGTTACCGATGGCACCGACAATCGGGATCATCACCACTTCGGCGATGCCTTTGGACGGATCGCTTGGCGACAGCGCCGGGAGAATCTCCGACGTCTGTTTCCACACGGCAACGTGACGCGCCATCGGCAGACGGTAACGGTTGAAGTTCCAGTCACCCTCCCCCGGCCCGCCTTCGTACAACGGCATCTCTTCCATCAGTGCGTGACCGATGCCCATGGCGATACCGCCTTCCATCTGGCCCTTGACCAACTCTTCGACCAGCACACGACCGCACTCGACCCACGAATGGTGGTTGAGCACTTCGACTTCGGCAGAACCCTTGTTGACCTTCAGCTCGACCAGCGTGGCGACCGGGCTGTAGTAAGTCACGGCAGCGTTGTTCAACTGAGTTGCCGGGTAGCTGATGTTCTGGCGATCGAGCAGGTGGAAACCGGCCGTGCTCATCAGCGCTTGCTTGGCTTTCGGGGCACCATCGCCGTACTTCACCGCCAGACCGTCGAGCGGCAGACGCTCGCGCACGCCGTCGATGCTGTATTCAGCTTCGGCCCAACTCCAGCGGTTGAAACCGTGGACGGTGGCAGCGGTGACCAGACCCCGCTCGTGAGCGCGTTTGGCCAACTCTTCGAAGCTCAACGGCTGCATGCCGTTGGCAGTCAGTTTGCCGTCGACCCAATGCGCATCTTCGCGACGCACCACGTAAGGGTTGGCCTGGCCGCCGAACGGGCCCTGACGCCAGATCTCCAGCGCTGCCGGCCACAAACCGTGGTTGAACAGCACGCGCGCCGCTTCACGGGTGGCGTGACTGAAGTAGTACGCCGAGTTGGTCGCCGACGAGGCCGAAGCCAATTTACCGACCCAACGCGGGTTGCGCAGGAAGTTGTCCTGTTCGGCCTGGCTCATGATGTAAGGGTTGCCGCTAGTGATCAGCTGCATTTCCTTCCATTCGGTTTCGCCAGTCTTCACTTCGTGCGCCGGGCTGCCAAGGAAATCAGCGACGACCAGGGCTTGCGAGGTGGACATGCCGGTGCCGATTTCGATACCGATGTGGCGCAGGCTGATGCGACCGTCGGCGGTGAATTCGATGCTGGCCATCGGCGCTTCGGAGCCGGTGCCGAAGTCTTTCTGGCAAATGGCGAAACCAACGCCGTACCAGTTGTCCGGGTCTGCGGCTTCGCGTTGTTTCTTGATCGCGTCGCGGTTTTTCCAGACTTCGTGCACCGAGGCTTTGTCGAGAATCTCGTGCAGGCGCAGGGCACCGGCCGGGATCGCGCCCTGGGTGTTTTTCATGCCCGAACGCAGGGCGTTTTTGCGACGCAGGTCGATCGCATCGACACCGAGACGATCAGCAATTTCGTCGACCATCATTTCGGTCGACGCCATGCTTTGCAGAGTGCCGTAACCGCGCATCGAACCGGCTTCAACGCCACGCGAGTGATAGGCGGTAACTTGCAGATCGTTCTGCGGCATGTAGTAGATCGATTGCGCAGCGGTGGCGCCAACCGCAGCCACCGACGGGCTGTAGTTGATCCGGCCACCACCGTCGACGCTCATTTCCGCGCGGAAAATCTTGAAGCTGTAGTCGCTCTTGTCCACGGCCAATTGGTAGCGGATGTCGAACGGGTGACGCTTGATGCCGCTCTGGAACTGCTCGTAGCGGTCGTTCGCCAGACGCACCGGCACACCGGCGCCGTACAACGCGGCAAGGGCTGCGTAGTAGACGAAGATGTTGTGGTCTTTGGAACCGTAGCCCACGGTATAACCCGGGTGCATGTTCAGGTTGTCGAGGCCGAAGCGCGACGGCGCGATCATTTTCGCGGTCTCGGTCGCAGCTTCCAATGGGCACTGGGTGGCCACAACGAAGTGCAGGGTCTTGGTTTTCGGGTCGTACCAGCCGTTGCCGTTGTCCGGCTCCATCGCGGCCGGTTCGATCGACGGGGTTTTGTAGCGCTCGTCGAACACCAGCCAGTTGTCTGGCGGGGTATCGATCTCTTTCTTCATGCGGTCGGCGTAGAACAGGCCGCGCTCGGTCAGGTTGCCGTGCAGGTTGGGCTGGGAATTCCACACCGGGCGACGGTTTTTCAGCATCGGAAAGAGGATCGAGTCCTTCAGGCTGGCGAACTCATCTTCGTCGGCCGAGGTCGCACCACCCACACGCACGTAGCGGAAACTGCCATAGGGGTCGCCTTCGTAGAACGGCACTTGTGCACCATAACGAATCGCCTTGTCATTGAATTTGAGTTTGTTCTTGGCCTGACGGAAGCGCTCGAAATCGTTCCAGATCAGGATCGCCACCGGGTGACCGATGAACATCGGCACTTTGCCTTCCGGCAGCAGCGGATCCGGCGCGTGCTCTTCCGGGAAGACGATGCCGTCCTTGTCCAGATCAGCGGCGGTGACGATACGGTCCGGCTGCAACTCGGCGCCGAGCCACGACAGGTCGTAGCCGTCGTAGATGCGGTCAGCCTTGATGGTTTTCAGCAACATGGCGTGGCCTTGCTGCTCAGGCCAGCCCGGCATGTCCTTGGAGCGGATGTCGCGGGCAAAGACCTTGCTGCCGCAGACCTTGGACAGTGCATCGTTACGCTGACGCGCCTTGCCGTTGTTGCCGAGCCATTTCTCGGACGGCACGGTGACGCTGTTTTCCATCAAGGCAGCCAGCGCCTGACTGCTGAGCGGCGTGAGCGTGACGCTCACACCCGCCACCAGCCCGCCCTGGAGGAACGAGCGCCGGGATATATCACGGTTGGACACGGATCATCCTCTGGGCGGTTATACGTCCGCCCTTCTGGTTATCTACTGGGGAATCTCGAGTCTTGCAGAAGCCCTTCTTGGCTAAACGAAAGGCGTGATGACAGTGCAAAGCTGACCGAAAGGTTAACTTTAAAGGTTTCTGCGCTCGCAGCAAACAACCAGATACAAATTTCTGACTAAAGAATCAAAAAAGACAATGCGACGTGGTAGCGCATGAGGTCAATTGACACACCCACCACACACCCGAAAATACAAACGCAACTCCCCCTGCAGCAGCTGTTACAGGAGCTGTTGTAGGAGCTGTTGTAGGAGCTGTTGTAGGAGCTGTCGAGTGAAACGAGGCTGCGATCTTTTGATCTTGCTTTTACCGATCAAGATCAAAGATCGCAGCGTGCCGCAGCTCCTACAGGAGCCGGGTTGCGTGATGGGAGTGGAGGTCAAATTTCAGACACAAAAAACCCCGGTCTTTCGACCAGGGTCTTTGCTATCGATTCCGAATCAACCAAAGGTTGTTTTCGGTGCTTCAAGGCGTTCAGTGGTCCTTGAAGCAGATATGGCGCAGCGGACGGGACTCGAACCCGCGACCCCCGGCGTGACAGGCCGGTATTCTAACCGACTGAACTACCGCTGCGTATCGCTTTGAGCTTGCGCTCAAGTAACTCGTTGACTGCTAGCTTCGGTGCTTGGCAATCGCGAACCAGATAAATCTGATTCGTTAAATATGGCGCAGCGGACGGGACTCGAACCCGCGACCCCCGGCGTGACAGGCCGGTATTCTAACCGACTGAACTACCGCTGCGCGTCGGTGCAGGCACTTGCAGCCTACGTTCTTGCTTAAGCAAGTTCTCGGGGAGTGGTGGGTGATGACGGGATCGAACCGCCGACATTCTGCTTGTAAGGCAGACGCTCTCCCAGCTGAGCTAATCACCCGTTTGCATCTCCGAGGCCGCGAAATTTACGCAGGTAGCGAACCTAAGTCAATAGCAGGATTGAAGTTTTTCTAAAAAAGACGAAATTGTTTCTCTCCTGCAATACCGCCTTCGCGAGCAAGCCCGCTCCCACAGGGGAATGCATTCCAAATGTGGGGGCGAGCCTGCTCGCGAAGGCGCCAGTCCATTCAACGCAAATTCAGAAGAAAGAACGCGATCTATTCGCTGTAAATCATCTTCTTGGTCATACCACCATCGACGACGAATTCCTGCCCGGTAACAAACCCGGCATTCCTCGACAACAACCAGGCGACCATCGCCGCCACATCTTCGACCGTCCCTACCCTGCCCGCCGGATGCTGAGCATGATCGGCATCGGCCAAAGGCTCAGCTCGACGCGCAGAAGGATCGCGCGCATCGATCCAGCCCGGACTGACCGCGTTGACGCGAATCTCCGGCCCCAGGCTGATCGCCAGCGCATGCGTCAGCGCCAGCAACCCGCCCTTGCTCGCCGCATACGCCTCGGAGTCGGCCTCCGACTGCCGCGCACGGGTCGAAGCCAGATTGACGATAGAACCGTTATGCGCGCGCAGATACGGCGCACAATGCTTGGCGAGCAACATCGGCCCACTGAGATTCACCGCCAACACGCGATTCCAGTAAGCCAGATCAAGGCTTTCCAGGGTGATGTTGTGCGGATCAGCCACCGCTGCGTTGCACACCAGCGCATCGAGACGACCAAACTGCCCCAATACCTCGGCAACACCCAACGCAACCTGGCCCTCATCGGCAACGTCCATGGCGATGAACCAGGCGTTTTCGCCCAGCACCTTCGCCACTTTCGAACCGCGCGCACGATCCAGATCGGTCAGCACGACTTGCCAGCCTTCGCTGATCAACCACGCCGCGATCCCCAGACCGATACCGCGCGCGGCACCCGTGACCAGCGCAACGCGGCCATGGGTACCGGCTTTCGGCGTCGACAACTCGATCACAGTGCTGCCAGACCGCGCGCCAGGTCGGCTTGCAGGTCAGCAACGTCTTCCAGACCGACCGCGATGCGGATCAGGCTGTCGCGAATACCCGCCGCTTCACGCTCCTGCGGCGCCAGACGGCCGTGGGAGGTGGTGCTCGGATGGGTGATGGTGGTTTTGCTGTCGCCAAGGTTGGCGGTGATCGAGATCAGGCGAGTGGCATCGATAAAGCGCCAGGCGCCCTCTTTGCCGCCCTTGACCTCAAAGCTTACGACCGCCCCGAAGCCCTTCTGCTGACGCTGGGCCAGCTCGTGCTGCGGATGGCTCTTGAGACCGGCGTAATGGACTTTCTCGATACCGTCCTGCTGCTCCAGCCATTCGGCCAGTTGCTGGGCGTTTGCGCAGTGCGCCTTCATCCGCAGGTTGAGTGTTTCCAGGCCTTTGAGGAAGATCCACGCGTTGAACGGGCTCAGGGTCGGCCCGGCGGTGCGCAGGAAGCCGACGATTTCTTTCATCTGCTCGCCGCGACCGGCTACCACACCGCCCATGCAACGGCCCTGGCCGTCGATGAACTTGGTCGCCGAGTGCACGACGATGTCCGCACCCATTTTCAGCGGCTGCTGCAACGCTGGTGTGCAGAAGCAGTTGTCGACCACCAGCATCGAGCCTTTGGCGTGAGCGATTTCCGCCAGCGCGGCGATATCGACCAGTTCGGCCAGAGGGTTGGATGGCGACTCGACGAACAGCAGCTTGGTATTCGACTTGATCGCCGCATCCCAACCCGAAAGGTCAGCCAGTGGCACGTAGTCGACTTCCACGCCGAAACGCTTGAAGTACTTCTCGAACAAGCTGATGGTCGAGCCGAATACGCTGCGCGAGACCAGCACGTGATCACCGGCACTGCACAGGCTCATCACCACCGCCATGATCGCGGCCATGCCGGTTGCGGTCGCAACGGCCTGCTCGGCGCTTTCCAGCGCAGCAATACGCTCTTCGAACGCGCGCACGGTCGGGTTGGTGTAACGCGAGTAAACGTTGCCCGGCACTTCCCCGGCAAACCGCGCAGCCGCGTCGGCGGCGGTGCGGAACACGTAGCTGGAAGTGAAGAACATCGGATCACCGTGTTCACCTTCCGGCGTACGGTGCTGACCGGCACGTACGGCCAGGGTATCGAACGCTACGCCTTCAAGGTCGCTGTCCAGCCGACCGGCATCCCATTCCTGACTCATGCTGTCACTCCTTGCCCTGTTCGCAAAAATTGAAATTCAGATACAAAACCGGCCCCTCAGGGCCGGTAGAAACTCAGTTGTTGTACAGATCGATGATCGCACTGACCGCTTGAGTCTTGATCTTCGAGGAGTCGTTACGCGCCTGTTCGATCTTGTTCAGGTACGCCTCGTCGACGTCGCCGGTGACGTACTTGCCGTCGAACACTGCGCAATCGAAGTTCTCGATCTTGATCTTGCCGCCACCAACCGCTTCGATCAAGTCAGGCAGGTCCTGATAGATCAGCCAGTCAGCGCCGATCAGATCCGCCACGTCCTGGGTCGAACGGTTGTGTGCGATCAGTTCATGCGCGCTTGGCATGTCGATGCCGTAGACGTTCGGGAAACGCACAGCCGGCGCCGCCGAGCAGAAGTAGACGTTTTTCGCGCCGGCTTCACGAGCCATCTGGATGATCTGCTTGCACGTGGTGCCACGCACGATCGAGTCATCGACCAGCATCACGTTCTTGCCGCGGAATTCCAGCTCGATGGCGTTGAGCTTCTGGCGAACCGACTTCTTGCGAGCCGCCTGGCCCGGCATGATGAAGGTCCGGCCGATGTAACGGTTCTTGACGAAACCTTCGCGGAATTTCACGCCCAGGTGGTTCGCCAGCTCCAGCGCAGCGGTGCGGCTGGTGTCCGGAATCGGGATGACCACGTCGATATCGTGCTCTGGACGCTCGCGCAGGATCTTCTCGGCGAGTTTTTCACCCATGCGCAGACGCGCCTTGTACACCGAAACGCCGTCGATGATCGAATCCGGACGCGCCAGGTAGACGTGTTCGAAAATGCATGGGGTCAGGGACGGGTTGGTCGCGCACTGACGGGTGTGCAGCTTGCCGTCTTCAGTGATGTAGACCGCTTCGCCCGGCGCCAGGTCGCGAATCAGGGTGAAACCGAGCACGTCCAGCGAAACGCTTTCCGAGGCGATCATGTACTCGACGCCTTCGTCAGTGTGACGCTGGCCGAACACGATCGGGCGGATGCCGTGCGGGTCGCGGAAACCGACGATGCCGTAACCGGTGACCATCGCCACAACCGCGTAGCCACCCACGCAACGGTTGTGCACGTCGGTCACGGCGGCAAACACGTCTTCTTCGGTCGGCTGCAGCTTGCCGCGCTGGGCCAGCTCGTGAGCGAACACGTTGAGCAACACTTCCGAGTCGGAACTGGTGTTGACGTGACGCAGGTCGGATTCGTAGATCTCTTTGGCCAACTGTTCAACGTTGGTCAGGTTACCGTTGTGCGCCAAAGTGATGCCGTAAGGCGAGTTGACGTAAAACGGTTGGGCTTCGGCCGAAGTCGAGCTGCCCGCAGTCGGGTAACGGACGTGGCCGATACCCATGTGGCCGACCAGACGCTGCATGTGACGCTGTTGAAACACGTCACGCACCAGGCCATTGTCCTTGCGCAGGAACAACCGGCCAT
>NZ_JBIVGT010000015.1:82572-93293 GCF_044748825.1 Pseudomonas sp. NPDC089741 | reverse complement strand
CCGCCTGCAGGGATCTGAACTGAACAACACTCACTGAGGCGTTTTCGCCGACGGCAAGAGCTGCTCCTTGAACGGAATATCAGCGGGTACGCTGATTCCGCTGGCAAGCCACTGACTGCTCCACCCAAGGATCAGGTTTTTGGACCAATCGGCGACCAATAGAAATTTTGGTACGAGCTGTGATTCTTTCCACCACCCGTCCTGCTGTACCGGCCCCAGGCTCAACAGCCCGACCGCCACGACCACCAGCAACACGCCACGCGCTGCGCCGAAGGCCATGCCGAGGCAGCGCTCGGTCCCGGACAACCCGGTGACGCGAACCAACTCGCCGATAAGATAATTGATCATTGCGCCCACGATCAGTGTGGCGACAAACATGATGGCACAGCCCGCGATCACGCGAGCCGATGGGGTTTCGATGTATCCGGCGAGGTACTCGGACAATGAGCCACCGAACATCCAGGCGACGACTCCTGCGATGATCCAGGTCACCAGCGATAATGCTTCCTTGACGAAGCCGCGGCTCAAACTGATCAAAGCGGAGATGGCGATGATTGCAACGATCGCCCAGTCAACCCAGGTAAATGGCACAGTGCAGCCTACAGACGGATAAGGCGGCGCATTTTAGCAGAGCGCATGCCTCTCGGTAAGCTGCGATTGTCAGTGCATTTCAATCGAGGCGATAGTTTTCAGCCACGCTCAGGCTGGAAGCGCACGACGAAACCCTTGAGGTTCTGCTGACGACCCAACAGATCACGCAGACGATCGGCTTCGGAGCGCTCGATCAGCGGCCCGACAAACACCCGATTCTTGCCGTCGGCCGAACGGATATACGCGTTATAGCCTTGGCTGCGCAGGGTTTTCTGCAAGCTCTCGGCACTGGCACGGCTCGACAGGCTCGCCAGTTGCACCGACCAACTCACCGACAGGCCGTTGGCATCGACGCGGCTTTGCGTGGTATCAGGCTTGCTCGACGCAGCCGCGATCGGCTGGGCAGGCGCCGGAATCGACTTGGCCACCGCAGGCGGCGCAGCAGGCTTGGTGATCATGATGGGCGCCGTCGGCGTTGCTGCAACGGGCGCAGCAGGCGCCGTGTCTTCGGCGACTTCTTCATCCGTTGGCACTGGCTCTTGCGGCAAGGCTTGCGGTTCAGGCACGGCCACCGTTTCCATTTGCACCTGCGGCACAACGGGCGCCTGTGGTGCGGCCGGGGCTTCGACAGTCACTTGACGCTGCTCATCCTGACGGGAAAACAGCATCGGCAGGAAAATCACTGCCAGCGCCACCAGCACCAAAGCGCCAACCATGCGCTGCTTGTACGCTTTATCCAGCAAAGCCATTTGCCGCTTCCTCCGTGGAGTGCCGGGCCAGCCATTCAAGGGCCTCGGCGACACAATAAAATGATCCGAACAACAGAATCTCGTCGTCGCTGGTAGCTACTGCACACTGCCCTTCCAGCGCGTCGGCGACACTGTCGTAAGACGTGACGGACGCGCCAAGGTTGTGCAGGGCCGCATGCAACTCACTCACCGGGCGCGCACGCGGCGAATCCAGTGGCGCCACGGCCCAGTGCTCGACACTAGCATTCAACTCGCCGACAACACCATCGAGATCCTTGTCCGCCAGCAGCCCGAACACCGCCAGGCGCTTGCCGACCGGTGGCCGCGAGGCCAGACGACGGGCCAGATATTCGGCCGCATGCGGATTGTGCCCAACATCCAGCAACAAATTCAGGCGCTTGCCGTTCCAGTCGAACCCGCGGCGATCGAGACGTCCGACCACACGCGTCGCTTGCAACGCCGCGACGATCTGCTGCGCATCCCATGGCAAACCAAGCAGCAGATAGGCCTGCAACGCCAGCGCGGCGTTTTCCATCGGCAGATCCAGCAGCGGCAAGTCATGCAGTTCAACCGCTTGGCCCTGCGCATCGGTGCCACGCCATTGCCAATACTGATCAGTGATGCCGAGGTCGAAATCTCGCCCGCGCAGGAAGAATGGACAGGCCAGCTCATGCGCCTTGTCGAGCAACGGTTGCGGAGGATTCAGATCGCCACACAGCGCAGGCTTGCCCTGACGGAAGATCCCGGCCTTTTCGAAAGCCACGGATTCACGGGTGTCGCCCAGGTAATCGGCGTGATCGACGCCAATACTGGTGACCAGCGCGATGTCGGCATCGACCACATTGACCGTATCCAGACGCCCGCCCAGACCGACTTCGAGCACCACAGCGTCAAGTTTTGCCTGTTGAAACAGCCAGAACGCCGCCAAGGTGCCCATTTCGAAGTAAGTCAGGGAAGTGTCGCCGCGGCCGGCCTCGACCGCAGCAAAGGCTTGGCACAGCTGTGCGTCAGTGGCTTCGACGCCATTGAGCTGCACCCGCTCGTTGTAACGCAGCAGGTGCGGAGAATTGTAGACACCAACGCTCAGGCCCTGCGCGCGTAGCAAGGAAGCCACGAATGCGCAGGTCGAACCTTTGCCGTTGGTGCCGGTGACCGTAATCACCCGAGGCGCCGGCTGGCCCAGCCCCATACGGGACGCTACCTGTTGCGAACGCTCCAGGCCCATGTCGATGGCCGACGGATGCAACTGCTCAAGGTAGGCGAGCCATTCGCCAAGGGTGCGCTCGGTCATAGGCCAGCAGGTACCGGCGGAACCACGATCGGTTCGATTGGCGCCGCGACGAATTTCGGCGTCGGCTTGCCAGTCATCTGTGCCAGCAGGTTACCCAGACGTGGGCGCAGTTCCTGACGGTGGATGATCATGTCGATCGCGCCGTGCTCCAGCAGGAATTCGCTGCGCTGGAAGCCTTCCGGCAGTTTTTCACGCACGGTTTGTTCGATAACGCGCGGACCGGCGAAACCGATCAGGGCTTTCGGCTCGCCGACGATCACGTCGCCGAGCATCGCCAGACTGGCGGAAACGCCGCCGTAGACCGGGTCGGTCAGCACGGAGATGAACGGAATGCCTTCCTCACGCAGACGCGCCAGTACAGCCGAGGTCTTGGCCATCTGCATCAGCGAGATCAGTGCTTCCTGCATGCGTGCACCGCCGGAAGCGGCGAAGCAGATCATCGGGCAACGGTTTTCCAGCGCGTAGTTGGCAGCACGTACGAAGCGCTCACCGACGATGGCACCCATCGAACCGCCCATGAAGGCGAATTCAAAGGCCGAAACCACAACCGGCATACCCAGCAAGGTGCCGCTGACGGAGATCAGCGCATCTTTTTCGCCGGTCTGCTTCTGTGCAGCGACCAGGCGATCCTTGTACTTCTTGCCGTCGCGGAATTTCAGACGGTCAACCGGCTCCAGATCGGCGCCCAGTTCGTTGCGACCTTCGGCATCGAGGAAAATGTCGATACGCGCACGTGCGCCGATGCGCATGTGGTGGTTGCACTTAGGGCAAACGTCCAGGGTCTTTTCCAGCTCCGGGCGATACAGCACAGCCTCGCAAGACGGGCATTTGTGCCACAGACCTTCAGGCACCGAGCTCTTTTTGACCTCGGAACGCATGATCGAAGGGATCAGTTTGTCTACTAGCCAGTTGCTCATGCTTTCTTTCTCCAGTACCGGCGGTTCGAACGCTCTGGTTCGCAACCCCGCGTATGCCCTTCAGCTAAATTCATGTGTGTGGCGATGGTGTCTGGGTGACCACGGTCAGCGCGAAACATGACCTGCGTGCCCTCCAGAAACCCTCAGCCGCGCCTGCTTTGTGCAAGTGCATTGATGGACGGCGGCAGACTGCCAGCCGTCACATCAATATCGGAACCGGCAGGTCCCTATATTCCTTTTACGGCGTAAATGAATGCGCGAATCTTTGCGTGATCCTTGATGCCCTTGCTCGCCTCTACCCCGCCGCTGACATCTACCGCGTAAGGTTTTACCCGCGCCACGGCGCCTGCGACATTTTCCGGCGTCAGACCACCCGCCAGAATCAGCGGTTTGCTCAAGCCTTGCGGAATCAATGACCAGTCGAACGCCTCACCGGTTCCGCCGGGCACGCCTTCAACGTAGGTATCGAGCAAAACGCCACTGGCGCTCGGGTAAGCATCGACGGCAGCAGCGATATCATCGCCCGCCTTGACCCGCAGCGCCTTGATGTACGGACGATGCCAGCCCTCACACTCTTCGGCGGTCTCGTCACCATGGAACTGCAGCAAGTCCAGCGGCACGGCGTCGAGGATTTCCCCCAGCTCGCAGCGGCTGGCATTGACGAACAGGCCCACCGTGGTCACGAACGGCGGCAGCGCCTTGATGATCGCCCGCGCCTGTTGCACCGACACTGCGCGCGGGCTCTTGGCGTAAAACACGAATCCGATCGCATCCGCCCCGGCCTCGACGGCGGCCAGCGCATCTTCCATGCGGGTAATCCCGCAGATCTTGCTGCGAACGGCTGACATGTCGAGAAAAACTCCAAGGCAAAATCCGGGAAAGTCCCGGATGGTAACAAAAGCGTTCGAGGGCGTCAGCCGTCCAGTTCGGAGAAACCCGTAAGGAAATGTGGCCCGACAAAACGCTCGGGCAACGGGAACTCTTCGTGATACTCGACCTGCACCAGATACAAGCCGTACGGATGCGCGGTCACCCCACCGGAGCGGCGCTCACGGCTTTCGAGGACTTCCTTCATCCACTCGACCGGACGCTCACCCGCGCCAATGGTCATCAACACACCGGCGATGTTGCGCACCATGTGGTGCAGGAAGGCATTGGCGCGGATATCGAGCACGATCATCTTGCCGTGACGGGTCACGCGCAGGTGATGCATTTTCTTGATCGGCGACTTGGCCTGGCACTGACCGGCGCGGAACGCACTGAAATCGTGAGTACCGATCAGGTGCTGCGCCGCCTCGGCCATGCGCTCGACATCGAGCGGGCGGTGGTTCCAGGTAATTTCTTCGTTGAGATGCGCCGGGCGGATCTGATCGTTGTAAATCACGTAGCGATAACGCCGGGCGATGGCTTTGAACCGCGCATGGAAATGCGCCGGCATCACCCGCGCCCAACTGACGCTGATGTCATGGGGCAGATTGATATTGGCGCCCATCACCCAGGCTTTCAGCGAACGATCGACCTGAGTGTCGAAATGCACCACTTGCCCACAGGCATGCACGCCGGCGTCAGTGCGCCCGGCGCACTGCAACGAAACCGGCGAGTTGGCGACTTTTGACAAGGCTTTTTCGAGCTCTTCCTGCACCGTCTTCACACCCGTCAGCTGACGCTGCCAGCCGCTGTAGCGCGAGCCTTTGTACTCAACGCCCAGCGCAACGCGGTAAAAGCCGTCGGGGGCCAGTTCGGCGACCGGGTTATCTATGTTTGCCAAGGTGGGACAGCCTGCTGTTTTTGCAAAGGCGGGCATTATAAGGCCTCAGGATCAAAAGATCGCAGCCTTCGGCAGTTCCTACACAGAAATCCGCATTCCCCTGTAAGAGCTGCCGAAGGCTGCGATCTTTTGACCTTGAAAACCAAAAAAAACGGCAGCCTTTGTGGGCTGCCGTTTCGTTTACCGCTGGACTGATTACAAGCTCGAGAGCATTTCCTTGGCCTCGCCACGCTGCTTCTCGTCACCCTCGGTCAACACTTCGTTGAGGATGTCACGCGCACCGTCGCTGTCGCCCATGTCGATGTAGGCCTGAGCCAGATCGAGCTTGGTCGCGGCTTCATCGGTGCCGGCAAGGAAGTCGAAATCGTCTTCGCCCAGATCGCCACCCATCGCTGCATCGGCTTCGGTGAAGGTCGGCTCGGCAACCGATTGCGACAGGCGATCGAGCTCAGCATTGACGTCATCCAGCTCCGCTGAGAAGGCATCAGGCTCAGCCGCCGGGTTACTGTCCATTTCGTCTGCCAGCGACAGGTCGAAATCGGCCGGCAATTCCAGATCATCCTGCGGCAAGTCGGCCACGACCGGTGGTTCTACCGGCGACAGGTCTTTCACGCCCTCGTCCAGATCCAAGAGGAAATCGTCGTCCGCCAGGTCAACCGCTGGAGCTGGAGCCGGATCAGCACCGAGGTCCAGATCGAGGTCGAAGTCCGACAAATCGTCGAGGTTCTCTTTGATCTCGGTCTGCTGTTGCAGCACCGACTCGAAGCTCAGGTCGTCGTCCGACGGAAATTCGTCCAGCTCGACCGGCGCCTCAGGCTCAACAACCGGCGCGGGTTCTACCGGCGTGATGTTGTCGAGATCGTCCAGGCTCAGGTCAAACGCGCTGTCGAGATCGTCTTCCACTGGCGGCGCCGGTGCTTCAGGCTCATCCAGCAGCAAGTCCTTGACGTATTGCGCGTCCAGCTCGGCAGCGACGGCGGCAGCCGCCAGACCGGCAGCAGCGACGACGGCCATGGCCGGGAAGCGGCTTTTCAGTTCTTCGACCTTGGCAAAGTTGTCGCCGTTGGCCACCAACTGACGCTCCTGGCCGACGAACGCATCGCGATCGCCCTGCTGACCATAGACTTCCATCAGTTTCAGGCGCAGGTCACTACGTTGTGGCTCTAGGCTGACGCCCTCCTCCAGCAACGCCGCAGCCTGATTCAGGCGACCGGCATTGATGTGCGACTGCGCCTTGTCGAGCACGTCATCGGAACGCTCGGCGGCCGGTGCCACCAGCGGCGCAGCAATCGGTTCGGCCATTACCACGGGCGCCACGACTGGTGCAGGAGCCGGAGCCGGGGTTGGCGCCGGAGTATTCAGCTTGACGCTGGCGGCAGGTGTTTCCAGACCTTCGAAGCTGCTTTCCGGCAGATCCTGTTCGGCGGAGAACTCTTGCTCTTCGGCCAGCGCACGCGCCATGCGCACGTGCTTCTCGGCTTCCTGCTGAGCTTTGCGGCGACGTGCCAGCAACAACAGCAGGAGCAGCAGGACCACCGCACCGCCACCGATCAGCCCCAGCAGGATCGGATTGGTCAGCAGTTCGTTGAACGTCTTCTCGTCATCGACCGCAGGTGTCGGCGCGACCACCGGTTCGGCCGGTGCCTCGACCGGTGGTGCGATCGCCGATTCAGGCGTCGGCGATGCCGCCGCAGCGTCTGCCGGCGTCGCAGGTGGCGTGGCAGCCAATTCGGCGGTGATCGCCGGAACCGCTGCTGCCGCACCATTCGCCGCTGGCGCTGCGCCCGAACCTTCGGCCTGCAACTTCGCCAGTTGATTGTTTTTCAGCTCGATCAGCTTTTGCAGTTTGTCCAACTGACTCTGCAGATCGGTCATGCGGCTTTTCAGTTCCTCGTTGTCACGACGGGTCGTGTCGAGGCTTTCCTGGGTCACCGCCAGTTTGTTGCTCAACGCCTTGGCGTCGCCCGCCGGGCCTTTGCCGCGACCTTTAGCACTTTCGGCAGAGACCAGGCTGAGGTTGTCCTGAGCGTTTGATGCAGCACCAGTGTTCGCCCGGCCGCGATTGGTCGCATCGAGCTGCTGCTGGCCGCTGCCCGGCTTGGCCACATAACGACGGCCCTGACGCCAGGCTTCGTTCTGCGCCGCCACTTCGGCGATCGCTTTGTTCTGCGGCAACGCGGTACTTTGCACCGCGTCCGGCAGTCGCAAAACCTGACCGGTTTTCAGACGGTTGATGTTGCCGCCGATGAACGCGTCCGGGTTCAGCGCCTGAATCGCCAGCATGGTCTGCTGCACCGAACCACCGGTGCGCGCCTTCGCGGCGATTTCCCAGAGGGTATCGCGCGGCGTGGTGGTGTATTGCGTCGGGTGCGTGGCGCCAGTGGTCGGCGCAGCGATGGTCTGCGATGGTGCCGGTTGCGCGGCGGCATCAGCGGTCTGCGGCGAGAACTTCGACGGATCGAGCAGCACGCTGTAGTCGCGCAGCAGACGGCCGTTCGGCCACATCACCTGCACGAGGAATTTCACCATCGGTTCCGACAGCGGCTTGCTCGACGTCACGCGCAGCACGCTTTTGCCGCTGGCGTTGAGCACCGGGGTGAAGGTCAGATCGTTGAGGAAGGCCTGGCGATCAACGCCGGCCTTGGCAAAATCTTCGGCTGAAGCCAGGCTCGGTACCACTTCGGCAGCGGTGAGATCCTTGACGTCGAGCAGCTCGATTTCAGCCACCAGCGGCTGGTTCAGGGTCGACTTCAGGGTCAGCTCCCCGAGCCCGAGGGCATGCGCCATACCGGAGGACAGCGCCGAGGCGGCCGCTATTGCTAACACCAGTTTGCGAACTTGAACCATAGCCTCATCCTTTGTTTGAACGTTCCTCGGCCAGCGAGAAGATATTGATTGTCGCTGCCGTAAGGCATTGCGCGCGACGACGACAGATGTCGCGCGCGATCATTTCTTTGATGCCCCGGAAAGTCCCGGAGGGTGACACGTTATCAAGCGCTCCGGGCAAGCATAGCGCTCACCTAGAATCAGTCGACAAATTGTTGCCAAGTATCTTTTACAGCAGGTCTTTTATCAACAATTCAGCCACCTGCACAGCGTTAAGGGCTGCACCTTTGCGTACGTTATCTGACGTCAGCCACAGATTAAGTTCCGCCGGGTCGTCGACGCCACTGCGCACGCGCCCGACGTAGACAACATCCTGACCCACTGCGTCACCGACCGCTGTCGGATAATCACCGGCCTCGACCAGCTCGATACCCGGCGCATCTTCGAGAGCGGCGTTGACCTTTACCAGGTCGACAGCCTGCGTTGACTGCAAGGTCACGCTAAAGCTATCGCCAAAAAACACCGGGGCTTGAACGCAAGTTGCGGAAATCTTTAATGAAGGCAGCGCCAGCACCTGGCGCAACTCGCGCACCAGACGTTTTTCCAGCAGCGTGTGGCCCTGCGCGTCAGGCGTACCGACCTGTGCCAGCACGTTGAAAGCCATCTGCCGATCGAAGAAGGTTGGCTCCAGCGGACGCATGTTCAGCAACTCGGCGGTTTGCCGCGCGAGTTCGGTAACGGCTTCGCGGCCTTGGGCGGAAACGGCCAGATTGGCGGTGACATGCACCGATTGCAGGTCGAGCAGATCGAGCAGCGGCGCCAGCACCACAGCCAGCGAAGTGGCCGACGGGCTTGGGCTGCTGACCTGGAACGGCGCCTTCAAACCGGCGAGCCGGGCGGCATTGGCCTCCGGAACGATTTGTGGCGCCTGATCGGCCGGCAGCGCGCCAGACAGGTCGATCAGCGAGCAACCGGCAGCCTGCACGCGGGCGGCATAGCTCAGAGTGATCGCCGGGCCGGCGGCGAAGAACACCAGTTTGACCTTGCTGAAATCGAACTCGTCGACTTCGCGAACGCGCACGTTCTTGTTGCGGAACAGCAGCGAACTGCCGGCGGATTCGCTGCTCGCCAGCAGGTGCAGATTACCGACCGGGAAGTCGCGCTCTTCGAGAATCTGTACGAGGGTTTCGCCGACAGTACCGGTGGCGCCGATTACGGCAATATCTAGGGTCTGGGTCATGGTGCGAGCCTCTGGCGAAACGGGGGGAGCGGCACTTTACCGGGTGACCGCCGCACAGGCAATTTCTGCCGGGGATTTGCGGTGCTTGCACCGGCCCCTTCGCGAGCAGGCTCGCTCCCACATTTAAAATGCATAACCCCTGTGGGAGCGAGCCTGCTCGCGAAGAGGCCAGACTAGGCAACCGAGAAATCCAAGGCATAAAAAAACCCGCACCTCTTTCAAGGCGCGGGCTCTTTCATTGCATCAAACGATCAACGCTCAAGCAAAATCCGCAGCATGCGACGCAGCGGCTCGGCCGCGCCCCACAGTAGCTGGTCGCCAACAGTGAACGCGCCGAGGAACTGCGAGCCCATGTTCAGTTTGCGCAGACGACCGACCGGAACATTCAGGGTGCCGGTGACCTTGGTCGGGCTCAGCTCCTGCATGCTGATATCGCGCTGGTTCGGCACCAGTTTGACCCAAGGGTTGTGCTGGCTGATCAGCCCTTCGATGTCGGCGATCGGCACGTCTTTGTTCAACTTGATGGTCAGCGCCTGGCTGTGGCAACGCATGGCACCGATGCGCACGCAGATGCCGTCGACCGGGATCGGGCTCTTGAAGCGACCGAGAATCTTGTTGGTCTCGGCCTGGGCCTTCCACTCTTCGCGGCTTTGGCCGTTCGGCAGTTCCTTGTCGATCCACGGGATCAGGCTGCCAGCCAACGGTACGCCGAAGTTTTCGGTCGGGTACGCGTCGCTGCGCATGGCGTCGGCCACGCGACGGTCGATGTCGAGGATCGCGCTGGCCGGATCGGCCAGTTGATCGGCGACAGCAGCGTGGGTCGCGCCCATTTGCTTGATCAGCTCACGCATGTTCTGCGCGCCGGCACCGGAGGCCGCCTGATAGGTCATGGCGCTCATCCATTCGACCAGACCCGCTTCGAACAGGCCGCCCAGGCCCATCAGCATCAGGCTGACGGTGCAGTTGCCGCCGATGTAGTTCTTGGTGCCCGCGTCGAGCTGCTGGTCGATAACCTTGCGGTTGACCGGATCGAGAATGATCACTGCGTCATCGTTCATGCGCAGGCTGGAGGCCGCGTCGATCCAGTAACCCTGCCAGCCGGCTTCGCGCAGCTTCGGGAACACTTCGCTGGTGTAGTCGCCACCCTGGCAGGTCAGAATCACGTCGAGGGTCTTCAGCTCGTCAATGCTGTAAGCATCCTTGAGCGGAGCAATGTCCTTGCCCACGGACGGGCCTTGGCCACCGACATTGGAAGTGGTGAAAAACACCGGCTCGATTAGATCGAAATCCTGCTCTTCCAGCATCACCTGCATCATCACGGAACCGACCATACCGAGCC
>NZ_JBIVGT010000015.1:6404-82562 GCF_044748825.1 Pseudomonas sp. NPDC089741 | reverse complement strand
CCGCGGCGAGCTACACGGTGCAGCGCAACGCCACCTTCTTGAAAAGTGGGCCGCTGCTTTGTATTGAATTTCGCAGCGGGCCCGAGAGATTACAGATTCCGCAGCGCGGCGACTACTGCGTCGCCCATTTCCTGCGTACCGACTTTGGTGCAACCGGCCGAATAGATATCACCGGTGCGCAGCCCTTGATCGAGCACGACGCTGACGGCTTTTTCGATGGCATCGGCGGCGTCCTGCAGATTGAAGCTGTAACGCAGCATCATCGATACCGACAGAATGGTCGCCAACGGGTTGGCGATGCCTTTACCGGCAATGTCCGGCGCCGAACCGTGGCAAGGCTCGTACATGCCTTTGTTGTTGGTGTCCAGCGAGGCCGACGGCAGCATGCCGATGGAACCGGTGAGCATCGACGCCTGGTCGGACAGAATGTCGCCGAACATATTGTCGGTGACGATCACGTCGAACTGCTTCGGTGCGCGCACCAGCTGCATGGCGGCGTTATCGACGTACATGTGGCTCAGTTCGACTTGCGGGTAATCCTTGCCCACTTCTTCAACGATTTCACGCCACAGTTGGCTGGACGCCAGCACGTTGGCCTTGTCCACCGAGCAGAGCTTCTTGCCACGCACCATGGCCATGTCGAAACCGACGCGAGCGATGCGGCGGATTTCGCTTTCGCTGTACGGCAGCGTGTCGTAGGACTGACGCTCGCCGTTGTCCAGGGTGCGGGTGCCGCGCGGTGCGCCGAAGTAGATGCCACCGGTCAGCTCACGGACGATCAGGATATCCAGACCGGCAACGATTTCCGGCTTCAGGCTCGAAGCCTCGGCCAGTTGCGGGTACAGAATCGCCGGACGCAGGTTGCCGAACAGGCCCAGTTGCGCACGGATTTTCAGCAGGCCGCGCTCAGGGCGGATGTCACGTTCGATGGTGTCCCATTTCGGACCACCGACGGCGCCCAGCAGAACAGCGTCGGCAGCGCGGGCGCGGTCGAGGGTTTCGTCGGCCAGCGGCACGCCGTGCTTGTCGATGGCAGCGCCACCGATCAGGTCATGGCTCAGCTCGAAACCCAGGCTGTACTTGTCGTTGGCCAGCTCCAGCACCTTGACCGCTTCGGCCATGATTTCAGGACCAATACCGTCACCTGGGAGAATCAGAATCTGCTTGCTCATGCTTTCCTCGTGTCTTCAGTCGGTGCGCCATCTTAGGCGCGCCCGGAAAAATTCTTAGCACTCAGCCATCAGTACGATCACATCTGTACTGAACGAGCCGTCGGCATCAATCTCAAAATATTCGCGCACTTCGTTGCCCATCGACTGCTGCAACTGGCGGATCGCCGCGCGCATCACTTCAGGCGTGCGCATGCGTTCAACCCAGCTTGTGTATTCCAGACGCAGGCGCTGGCGCGTGGTACTGCGCACATGCAAACCGGCCTCGCTGACCTGACGCAACCATTCAGCGCCTGAATAATCGCGCACATGGCTGGTATCGCGCAGCACTTCGACGCTTTGCAGGTAAGTGTCGAACAACGGACTGCCCGGTGACAACACATCAACGAACGCCGCCACACCGCCCGGCTTCAGCACCCGGCGCACTTCGCGCAGGGCCACGCCGAGATCGCTCCAGTGATGCGCCGAATAACGGCTGAAGACGAAATCGAACTCGCCATCGGCAAACGGCAGACGCTCGGCGGCGCCGTTGACCGTGGCGATGTTGCAGATGTTGCGATCAACGGCAGCGGCGGCAACCACATCGAGCATTTGCTGCGACAGGTCGTAAGCGACCACTTCCTTGACCAGCGATGCCACATGAAAACTGACGTGACCGGCGCCGCAACCCAAGTCCAGCACCCGAGCCTCGCCCTGCCCGGCCAGCTCAGCCTGTAGCAGCGCGAATTCGGTGCCTTGAGCGTGAACGGCGCTGCTCAGGTAGGCGGCGGCCTGTTCACCGAATTGCTTTTGTACGACCTGGGTGTGTTGGGCGGTACTGGTCATGGGACTTCCTTTTTAGGGTGAGTCTTGTGGTGCTTTTGAGGGCCTCATCGCGAGCAGGCTCACTCCTACATTTGGAATGCGCTCCCCTGTAGGAGTGAGCCTGCTCGCGATGGCGCCATTCGCCATACGCAAATTATGCGTCGCGGAACAACCACGGCTGGCTAACCCGATGCTTGGCCTCAAACGTCGCAATCGCATCACCGTCCTGCAAGGTCAAACCGATATCGTCCAGACCGTTCAACAGGCAATGCTTGCGAAACGCATCGATCTCAAAGCTGTAAACCTTGCCATCCGGACGCGTCACGGTCTGCGCTTGCAGATCGACCTGCAATTGATAACCCGGCTCAGCCTCGACCTGCTTGAATAACTCATCAACTTCAGCGTCGCTCAAGATGATCGGCAGCAAGCCGTTCTTGAAGCTGTTGTTGAAGAAGATGTCGGCGTAGCTCGGCGCGATGATGCTGCGAAAACCGTATTCTTCCAGCGCCCACGGCGCGTGTTCACGGCTGGAGCCGCAACCGAAGTTCTCGCGAGCCAGCAACACGCTGGCGCCTTGATAACGCTCGGCGTTGAGGACGAAGTCCTTGTTCAGCGGACGCTTGGAGTTGTCCTGATACGGCTGGCCGACATCCAGATAACGCCATTCGTCGAACAGGTTCGGACCAAAACCGGTGCGTTTGATCGACTTCAAGAATTGCTTCGGAATGATCTGGTCGGTGTCGACGTTGGCACGATCCAAAGGCGCGACAAGACCAGTGTGCTGGGTAAAAGCTTTCATGCTGCGCTCCTTTAGATCAATTCACGAACGTCGATGAAACGACCGTTCACCGCTGCCGCCGCCGCCATGGCCGGGCTGACGAGGTGGGTACGGCCACCAGCGCCCTGACGGCCTTCGAAGTTACGGTTGGAGGTCGAGGCGCAATGCTCGCCTGACTCCAAACGGTCCGGGTTCATCGCCAGGCACATCGAGCAACCCGGCTCACGCCATTCGAAACCGGCTTCGAGGAAAATCTTGTCGAGACCTTCAGCTTCAGCCTGCGCCTTGACCAGACCCGAACCCGGCACCACGATCGCCTGCTTGATGGTCGAAGCGACTTTACGGCCCTTGGCGATCACCGCCGCAGCGCGCAAATCTTCGATCCGCGAGTTGGTGCAGGAACCGATGAACACGCGATCCAGCTGAATGTCGGTGATCGCCTGATTGGCGGTCAAACCCATGTATTTCAGGGCACGGACGATCGAGTCGCGCTTGACCAGATCCATTTCTTTGGCTGGATCCGGCACGTTTTGGTCAACGGCCAAGACCATCTCGGGCGAAGTGCCCCAACTGACTTGTGGCTTGATCTGCGCAGCGTCGAGTTCAACCACGGTGTCGAACTTGGCGTCGGCGTCGGAGACCAGGTCTTTCCAGGACTCGACGGCCATGTCCCATTCCGCGCCTTTCGGTGCAAACGGACGGCCTTTCACGTAATCGACGGTCTTCTGATCCGCAGCCACCAGGCCAACACGGGCGCCGGCTTCGATGGACATGTTGCAGATGGTCATGCGGCCTTCGACGGACAAGTCGCGGATCGCGCTGCCAGCGAATTCGATGGCATGGCCGTTACCGCCGGCGGTGCCGATCTTGCCGATCACCGCGAGGACGATGTCCTTGGCGGTCACGCCGAACGGCAATTGCCCTTCAACGCGCACCAGCATGTTCTTCATTTTCTTGGCGACCAGGCACTGGGTGGCGAGCACGTGCTCGACCTCGGAAGTGCCGATACCGTGGGCCAAGGCACCGAACGCGCCGTGGGTCGAGGTGTGCGAGTCGCCGCAGACCACGGTCATGCCCGGCAAGGTCGCGCCCTGCTCCGGACTGATCACGTGGACGATGCCTTGGCGGACGTCGTTCATCTTGAACTCGACGATGCCGTATTCATCGCAGTTGTCGTCGAGGGTCTGAACCTGCAAACGCGAGACCTGATCGGCAATGGCTTCGATGCCGCCCTTGCGCTCTGGAGTCGTTGGTACGTTGTGGTCCGGGGTCGCGATGTTGGCATCGATGCGCCAAGGCTTGCGCCCGGCCAGACGCAGACCTTCAAAGGCTTGCGGCGAGGTCACTTCGTGAATGATGTGACGATCGATGTAGATCAGCGCCGAGCCATCGTCGCGCTGCTTGACCAAATGCGAATCCCAGAGCTTGTCGTAGAGCGTTGTGCCGGCCATCAGACGGTTCCTCATCAGCTGGTTTCGAGGCCCTGGGCTTTTCAATAACCCTTTGGCTTGTGAGGCCGATCCTATGGGGTTAGATTAAATAACTCAAATTCATATTTTTTATGCTTTGGATAACCAACTGGAATACGAACATGGATCTGGCCAACCTCAACGCTTTTATCGCGATTGCCGAGACCGGCAGCTTCTCCAATGCCGGCGAACGCTTGCACCTGACACAGCCGGCAATCAGCAAGCGCATCGCCGGGCTGGAGCAACAATTGAAGGTACGGCTGTTCGACAGGCTCGGCCGTGAAGTCGGTTTGACCGAGGCCGGCCGCGCCCTGCTGCCACGGGCATATCAGATTCTCAATGTGCTGGATGACACCCGCCGCGCGCTGACCAACCTGACCGGTGAAGTCAGCGGTCGCCTGACCCTGGCCACCAGTCACCACATCGGTTTGCACCGTTTGCCGCCGCTGTTACGGGAGTTCACCCGCCGTTACCCACAGGTCGCGCTGGATATTCAGTTCCTCGATTCGGAAGTGGCCTACGAGGAAATTCTCCATGGCCGCGCTGAACTGGCGGTCATTACCCTCGCGCCGGAACCTCACGCGCTGGTCAAAGCCACGCCGGTGTGGGATGACCCGCTGGATTTCGTGGTCGCCCCGGAGCATTCGCTGATCAATAACGGCGCCGTCAGTCTGGCCGACATTGCCGGTCATCCGGCGGTTTTCCCCGGCGGCAACACCTTCACCCACCATATTGTCCAACGCTTGTTCGAAGCTCAGGGGCTGACGCCGAACATCGCCATGAGCACCAACTACCTGGAAACCATCAAGATGATGGTCTCGATCGGCCTGGCCTGGAGCGTTTTGCCGCGCACCATGCTCGACGATCAAGTGGCGAGCATCGTATTGCCGGGCATACAGCTCAGTCGCCAGCTAGGCTATATCTTGCACACTGAACGGACGCTATCGAATGCGGCAAGAGCGTTTATGGCCTTGCTGGATGCACAAATCGATCTGCCAGGGACTTAAGGCCAACTTGTGCTACTCCTATAGAGCCGCTGCCCCTGTGCCTAATGCCACCATCAGCTCAAGGCCTGTTAACGATGCCGAAATCTGTTGACCGAATTCCGCCGATGCCGCGTATTCAGGCCATTGACCCGCGACGATCCGAGCAGAGCTGGGAGAGTGCGCCGCAATTGCTCGCCGCGCTCAACGGCGCGCGGCTCGGCGCCTGGTATTGGGACATTGAGCGCGGGCAGATCAGTTGGTCACGGGGCACCCAGGCCTTGTTCGGCTTCGATCCGCGCCAACCGTTGCCCGAAGACCTCGAATACCTCGACCTGTTGCCGCCGGAAGACCGCGCAAAAACCGTCCGCGCCTTCCACGCCGTCATCGCCGGCGCCCCGCTGGAACAGGCGATGCACCACCGCATTCGCTGGCCGGATGGCAGCCTGCACTGGCTGGAGATCAATGGCAGCCTGTTACCCGACAAGAACGGCCGCCCCCGAATGATCGGGGTGATTCGTGAAATCACCCACCAGCGTCAGCGCGAGCAAGCCCTGAGCAGCTCGGAGAAACGTTTCGCCACACTGTTTCATCTGTGCCCGAACATGGTTCTGCTGACCCGTCAGGAAGACGGCCTGATCAGTGAAGCCAACCAGTATTTTGAAAGCCTCTTCGGCTGGCCGGTGCAGAGCGCGATTGGCCGCACCACGCTGGAGCTGGGGCTGTGGGTGCACCCGGAGCAACGCGCCGAACTGGTCAAGAAAACCAAGGCCAAGGGTGAACTGATCAGCATGGAGGTGCAGTTTCGCGCCAGCAATGGGCAGATTCACGACGGCATACTCAGCGCACAGAAGGTCGAACTCGAAGGTCAGCCGTATCTGCTCAGCACCTTCCTCGACACCACCGAACACAAAGCCGCCGAACATGCATTGAAGGACAGCCAGGAACGTCTCGATCTGGCGCTGGACTCGGCGCAACTCGGCACGTGGGACTGGCATATTCCCAGCGGCATGCTCTACGGCTCGGCGCGGGCCGCGCAATTGCACGGGCTGGAGCCAAAACCGTTCCACGAGTCGTTCGACGAGTTTTTCGAAGGCGTGCCCGGCGAAGAGCGCGACAGCATGCGCGACGCCTACCGCAGCCTGCGCGAAGGCCCGGCAGGCAATTATCAACTGACCTATCGCGTGCAACTGCCGGACGGCAGCTCACGTTACCTGGAAAGCCGCGCCCGCCTCTACCGCGATGAAAGCGGCGCACCGTTGCGCATGGCCGGCACGCTGCTCGACATCACCGACCAGGTCGAGCGCGAACAACGCCTGGTGGCCTCGGAAGAAAAATTCGCCACGCTGTTCCAGGTCAGCCCCGACCCGATTTGCGTCACGCGCCAGGACAGCGGCGAATTCATCGAGATCAATTCCAGTTTTAGTCAGACCTTCGGCTGGAGCGCCGCCGACGTCATCGGCCACACCGCCGAAGAAATCGGCCTGTGGGACGCCTCGGCGAAAAGCCTGCAACGCATTGAACGGGTGATTCGCGAACAAGGTTTGAGCAACGTCGCGATCATCGTTCAGCACAAGGACGGCCAGTCGCTGACCTGCGTGATTTCCAGTCGGCAGATCAGCGTCGGCGATCAGCCGTGCATCGTCACCACCCTGCGCGACATTACCCAGCAGCAGCGTTCGGAAGCGGCGCTCAAGGCCAGCGAGGAGAAATTCGCCAAAGCATTCCACTCCAGCCCCGACGCGATCACCATCACCGAGCGCGACACCGGACGTTATCTTGAGGTCAACGACGGCTTCTGCCGCCTCACCGGCTATCGCGCTGAAGATGTCGTCGGCAAAACGGTTTATCAGGTAGGTATCTGGGCCGAAGAGAAACAGCGTTCGGCGTTACTCGCCGAGTTGCAGATCAAGGGCCGCGTGCATCATCAGGAAATGCTCGGGCGCAACAAACGCGGCGAACTGCTGACCGTGGAAGTCTCGGTCGAGCCGATCACCCTCAATGAAACCGCCTGCCTGCTGCTGACGGCGCGGGACGTCAGCCTGCTGAAAAACGCCGAAGCGCAGATCCGTCACTTGGCGTACCACGACCCGCTGACCAACCTGCCGAATCGCGCCCTGCTGATGGATCGCCTGAGCCAGCAGATCGCCCTGCTCAAACGCCACAACCTGCGCGGCGCGCTGCTGTTTCTCGACCTCGATCACTTCAAGCACATCAACGATTCGCTCGGCCATCCGGTCGGCGACACGGTGCTGAAGATCATCACCGCGCGGCTCGAAGCCAGCGTGCGCATGGAAGACACGGTGGCGCGCCTCGGCGGCGATGAATTCGTGGTGCTGCTCAGTGGCCTCGAAGGTTCGCGCAACGAAGTCAGCGCGCAAGCCCGCTCGCTGGCCGACACCCTGCGTGAATTGCTCTCGGAGCCGATGTTCCTCGACGGCCAGCGCCTGCAAGTGACCCCGAGCATCGGCGTGGCACTGATTCCGGATCACGGTTCGACCCCGACTGACCTGCTCAAACGCGCCGATATTGCGCTGTACCGGGCCAAGGATTCCGGGCGCAACACCACGCAGATGTACCACAACACCATGCAGAAGGCCGCCAGCGAACGGCTGCGCATGGAGACCGACTTGCGTCTGGCGTTGTCACGCGGCGAATTCAATGTGCACTTCCAGCCGCAGATCGACGCGCGGGATAACCGCATCATCGGCGCCGAAGCGCTGGTGCGCTGGAATCACCCAGAGCTCGGCGCGCAATCGCCCACCGAGTTCATCAAAGTGCTGGAAGACAGCGGGCTGATTCTTGAAGTCGGCACGTGGATCCTCGATGAAGCCTGCGAAGCATTCAAACAACTGATCGCCCTGAAACTGGTCGATCCGTTCAACTTCAGCCTGTGCGTCAACATCAGCCCACGGCAGTTCCGCCAGAACGACTTCGTCGAACGCATCGAACACAGCATGACCAGCCACGGCCTGCCCTGCTCGCTGCTGAAACTGGAAATCACCGAAGGCATCGTCATCCAGAACCTCGAAGACACCATCAGCAAAATGCGTCGTTTGAAAAAGCTCGGCGTGAGTTTTGCCATGGACGATTTCGGCACCGGTTACTCATCGCTGACCTACCTCAAGCGCCTGCCAGTGGACACGCTGAAAATCGATCAGTCGTTTATTCGCGATGCGACGACTGATCCGAACGATGCCGAAATCATCCGCGCCATCGTTGCCATGGCGCGCAGCCTGGAACTTGAGGTGATTGCCGAAGGCGTGGAAACGCCGGAGCAACTGGCATTCCTGCAAGGTTTGGGCTGCCATTTGTATCAGGGTTATCTGCACAGTCGACCGATGGCGCTGGAAGATCTGAAATTGATGTTGGAATAGCGAGCATAAAAAAGGACGCCATTGGCGTCCTTTCTTTGCAGCGGATTTACAGATTTTTTCAGGCCGCTTCAGCGACCGGTAGACCGAGCAAGCGCGAGACATGATCGGGTTCGGTTTCACGGCGCAACACCGTGAACAGCTCGGTCGCTTCGGGATAATTGCGCGTCAGCATCGCCAGCCATTGCTTCAAACGGCCCGGCGATTGCCGCGCGGTCATCTGCGCCTTGGCTTGCAGCCAGAAGTCCTGAATCAACGGCATCAGCTCGGCCCAGCTCATCTCAATGACTTCTTCGCCGGCGCGGGCAGCGGCAATCTGTCTGGCCAGATCCGGGCGCGACACCAGACCGCGACCGAGCATGATGTCTTCGACACCGCTGATTTCGCGGCAACGGCGCCAGTCTTCGACGCTCCAGATATCGCCGTTGGCGAACACCGGGACTTTGACCACGTCTTGTACGCGCGGAATCCACTCCCAATGTGCGGGCGGTTTGTAGCCGTCCATTTTCGTACGGGCGTGAACCACGATGTGTTCGGCGCCGCCTTCGGCCAACGCCGTGGCGCAGACCAGCGAGCCATCCGGGCTGTCGAAACCGAGGCGCATCTTCGCGGTGACCGGAATGTGCGCCGGTACTGCGCGACGCACATGCTCGACGATCTGGTTGAGCAGTTCAGGCTCCTTGAGCAGCACCGCCCCGCCACGGGATTTGTTCACGGTCTTGGCCGGGCAACCGAAGTTGAGGTCGATCACTTCAGAGCCGAGTTCGCAGGCCAGTGCCGCGTTTTCCGCCAGACAGACCGGGTCGGAACCGAGCAATTGCACGCGCAATGGCACGCCGGATGCGGTACGGGCGCCGTTGAGCAGCTCCGGGCCGAACTTGTGGAAGTACGCCGGCGTGAGCAACTGGTCGTTGACCCGAATGAATTCGGTCACGCACCAGTCGATGCCGCCAACGCGGGTCAGCACGTCGCGGAGGATGTCGTCGACCAACCCCTCCATGGGCGCCAGAGCAATTTGCATGGGGAAACACTACTTGAAGAAAAAACGTGCCGCAGTTTACTGGATTGCAGCCACAAAGCGGTAACCCCTGTAGGAGCTGCCGCAGGCTGCGATCTTTTGATGTTGTTTTTTAAAGATCAAGATCAAAAGATCGCAGCCTGCGGCAGCTCCTACAGGGATCGGGTCAGGCGGGGATTTGGATCGCCGGGCCGTAGCCTTCGATAAACTCGGCCGGCATGCGCTTGGGCCTGCCAGTGGACAGTTCGATGCAGACGAACGTGGTCTGCGCGCGCAACAGCGTGGTGTTGTCGCTCGGACGCTTGAGCTGGAAATGCCGGGTCATTTTCAGGCGCTGATCCCAATCGACGATCCAGGTCGCCAATTGCAGTTCGTCGCCTTCATAGGCCGCCGCCAGATAATCGATTTCATGGCGGACCACGGCCATCGCCCGGTCCAGCCGCCGATATTCGACCAGGTCCAGCCCCAGACGCTGCGAGTGGCGCCAGGCGCAGCGTTCGAGCCAGGCCACGTACACCGCGTTGTTCGCGTGGCCCAGACCGTCGATGTCTTCGGCGCCTACTTGCAGATCAATGGTAAACGGCGTTGCCCGATCCCAGCCCATGCCCCACTCCCGGTCAATGTATTCAACCGGGGCAGTGTAACGGAGCTCACGCCGATTGGCGCGCCTGAAGGCTGCGGCCGGCCAGCAGTGATAACACTCCATCAATCACCCGAGGGTCGGCGAGTACGCGCTGATGACCGCCGCCTTCAAGGCGCAACAAGCGGCTGTCGAACCAGGATTCGTGGATCAGCTGTGACTCTTTGACCGAGACGAAGGTATCGTCCTCGGCATGCACGATCAGCCCGGGCATATCCAGTTGATAGTGCGCAACGTCCAGCGTGGCGGCACGCATGCCGACATCCTGCTCGACCTGACGAATGAACGCGGAGCGCGCTCGCGGCGGCATGCCCATGTAGCGGGCGAATCCGCGCAGCACGCCAAGAATGCGCGCCGGCGCGGCAATACTCACGAGGGTTTCGGTGCGCAAGCCCAATTGCACGGCGAGCATGGCACTGGCACCGCCCATGGAGTGGCCGATAACGGCTTGCAGTGGCGGTAACTCGGCCGCCGCTTCGAGCATCGCCCGAGCGAACAGCACGACATTGGCCTCACGCCCCGGCGAGCGACCGTGGGCCGGACCATCGAGTGCGACGACGGTGTAGCCGGCTTCGACCAGCGCGGTGATCAATGACGCGAATTGAGTCGGCCGGCCTTCCCAGCCGTGCATCAGCAGCACGGTCGGACCTTGGCCCCAGCGCAGCGCCGACAGGCCGAAGCGCAGGGTAATCCGCTCGGAATTGGCCAACAGCGGCAATTCCCAATCGCGCAACGGCAGCGCGCGCGGCGTCATGAATACCGAACGCATCTTGCTCGCTACCCGCTTCGGTGCAATCCAGCCCAAGGTGCCATTAACGCCACGAACCCATTTCAACGTGCTCATCGCTCTCTCCTCAGGCCTGTTGCCTTCAGGTCAACGCACCGCCGACTTGGCAGCGCGCAGCAATCGATCGGATAAATCTCCCGGGCCCAGCGCTCTTGCGAGGGCCAGACCACCCACCATCAAGGCCATGTCGGCCAGAGCTTTATCGGTGTCCTCAGGACTGGCCGCCAACTGCGCAACCATCAACTCCAGGTGTTCGTTCAGCGCGAGGCGGAACGAATCCGGCAAACGCCCCAGTTCGCCGATGGAAGCAGGAATCGGGCACGCCGCTTCGCTGGAGTCGCGGTGCTTGCGCGACAGGTAGAACGCAGCGACCAGCGCGCGGCGTTCTTCACCAGTCAGTTCGCTGTCCATGTCGGCAATCAGGTCGCGGCGGCGACCGAGCAATTGCTTGAACGCTTCAAGCATCATCGCGTCCTTGCTTTCGAAGTGCGCATAGAAGCCACCGACGGTGAGGCCGGCCGCGCCCATCACTTCGCCCACGCTAGGGTCTGCCGGGCCGCGCTGAATCAGTGCGGAGCTGGCAGCCTTGAGGATGCGTTCGCGGGTTTGAGCTTTTTTATCGTTCATCGTTGCCTCCGAATATTACGACTAGAATATTATTCGCATAATAATATTCCGCAAGTCAAGAATATGACCGCTGGTCTGAAGCACAGTGTAAGGAAAAAGGAGAGTTGGCCAAACGCCAGACAAACAAAAGGGCCATTCAATAATTGAATGACCCTTATAAATCCCGCAGAGCGGGTAATCGTGGCGTCCCCTAGGGGACTCGAACCCCTGTTACCGCCGTGAAAGGGCGGTGTCCTAGGCCACTAGACGAAGGGGACACAAACCTTCTATACAACTGATCAGTGCTGAGAGCTGATCGATTCAAGGCCGGTGTGGCCAGACCTTGAACTTGTAAAATTGGTGGAGCTTAGCGGGATCGAACCGCTGACCTCCTGCATGCCATGCAGGCGCTCTCCCAGCTGAGCTAAAGCCCCGGATTTTTCGCCTCACGGCGGAGTGACATCTTGCAACATCACTTCTGTAAAACTGGCGTCCCCTAGGGGACTCGAACCCCTGTTACCGCCGTGAAAGGGCGGTGTCCTAGGCCACTAGACGAAGGGGACGCAAACCCTTCTATACAACTGATCAACGCTGAGTGTTGATCGCTTCAAGGCCGGTGTGGCCAGACCTCGAAGTGTAAAATTGGTGGAGCTAAACGGGATCGAACCGTTGACCTCCTGCATGCCATGCAGGCGCTCTCCCAGCTGAGCTATAGCCCCTCATCGTTGATGTCATCGCTGAGGACGGGGCGAATCTTAAGGGTGTATCGAAAGCCTGTCAAACTTATTTTTGAAAAAAATCAAAACTTTTCGTCGGCATAACAACCACTTACCGCCCTCCTCCCGAAAATCCGGGACTTGGGATAAAGCATGCCCCTGTAGGAGCTGCCGCAGGCTGCGATCTTTTGACGTTGCCGTTTAAAGATCAACATCAAAAGATCGCAGCCTTCGGCAGCTCCTACAGGGGGGTTAAGCTATCAGGCGATAGCGGCCAGCAGCTTTTCCCACTCTTTGTTTTCTTTCTTCGACACGCCGCCCAACAGGTCGATCGCCTGACGCAGGCGGAAACGGGTCAGATCCGGGCCGATGATTTCCATCGCATCGAGCACCGACACCGAGCTTGCCTGACCGGTTATCGAAGCAAACATCAGCGGCATGGCATCACGCAGTTTCAGCTCCAGCGATTCAACCACCGCCTGAATCGTTGCGGTGATGTTGTCCTTCTCCCACTGACGCAGGCTTTCCAGCTTCCACAGGATCAACTGCATCAACTGGCGAACCTGATCGCCCGAAAGCTTTTTCGATTCGAACAGCTTGGCATCCGGATTGACGCCGCCAGCGAAGAAGAACCCGCCCAGCGGAGCAACCTGGCTGAAGGTTTCAACGCGACCCTGCACCAGCGGTGCGATCTTCATCATGTATTCCGGGTTCAGCGCCCAGGTCTGCAAGCGGCTGGCGAATTCTTCCACCGGCAGATCACGCAGCCACTGACCGTTAAGCCACGAGAGCTTCTCGATGTCGAAGATCGGCCCGCCGAGCGAGACACGCTTGAGGTCGAAGTTGTCGACCATTTCCTGCAGCGAGAACTTCTCGCGCTCATCCGGCATCGACCAGCCCATGCGACCGAGGTAGTTGAGCATCGCTTCCGGCATGAAGCCCATGCGCTCGTAGAACGTTACCGAAGTCGGGTTCTTGCGCTTGGACAGCTTGCTCTTGTCCGGGTTACGCAGCAGCGGCATGTAGCACAGCTCCGGTTGTTCCCAGCCGAAGTATTCGTACAACAGAATCAGTTTCGGCGCCGATGGCAGCCATTCTTCGCCACGCAATACGTGGGTGATTCCCATGAGGTGGTCATCGACCACGTTGGCGAGGAAGTACGTCGGCAGGCCGTCGGTCTTCATCAGCACTTGCATGTCCATGCGATCCCACGGGATCTCGACGTCGCCACGGAGCATGTCCGGCACCACGCAGACGCCTTCGCTTGGCACTTTCATGCGGATCACGTGCGGTTCGTCAGCCGCCAGACGGGCCGCGACTTCTTCTTTCGACAACAGCAGTGCGCGACCGTCGTAGCGTGGGGTTTCGCCGCGAGCCATTTGCTCGGCGCGCATCTGATCCAGCTCTTCAGCGGTGCAGAAGCATGGGAACGCGTGGCCCATTTCAACCAGTTGCTGGCAATACTTCTGGTAAATGTCGCCGCGCTCGCTCTGGCGATACGGGCCGTGCGGGCCGCCAACGTCCGGGCCTTCGCTCCAGTCGATACCCAACCAGCGCAGGGCGTCGAAGATCTGCTGTTCGGACTCGCGGGTCGAACGCAACTGGTCGGTGTCTTCGATCCGCAGGATGAACTCACCACCATGCTGCTTGGCAAAGCAGTAGTTGAACAATGCGATGTAAGCGGTACCTACGTGGGGATCCCCGGTAGGCGATGGCGCGATGCGAGTGCGGACGGTGGTCATGGCATGTCTCGAAAAGAATGAAAAGCAAAACAATCAAGCGGCGAATGGTAACAGGCGACACCCGCCCCGCTCCAGCAGACAGGGCATTTAAGCCAAGTTTGCGTCTGTAACGCGCGTAAGCCGCAGTGAATGGCCGAATATCAACCGTGGGCATTTACCGTTTATCGGCTGTATGCGAGATTCAGCCGCTGATAACTTTCCTTACAATTCCTCGACTACAGTTTGCCCATGCCTGCCCAACTCAAGCGTCGCCTGTTGATTTTCCTGCTGCTCGTCCTGCTGATTGCCGGGGGCTTTTTCGCTCATTGGTTTTTCAAGGGACGCTTTTATGAAAGCACCGACAACGCCTATGTCCAGGGCGAAATCACCCGTGTGTCGAGCCAACTGAGCGCGCGCATCGATGAAGTGCTGGTGCAGGACAATCAACACGTCGAAAAAGGCCAATTGCTGGTACGCCTTGAGCCGAACGATTTCCATCTGGCCGTGGACCGCGCCAATGCCGCCCTCGCCACCCGCGAAGCCGAACGCTTGCAAGCGCAAAGCAAACTCACCCAGCAATCGAGCCTGATCGCCGCCAGCGATGCGCAAGTGGCGACCACACAAGCGACGCTGGGCCGTTCGCAAATGGATTTGTCGCGGGCGGAAACCCTGCGCAAACCCGGTTATGTCTCTGAGGAACGCGTGACCACCCTCTCCGCCGACACTCACATTGCCCGCTCGCAAGTGGCCAAGGCGCAGGCTGATGCGCAAGGTCAGCGCCAACAGGTCAACGCCTTGAACGCGGAAATCAAACGCCTCGATGCACAGATCGCCAACGCCCGCGCCGATCTCGCGCAAGCCGAACTCAACCTGACCCGCAGCGAAATCCACGCGCCGATCAGCGGCCTCGTCGGCCAGCGTGCCGCGCGCAACGGCCAAGTGGTGCAGGCCGGCGCTTACCTGTTGTCGATCGTTCCGGACGAAGACATCTGGGTGCAGGCCAACTTCAAAGAAACCCAGATCGGTCACATGCAGCCCGGGCAAAAAGCCGAGCTGACCTTCGACGCGTACGGCGACACGCCGATCGAAGCGCGGGTCGACAGTCTGTTCGCCGCGTCCGGCGCACAGTTCAGCCTGCTGCCGCCAGACAACGCCACCGGCAACTTCACCAAAGTCGTGCAGCGGATTCCGGTGAAACTGACCTTCAAGGCCGACAACCCGTTGCACGGCAAAATCCGCCCGGGCATGTCCGCCACCGCCACCGTGAACATCAAAGACGCCCCGGACAATGGCCGGTGATTCGCTGATCCGCCCGGTCGGCGAACCGACCCGGCGCGATTGGATTGCGGTGATGAGCGTGATGCTCGGCGCCTTCATGGCCGTGCTCGACATCCAGATCACCAACTCATCGCTCAAAGACATTCAGGGTGCGTTGTCGGCGACGCTGGAAGAAGGCTCGTGGATTTCCACCTCTTATCTGGTCGCGGAAATCATCATGATCCCGTTGACCGCGTGGCTGGTGCAGCTGCTCTCGGCGCGGCGCCTGGCGGTGTGGGTGTCGCTGGGGTTTCTGGTGTCTTCGCTGCTGTGTTCGATGGCCTGGAGCCTGGAGAGCATGATCGTCTTTCGCGCCATGCAGGGATTCACCGGCGGCGCGCTGATCCCGCTGGCGTTCACCCTGACCCTGATCAAACTCCCTGAACATCACCGCGCCAAAGGCATGGCGATGTTTGCCATGACCGCCACTTTTGCGCCATCCATCGGCCCGACGCTGGGCGGCTGGCTTACGGAAAACTGGGGTTGGGAATACATCTTCTACATCAACATCCCGCCGGGCCTGATCATGATCGCCGGCCTGATGTACGGGCTGGAGAAGAAAGAAGCGCACTGGGAATTGCTCAAAAGCACCGACTACACCGGCATCCTCACGCTAGGGATTGGCCTCGGTTGCTTGCAGGTATTTCTGGAAGAAGGCCATCGCAAGGACTGGCTCGAATCGAGCCTGATCGTGACGCTGGGCAGCATTGCGCTGGTGAGTCTGATCACCTTTGTGATCGTGCAGATCTCCAAACCGAATCCGCTGATCAACCTCGGCATCCTGCGTAACCGCAACTTCGGTTTATCGAGTATTTCCAGCCTGGGCATGGGTGTCGGGTTGTATGGCTCGATCTACCTGTTGCCGCTGTACCTTGCGCAGATCCAGAACTACAACGCCCTGCAGATCGGTGAAGTGATCATGTGGATGGGCGTGCCGCAGCTGTTCCTGATTCCGCTGGTGCCGAAGCTGATGAAGTTTGTCTCGCCGAAATGGCTGTGCACGCTCGGGTTCGGATTGTTTGGTCTGGCGAGTTTTTCGTCGGGAGTGCTCAACCCGGATTTCGCCGGGCCACAGTTCAATCAGATCCAGATTATTCGGGCGCTGGGGCAGCCATTGATCATGGTGACCATTTCGCTGATCGCCACGGCTTACATCCTGCCGCAGGATGCGGGCTCGGCGTCGAGCCTCTTTAATATCCTGCGCAACCTGGGCGGAGCGATCGGCATTGCCTTGCTCGCGACATTACTGGATGCGCGCACCAAGACTTATTTTGATTATTTGCGTGAAGCGGTAGTGCCGACCAATCCGCAGGTGGCGGAGCGACTGGCGTCGATGACGGATCGGTTTGGCAGTGATACGGCGGCGCTGGGCAAGTTGAGTGAGATCGTCCATCAGCAGGCGGCGATCATGGCTTACAACGATGCGTTTCACTTTGTCGGGATTGCGCTGGGGGTGAGCATGCTGGCGATTTTGTTGACCAAGAAATTGCCACAAGGATTGAAGGCTGGGGAATCCCACTAACTGCAACTGATCGTTCCCATGCTCCGCGTGGGAATGACTCCGGTGACGCTCTGCGTCACAGCGGACGCGGAGCGTCCGGGGCTGCATTCCCACGCAGAGCGTGGGAACGATCATCCTTACACAGCCAAAAGGCGTTCGCGCAATTTGGCAATCTCATCGCGCATCTGCGCCGCTGCTTCAAACTCCAGATCCCGCGCCAGCTGATACATCTTCTCTTCCAGCGCACGAATGCGTTTGGTGATCTCGCTCGGCGAACGCAATTCGGCTTCGTACTTGGCGTTCTCTTCGGCGGCCTTGGCCATGCCCTTGCGCTTCTTGCTGCGCGAGCCCGGCACGGTGGCGCCTTCCATGATGTCGGCGACATCCTTGAACACGCCTTTCGGGATGATGCCGTTTTCCAGGTTGAAAGCTATCTGCTTGTCGCGACGACGCTCGGTCTCGCCAATCGCCCGCTCCATCGAACCGGTCATGCGATCGGCGTAGAGAATCGCCCGGCCATTGAGGTTACGCGCCGCCCGGCCAATGGTCTGGATCAGCGAGCGTTCGGAACGCAGGAAACCTTCCTTGTCGGCGTCGAGAATCGCCACCAGCGACACTTCCGGCATGTCCAGACCTTCACGCAGCAGGTTGATCCCGACCAGCACATCGAACGTGCCGAGACGCAGGTCACGGATAATCTCCACGCGCTCAACGGTGTCGATGTCCGAGTGCAGATAACGCACACGCACGCCGTGGTCGGCGAGGTAATCAGTGAGGTCTTCGGCCATGCGCTTGGTCAGCGTGGTGACCAGCACGCGCTCTTCGATTGCCACGCGCTTGGAGATTTCCGACAGCAGATCGTCGACCTGCGTCAGCGCCGGGCGCACTTCAATCTGAGGGTCGACCAGACCGGTCGGACGCACCAGTTGCTCGACCACGCGCCCGGCATGTTCGGCTTCGTAGTTACCTGGTGTCGCCGAGACAAAAATGGTCTGCGGGCTGACCCCTTCCCACTCGTCAAAACGCATCGGCCGGTTATCCAGCGCCGAAGGCAGGCGGAAGCCGTATTCAACCAGGGTTTCCTTGCGCGAACGGTCGCCCTTATACATCGCGCCGACCTGCGGCACGCTGACGTGGGACTCGTCGATCACCAGCAACGCATCCGCCGGCAAGTAATCGTAAAGCGTAGGCGGCGCCGCGCCGGCCGGACGGCCGGACAGATAGCGTGAGTAGTTTTCGATGCCGTTGCAGTAACCCAGTTCGAGGATCATCTCGAGGTCAAAACGGGTGCGCTGCTCCAGACGCTGAGCCTCGACCAGCTTGTTGTTGCTGCGCAGGTATTCGAGACGCTCCTGCAATTCGACCTTGATGTGTTCGATGGCATCGAGCAGGGTTTCCCGTGGCGTCACATAGTGGCTCTTCGGGTAAAAAGTGAAACGCGGCATCTTGCGAATGACTTCGCCGGTCAGCGGGTCGAATGCGGAAATGCTTTCGACTTCGTCATCGAACAACTCGATGCGGATCGCTTCAAGATCGGATTCCGCCGGATAAATGTCGATCACATCGCCACGCACGCGGAAGGTCGCGCGGGCAAAATCCATGTCGTTGCGGGTGTATTGCAGGTCGGCCAGACGGCGCAGCAGTGCACGCTGATCGAGCTTGTCGCCGCGATCGACGTGCAGGACCATCTTCAAATAGGTTTCCGGGCTACCGAGACCGTAGATGCACGACACCGTGGTGACGATGATCGCGTCCTTGCGCTCCAGCAGCGCTTTGGTCGCGGACAAACGCATCTGCTCGATGTGGTCGTTGATCGACGCATCCTTCTCGATGAAGGTGTCGGACGACGGCACATAGGCTTCGGGCTGATAGTAGTCGTAGTAGGAAACGAAATATTCGACGGCATTGTTCGGGAAAAACGCCTTGAACTCGCCGTACAACTGCGCAGCGAGGGTTTTGTTCGGCGCCAGCACCAGCGTCGGGCGCTGGATCTGCGAGATGACATTGGCGATGCTGAAGGTCTTGCCCGAGCCGGTCACACCGAGCAGCGTCTGGTGCGCCAGCCCGGCTTCGATACCCGCGACCAGTTGGCGAATGGCTTCCGGCTGATCGCCGGCGGGCTCGAAGCGGGTGACGAGCTGGAATTCGGACATATACACCTCTGGGATCGCGGTACTCCGAGCAAAGCGGAGCACCACGGGGACGACCGCAAACGACCGATGTCGCGCAAGAAAAAACCTGGATTGTGCTCAATGTGGTGGCGATTGCCTCACCTTTCAAGGCAAACGTCCTACATCCGGTAAAGACTCTGACACGGCCAATCGACTAACGGTCGAGAAATAATCGGAAAAACTTACCCGAAAAGCCGATTCGCCTGTCGCCATTGCTCGCAGATGGCCTCTATACTAGCTCCCCGTTTGTGCACCGCTCTAGTGCATTCGGCTGGAGCGCCACACGTCCCTCCACTATCCATTCAGAGCCGCCGTAATAATGAGCCTGTTCTCCGCTGTCGAAATGGCACCCCGCGATCCAATCCTGGGCCTCAACGAAGCATTCAACGCCGATACCCGGACCGACAAGGTCAACCTGGGCGTGGGTGTTTACTGCAACGAAGAGGGGCGAATTCCACTTCTGCGCGCCGTTATCGAAGCCGAGACGATTCGCGTCGCTCAACACGCTTCGCGCGGTTACCTGCCTATCGATGGCATCGCTGCCTACGACCAGGCCGTGCAAAAGTTGCTGTTCGGTAACGACTCACCGCTGATCAGCGCCGGTCGCGTCATCACCACGCAGGCCGTCGGCGGGACCGGCGCCCTGAAAATCGGTGCCGACTTCCTCAAGCAACTGCTGCCCAACGCCGTCGTCGCGATCAGCGACCCGAGCTGGGAAAACCACCGTGCGCTGTTCGAAACCGCCGGTTTCCCGGTGCAGAACTATCGCTACTACGACGCTGCCACTCACGACGTTAACCGTGCCGGCATGCTCGAAGACCTCAACGCCCTGCCGAACGGCTCGATCGTTATCCTCCACGCTTGCTGCCACAACCCGACCGGCGTCGACCTGACCCCGGCGGACTGGAACAACGTGCTGGAAGTGGTCAAGGCCAAAGGTCACGTGCCGTTCCTCGACATGGCTTACCAGGGTTTCGGCGACGGTATCGACGAAGACGCCGCTGCCGTGCGCCTGTTCGCTGAGTCCGGCCTGACCTTCTTCGTTTCGAGCTCGTTCTCCAAGTCGTTCTCGCTGTACGGCGAGCGCGTCGGTGCGCTGTCGATCATCAGCGAATCGAAAGAAGAAAGCGCGCGCGTACTGTCGCAAGTCAAACGCGTGATCCGCACCAACTACTCCAACCCGCCGACCCACGGTGCAAGCATCGTCGCTGCGGTGTTGAACAGCCCGCAACTGCGTGCGCAGTGGGAAGCCGAGCTGGCCGAAATGCGTCTGCGCATTCGCGGCATGCGCGAGCAGATGGTTGCCCTGCTGGCGGAAAAAGCACCGGGCCGCGACTTCAGCTTCGTCGGTCGTCAGCGCGGGATGTTCTCCTACTCGGGCCTGACCACTGAACAAGTGCATCGTCTGCGTAACGAGTTCGGCATCTACGCCCTGGACACCGGCCGCATCTGCGTGGCCGCACTGAACCAGAGCAACATCAAGGCTGTGACGGATGCGATCGTTCAGGTCATCTGATTTCGCTGCGTGATGAAAAACGGGAAGCCTTGGGCTTCCCGTTTTTTATTTGTCCGAAGGAATGCAACATTCCCTCTAAACTGCACACAAATCAAAACTGTAGGAGTGAGCCTGCTCGCGATAGCGTCCTATCAGTTGACGCTTCACTGCCTGACACACCGCTATCGCGAGCAGGCTCACTCCTACAGGGTTTGTGTACATCCGAGAATTCTGCGAGAAACCAAATGAAAAACGACAACCTGCGCGCCGACCGTGACGATCTGGATGACTTCATCCCTCGCGCATCGGCCAAACGCGAAAAAAGCCTGGTGCTGCAAGTTGCCGCCGGGGTGTTTCTCGGTGGCCTGGCCTTGTGGCTGGTGCAACTGGCGGCGACTGCGGCCTACGCCAAATTGCTGCTCGGCACGATCACCTTCGGCAGTTAAGCCAGTTCACTCGCGCGCTGACTGGCCGCATCGTCATAGGCGACGTAGAGCGATTCGGCGATCTGACTCTTGATCGCCTTGGCGCTTTCAAGCCCAAGGACAAAACCCTCGGCCTTACCGCCGGCACGGTTCAATTCTTCAGCGGTGCTGGCCTGAGTGATCGCGTCGAAGAGTTTCTCGGCGTGAGGCCCTACCCCTTTCGGCAGGCTGATTTGCGCGATGCTCATGCGAACACCTGGTTTTTGCGGGTTGTCTGGTTCATGGCGCGTACCTTTTCGGCGAATGGCCGGCAGCGCGTGTTACCACTTCCGGGCGGCCATGGTAGACCTCTGCTACGGTTCTGGTAACCGCCAATCGCTGACAAACCACCGTCTGTCCTGATGAATTTCAGTTTTTTCCACCTCGCGCTTGACTTCTCTTTTTGAATCAGTAACATACGCACCAATTCCGCAATAGCTCAGTTGGTAGAGCAAATGACTGTTAATCATTGGGTCCCTGGTTCGAGTCCAGGTTGTGGAGCCAAATAGCAAAGCCCCTGAATCGAAAGATTCAGGGGCTTTTTTGTGGGCGGCCGAAAAGATCAAAAGATCGCAGACCACCGATCCCTGTAGGAGCTGCCGAAGGCTGCGATCCTTTGATCTTCACATGAAAAAGGGCCGATCTGTTCAAAACAGATCGGCCCTTTTCTATTCAGGCACAGCGGTCAGACATGCTCGCTGCTCTTCGCCTGCGCTTTCGGCGCGCCATGTCCGTGGTCGTGATCATCCGGCTCGATCACCGGCACTTCCTTGCCATCGCAGTCATGCAGTTTGCCATCGCTGAAGTAGTCGCCTTCGCGCAACGCATCCAGATCGCGATAACGCAGGGTGCGCTCTTCCGCTGCCGCAAACACCGACTGCTGATCGGAGTTACCGGTGGTGAAGTGGTTGAACGCGAGGTTGAGCAGGATCGCCATGATCGCCGACGAGCTGATGCCCGAGTGGAAAATGGTCGCGAACCAGCTCGGGAAGTGATCGTAGAAGTTCGGCGCAGCAATCGGGATCATGCCGAAACCGATCGACGTCGCCACGATGATCAGGTTGACGTTGTTGCGGTAATCAACCTTCGACAGTGTACGAATCCCACTCGCGGCAACCGTGCCGAACAGCACGATACCGGCGCCGCCGAGCACCGAAGTCGGCACCGCTGCAATAACCCGCCCCATGAATGGCAGCAGGCCTAGGATCACCAGGAACACACCGCCAGTGGCGACCACGAAGCGGCTCTTGATCCCGGTCACTGCCACCAGCCCGACGTTCTGGGCGAAGGCGCTCTGGGTGAAAGAACCGAAGATCGGCGCGAACATGCTCGACAGCATGTCGGCACGCAGGCCGTTGCCCAGACGCTTGGAATCAACCTTGGTGCCGATGATTTCACCGACCGCCAGGATATCCGCCGAGGTTTCCACCAGCGTCACCATGACCACGATGCACATCGACAGGATCGCGGCGAAGTGGAATGTCGGCATGCCGAAGTGGAACGGTGTCGGGGAGCCGAACATCGGGCCAGTGGTGACACTGGAGAAGTCCGCCATGCCGAGGAACACCGCCAGCACCGTACCGATCACCATGGCCAACAGGATCGACAGACGCGAGATGGTCGAGCTGCCGACCTTGCTCAGCAGCAACACCAGCACCAGCGTGACCGCCGCCAGACCGATGTTCTGCATGCTGCCGAAGTCCGGCGCGTGGATATTGCCACCCATGGCCCAGCGTGCGGCCACTGGCATCAGCGTCAGGCCGATGGTGGTGATCACAATGCCGGTGACCAGCGGCGGGAAGAACTTGGTGATTCGCGAGAACACCGGCGTAATCAGCAAGCCGATCAATGATGCGGCAATCACCGCGCCCAGCACCGACTGGAAGCCGCCCTCCCCGCCACTGCTGACGATCGCGACCATGGTCGCTACGCCGGAGAACGACACGCCCTGTACCAGCGGCAACTGACAGCCAAAAAACGGCAGACCCAGGGTTTGCAGCAGTGTTGCCAGCCCCCCCGCAAACAATGAAGCAGCAATCAGCAAACCAATGTCTGCCGGCGACAGGCCGGCCGCCTGGCCGATGATCAGTGGCACCGCAACGATACCGCCGTACATGGTCAGAACATGTTGCAGGCCGTAAGCCATATTCGCGCCGACCCCGAGATTTTCGTCCTCGGGCCGTTGGTGTGAAACATGGGGCGTTTTCATGGTGGGGGGTTCCCTGGTTTTTGTTATGCGCACACTGTATTCAATACTCGGGACAAATGTCCATAGAGTTGTATACAACTTATCAGTCACATAATGGATAGGTAGCCACCCAACCTTCTAGCCCGCGGCTTGCATCCCCCACAAATCTGGCAACACATCCCTTCCTGCGTCTTCGCTCGCCCCCACTAGGCTGAACTGTTCATGGCGACCGACGGTACGGTCGCATCGTTTTTTATACATATAAAGTATGCATAATGGAGTCATTGGACATTCAGTACGACAAAAGCAAGAACGCAGCCAACAAACTCAAGCACAAAGGCGTCAGCCTCGCCGAGACCGAACCGGTCTTTCACGACGAACGAGCACTGACGATCGAGGACAACGATCACGATGAACAACGCTGGATCACCCTTGGTCTCGACGGCAAGGGACGTTTGCTGGTCGTTGCTTACAGTTATCGCGGCGCGAATGTCGTACGAATCATTTCTGCACGTGTCGCCACACCGAGCGAACGTTGCGCGTACTTTCCAGAGGCTTGATCGATGAAAGATGAATATGACTTCTCCCAAGGCAAACGCGGCGCACTGGCGCCGGCCAAGGGTAAAACCCGCATCACCATCATGCTCGACGACGCCGTCATCGAGGCGGCGCGCAACGTCGCGGAAAACGAAGGTTTCGGCTATCAGACAGTGATCAACAACACGCTGCGCCAGGTGTTGCTGGAGGGTGCCGGAAAGCCGGCCGATGACCCGGCCATTTCCGGGCAGTTCAAACAAGGCATTACCGCCGCCGACCTCAAGAGCCTCGAGAAAAAGCTGTCGGCGGCCGTCGGTGAAATCCGCCGCGTACTCGAGCCGGACGCAAAACCCTGACCGTCAGACAGGCACAAGCATTCGCGCCAGCGACTGGCGCACATGTGGCTGATCCGGAAGGCGCAAACCGAATTCCTGTTGCAGCACTTCGATCAGCTCATCGACGTCGCAGACTTCCCGGCGCTCACTGTCACCGCCCATGCGATGCAGGGCGAAACTGCCGTTGTTCAAGGTTTTGCGCCAGCCGTCGCCAGTGCGCGCAGCCATCAGGCGCTTGGCGAAAGGAGATTCCGGGTGAGTCGAGACGTACCAGTTACCGACGGTGTAGTCGGTGTCTTCCTGGCGCTGCAGATCGAACAGGTACATCGACCGCCACTCGCCGGCGACCTTGGCGCGCAGCATGTAGCCATCGACCTGCTTTTCGATGCGATAGGGTTCGTGGGGGGTGATTTGCTCGGCTTCGGAGTCGAGCAGCAACGGTGCGGTCGGCACCATGCCGCCAAACCCGACGTCAGTGATGTAACGCACATCATCGATGGTCACCAGACTCAAACGGTGAGTGCGCGTGGTCCAGGTGCCTTCGGGCTGGTTCATGACCACTCGACCGCTGATGGCACGCGCGTCGAAGCCCAGTTCGAGCAACAGGGCAAAAAACAGGTGATTGAGTTCGTAGCAGTAACCGCCGCGCCCGTCATGCAGGACTTTCTGCTCGATGGACGGCAGATCGATCAGTACCGGCGCGCCAGTAATGGTCGAGAGGTTTTCGAAGGTAAAGGCATTGGTGTGACGCCATTGCAATTCGCGCAGGGTGGCCAGGGTCGGCGCCGGCGGCTCAGCGAAACCGAGGCGTTGCAGATACAGTTTCACATCGTTCAGGCGGGGCTCACTCATTGCTCGATCCTTATGCATGGGGCCGCAGGTCACTGCGTTGATGGTCGCCATGTATACGGGATCGAGCAGCTGTTTCGATAATTGATTTCGCCAATCGCCCGTTAGCGCTTCTTGCGCGAAGCGATACGAATCCAGGTCGGCGCATGATCGCTGGCATGCGGCTCGTTGCGCACCCAGGCGTCTACCCCGGCCTCATGCAAATACGGACTCAGTGCCGGATTGAGCAGCAGATGATCGATGCGCAAACCGGAGTTGGTTTGCCAATGCTGACGAAAGTAATCCCAGAAGGTGTAGAGGCGATCCTCGGGGTACAGATGGCGCAATGAATCGGTCCAGCCCTGATCCAGCAAACGCTGGTAACACTCGCGGCTCTCGGGTTGCAGCAACGCGTCCTTGAGCCAGGAACGGGTGTTGTAGATGTCCATGTCGGTGGGCACGACGTTGTAGTCACCGGCCAGCACCACCGGGTGATCGCTCTGTTGCAGATCTTTCGCGTAGCTGATCAGCCGTTCGAACCAGGCCAGTTTGTAATCGAACTTCGGTCCCGGCTGCGGATTGCCATTGGGCAGGTACAGGCAGCCAACCAACACCCCGTGCACCGCCGCTTCCAGATAACGGCTGTGTTTGTCATCAGGGTCGCCGGGGAGCCCGCGCCGACTCTCCAGCGGTTGCGCATCACGGGCCAGAATCGCCACCCCGTTCCAAGCCGCCTGCCCTTGCCAGATCGCCCCGTAACCGGCGGCTTCCAGTTCGGCAGCGGGGAAGGCACTGTCGAGTGACTTGAGTTCTTGCAGGCAAGCGATGTCCGGTTGCTCGCGTTTGAGCCACTCGAGCAGGTTTGGCAATCGGGCGCGCAAACCGTTGACGTTGTAGGTGGCGATCCGCAGGTTTTTCATCGGCTGAGGCTCCTGCCCATGGGCTGTAAAAATTCTGACCCCACGATACTCGCGCCGGTTGCATCGGATCGGCCCGCTGCGGCGTAATAGGCGCTCGTCATTCGCCCGCACTGCCGAGAACCGAATCCATGCCCACCACGCTGCAAGGCCAGCGCATCGTTCTGCGCCCGCTTCAGTATGCCGACGCCGACGCCCTCCTCCACGCCGCCGCTGACGGCGAATTGTGGAACCTCACCGTCACCGTCGTGCCGTCGCCTGACACCATCGACAATTACCTGAAAAAAGCCCTCGATGGCCGCGACGCCGGCACGGTCATGCCGTTTGTCATCGTCTTGAAGGACAGCGGCGAAGTGATCGGCTCAACGCGGTTCTGGAAGATCGATCCGCTCAATCGCAAACTGGAAATCGGCAGCAGCTGGATCGCCGCGCGCTGGCAGAAATCCTTCGTCAACACTGAAGCCAAATACCTGATGCTGCGTCATGCCTTCGACGTACTCGACTGCGTGCGCGTGCAGTTCACCACCGATGAGAACAATCAGAAATCACGAAACGCGATCCTGCGTCTCGGCGCGCAACAGGAAGGCATCGTCCGCCATGAACGGATCATGCCGGATGGCCGCAAGCGCAACTCGGTGCGCTTCAGCATCATCGATGACGAGTGGCCCCAGGTGCGTCAGCGCCTTGAGCACAAGTTGGCGGCGTACGGCTGAAGCGACCGCTCGTCACCCGGCAGGCACCAAGTGTGGCGCGTCTCAGACCAACGTCAGGTAACCAGCCCTATTCTGGAGACCTACCATGACTTCCCGCACCCTGACTTCACTCGTGCTCGCCGGCCTGCTGGCAGCCACTTCCGCCGCAGCCTTCGCCGCCAACGATGGCGCGGACGCTACCGGCACCAAATCCGGCGCCACCAGCGGTACGAACATGCCGCCCAACAGTACGCCCGGCGCACCTTCCGGCAGCACCGGCAATGGCAATGACGGCTCCGTTTCGGGGTCCGGCACCGGCACCAACGGTGGCGCCAGCGGCTCGGGCTCAGGTGCCGGCGGTGGCACCGGAGCAGCGGGCGGCGGCACCGGCGGCGCGGGTGGTGGCACTGGCGGCTGAACGAACAAGAGCAGGCCATGGTAAGCGCCATGGCCTGTTTGTTTGCGCGCTGATCAACGATCCGAGCGCATCAGCTCCCCGAACACGGTGTCCATCGACAACACGGCGGCGCGATTGCGTCCGGCGTTTTTCGCCTGATACAGCGCCGCATCGGCACGCTGAATAAACATCTCGGGGCTGTCATTGCCCAGCGGAATGAACGAGTAGCAGCCAAGGCTCACAGTGAGATATTCCGAAGGTGATCCGCTGTGGGCGATGCGCTTGTCCATCACGCTACGGCGGATTTGCCCGGCAATCGCCAGTGCGCCATTGATGTCGGTGTCCGGCAGCAATACGGCAAATTCCTCACCGCCATAACGCACGGCCAGATCAGCCTTGCGCTGACAGCAACTCTTCACCACCTGCGCCACCTGAGTCAGGCAATGATCTCCCGCGACATGGCCATAGGCGTCGTTGTAGCGCTTGAAAAAATCGATGTCGAGCATGATCAGGCTGACCGGACTCGACTGCCGCGCACCTCGGGCAAACTCGATTTCCAGCGAGCGTTCGAACAACCGCCGGTTGGCCAACCCGGTAAGGCTGTCATGGGTGGCGATCTGCTCCAGTGCCCGTTGCGCCCGGAGCAGGTTCTTCTCGATCCGTTCGCCGTCGCGCACTTGATGGATGAACACCCAGCCGAACAAACCAACGCCGAGAATCACCAACGCGATGATCACACTGGACTGAAACGCGCGCTCGTACCAACCTTTGAGAATTGCGTCACGCGACGTCGCCGCCGCCACCACCAACGGATACGACGCCAGTTGCCGGTAGCCATACAAACGCACGACGCCATCGACCACCGAGTTGATCATCGCCGTACCGGCTGAAGCCTCAGGCAACAACGTCTTGTAAATCCGGCCCTGCGCCAGCGAAGAGCCGATCAGGCCTTCATCAAAAGGTCGACGCGCCAACAGCGTGCCGTCAGTCAGGCCGAGGAACATGATGCCGTTGTTGTCCAGGCTGAAGCTTTCGAAGAACTTGTCGAAGTACGACATCTTGATCCCGGCCATCAACACGCCCTGGAAGTTGCCGGCGCGGTCGTTGATGCGTTTCGAGATGGGGATGATCCATTCGCCATTCTCGCGGCTGCGAATCGCCGGGCCGATGTGCGCCAGCGTCGAGGCGTTCTGCTGGTGGAACTTGAAATACTCGCGATCCGCCACGCCGTTGCCACGTGGCAGATCGGTAAACGAGGTGATCACCCACTGACCGTCGCGATCGAACAGGAACATGCCGTGCAGCTGATCCAGTTGCTGCACCCGTCGGGCAAAGGTTTTCTGCAAACGCGGCTTCTGGCCGGCACCGTAGCCATCGTCCTCGATCCAGTCGACCAGGCTGGTCAGCACCAGATCAGCGGCCAGAAAGGTGTCCTCGGCCTGCTGCGCCATGGCGCGGGTCAGGTTGCTCGACGCCATCTTCGCCATCGCCAGATCCTGGCGGTGCGACTGCTCCAGTTGCAGATACAACAAACCGAACAGGCACAGGCATATCGCAACGATAAACAGCGCCGCCGCTTTGCGCAGCGGCAATCGTTTGAGTGCGCCGGGAGCCTGATGAGGATCGTGAATGGGGATTGGCAAAAGCGTGTCCTGGGCAGTTACGACAGGGGCAAACGCCCGAAACCCTTGTGTTGGTGAGCGTAGCCCACCGGGATACACCGGGCAAACGCCCTGGTCCCGCCTAGTAGTATCGGCGCACAGCGAGTTTCGATGATCGCTGTTCGCAGATTTATTTTCGATTGTTCTTTGCGGTTAGTCCGTTGTGAAGTGCCAGCCGGCGCATCGCACTGTGCAGTGAAGCGCTGGCCAGCGACTTCGATCTGGAAATCCTGCGCATCGGCATGCCGGAAGACTTCGATGCCCGCCGCATGGCGCTGATCCTCGCCGGATTCCCCCGCAACCACCCGCACGCACGCCTGGAAACCATTAGCGGTATGAGCCTGACCTGCGCCAACGGCTCGACGCTGGCGACATCGACATCGCGCTGATCAAACGCGAACCGGACAGCGGCCCGGCGTGGGCAACCTGGCCGGAACGGCTGGTGTAGGGTCAAAGGCGCGGATTTCGATTCGTCCAGCGGCGTGCTGCCGCTGGCGCTGTTTCCGCAAGGTTGCTTGTATCGGCAGCGGGCGATCCGCTTGCTCGATGTTGCGCAACGGCCGTGGCGTTTGGCGTTTGGCGTTTGGCGTTTGGCGTTTGGCAGCCACAGTTTGACCGGGATTCAAGCGGCAGTGGCTTCAGGGTTGAGGGTTTCGGTATTGCCGGAGCATCAAGTGTGTACGGACTTGCCTGAACTGGCGCCGACGGAGTTGGCGTTGGTCAGCCGTGAGGGGGTTTTGAGTGGGTTGCAGCGGGGGTTGGTGGAGTTTTTGCGTGGGGAGTTGGGTGTGGATGCCGGGGGATTTGCCTGACCGGTCAAGGTCGGCATCAAGCCTTTTGTGGCGAGGGGATTTATCCCCGCTGGATCGCGCAGCGGCCCCAAAAAAGGGTCTGCTGCGCAGCCCAACGGGGATAAATCCCCTCGCCACAGGCATGTGTACTTGATATTTAGCTAGCGTGTCAGCGCGACGGCGGCACCCGAATATCCCCCGCCCGGCATTGCGTCTTCACGCCCTTGCCACACGCGCCAAACTGCAGATCCTTGCCCATGCACACGCGCACTTCCGACAGTTCCGGGCCGCTGCAAATCACCGCAATGCCGTTTGCCGGAATCCCGGGATTGGCCTTGCGGAACAGGTCGGCGATCTCTTGGGCTTCGAAGTAATACGAGGAGCTGAGCGGTTGCAGTTCGTCCGGGACCTTCACTGCCGCGACGGCTTTATCCGCTTCATCCAGATAGCCCATCGCACCGAGGCCGCTGCAAGTGCCGTGCTTGGACCATTCGTGATCGAGCAGTTTTTTCGTCGGGAACAGTGTCAGGCCTTTAGCGGTTTCTGCCGCCGACAATGTCGTCAGCGGCGGGCAGGATTCCGGCCAGCCGCCGTTGGCGTATTGCGGCCACAGACCGTGCAGCACGAAGCCGTAACCCTTGCCGGTGCACTGTGAATCATCCTTGTGGGTCAAGCAGAACGTCGGCGACCAGGACAACGTCAGCAGGTAGTAATCGAACACCCCCGCCACTGCTTCTGCCTGCACCTTGCTCGATTGCGATTGACGCGCCGAACTCAAGCCGATGCTACCGGCTGTCAGCGCAATCACTGCCAAAATTGTAAACAGCTTTTTCATCTACCCGCTCCTTGGGACGCCTGCGTCCGTGGTTTTCGATCCTGGCCAGACTTGGCCAGTGCTGATTTCGACACGCTTGTGTTGCAAGCGCATGACGCAAGGCAAGGCCGTACGCCGTTGAAAGGTCTACGATTAACAGGCAGACATCAAACCAAGGGATCCGAAATGAGTAAAGCAGACGAACTCGCCGCCAAACTCAAGCAAACCCGGCACACCCACGCGGATGCGGCGCTGGAGATCGATTGTTGGCCGGCGCAGGTCTACGACCTGTATCACCGCATCGAGGCGTGGCTGCAACCGGTCACCGAGGTCGGCCTGAAAATTCGGCGTAATCCGACCCACGTTTGCGAAACCTCGCCCGATGGCGAAAGTCACGATTACGCCATCGACCAGTTGGTGATCGAGGCCAATCATCAAAGCCTGACATTTGATCCCATTGCCCGGTTTACCGAGGATGGCGCCGGACGGGTGCAGATCAATCCGTCAGCCACGGACACCTATTTGCTACGTACCGTGGATGAGCATGGCGAAAGCCATTGGTGGATGCAGTCGATTGAAACCGGGCAGCAGCTGGACGCCATCGCGCTGACGGAAAACAATCTTTTGCTGGCGGTACAGGAAGGTCTCGGCCTGTAGCGCCGACTATTGCCGCCGCGCCGCACAGAAATCGAAGATCGCCTGAGACACCGCTTCGATCATCTGCGGATCGGCATCAGCCGCGGTGAACAAGCGGAACTGCGCATCCGGCAACGCCGGCAAGCCATGTTCCGCATCCAGCGCCGCCAGCCCTTGGCCCAATTGACTCAATGGCATCGGTGCCACGGCAAATCCCGCCAGCGCCGCTGCGCGCAAACCGGCATTGCTGGAGCAGAGCATGGCGGTGCGCTGCGCGATTCCGGACTGGGCCAAACGGGTCAGCGCCGCTTCACGATACGGACACGGCTCAGGGAACAACGCCAGCGGCAATGGCGTCGGCAGTTGCGTAAGCGGTCGCGCGGCCCACGCCCACACCAACGGCTCTTGCCAGAGCAAGCGCCCCGACTCGCCGGTTTCACACAGCGAGCCGATGACCATTTCCAGGTTGCCCTGCTGCATCTGGCTGAGCAAAGTCCCCGGAATGTTCACCTGCACATCGATCTCCATTCCCGGGTGCTGCGCCGCGCAATCCTGCAATGCGCGCAACAACCGCGCCTCGACAAAATCCTCGGAAACCCCAATTCGCACCCGCCCCTGAAACGGCGTGCGCGTGAGTTGCGTCCAGGCATCGCGGTGCAACGCCAGAATCGTCCGCGCATAAGCGATCAGGCGCTCGCCGTCAGCCGTGAGCTGTTGCGAGCGCGTGGTGCGCTTGAGCAGAGGTTTGCCGACTTGCTCTTCCAGCCTGCGCAGATGACCGCTGACCGCCGATTGGGTCAGGTGCAGTTTTTCGGCGGCACGACTGAAGCCGTCCTCATCGACAACCGTGACAAACGTCTTGAGCAGCAGTGCGTCAAACATAGTGAGATACGTGATCAATGGTGGATTTATTCACGATTTATAGTTTGATGCGCGCTATGTTGCAATGCCTCGCACTGTCCACCCGAACTGTCGAGGCTTAGCGTGACCACCCTTCTGCACATCGAATGCTCACCGCGCAAACAACGCTCCGCGTCCCTGCAAGTGGCCCGCAGCTTTATCGATCGTCATCTCCAGCACCATCCGCAGACGCACGTCGAAACCCTCGATCTGTGGAGCCTGCAGCTGCCGGAGTTCGGTGAAGAGGCGATGAATGCCAAGTACGCAGGCCTCAGCGGAATAGCGCGTACAGCGGCCCAACAATCGGCCTGGGAAGAACTCGAGACACTCGCCGCCCACTTGCATCGTGCCGATATTCTGGTGATGTCAGTGCCGCTGTGGAATTACAGCATTCCCTACAAACTCAAGCACTACATTGACCTGGTGTCGCAGAAAGACATCCTCTTCAGCTTCGACCCCGAGCGTGGCCCGCAAGGTTTGCTGCACGGCAAAACTGCTGTGGTCGCGTATGCCCGTGGCCTGGATTTTTCGGCGCAATCGACCACGCCCGCCGAGCGGTTCGACTTTCAGAAACCGTACGTGGAAGCGTGGCTCGACTTTGTCGGGATCACCGATGTGCACGCGTTGATCGTCGAAAAGACCATTCTCGGTGAAGACCTCGACCGCGATTCGCGACTGCTCGCCTCACAACAGGCGCGGGATCTGGCTGATCGTCTCGCGCGGGCCGGGTGACACCCACGAAAGCCTTTCACTACACTGGGCCACCTTCCTTCTCGTAAACCCGATCGCAATGACAATTCTAAAAAGCACGATGATCCTCTGCGGTGCGCTCACTTTGGCCACCGCCGTTCAGGCGCAGGAAAGCACTTCACACCTCGACAGCATCCAGCAACAAGGCCAGTTGCGCGTCTGCACCACCGGCGACTACAAGCCCTACACCTTCAAACGCACCGACGGCGACTTCGAGGGCATCGACATCGCCATGGCCCGTTCGCTGGCCGATAGCCTCGGGGTCAAGGTCGAATGGGTGCAGACCACCTGGAAAACCCTGATGCCGGACATGCAGGCGGGCAAATGCGACATCGGCATGGGCGGTATTTCGGTGACGCTGGAGCGACAGAAAAAAGCCTACTTCAGCAACACCCTCGACACCGACGGCAAGATCCCGTTGGTGCGCTGCGCCGATGTCAGCAAGTACCAGAGCGTCGAGCAAATCAACCAGTCCAACGTGCGCCTGGTCGAACCTGCCGGCGGCACCAACGAAGCCTTCGTCCACGCCTTCCTGCCCAAGGCGCAACTGGCCTTGCACGACAACGTGACGATCTTCCAGCAACTGCTCGACAACCAAGCCGACGTGATGATCACCGACGCCTCGGAAGCGCTGTATCAGCAGAAACTCAAACCGGGGCTGTGCGCGGTGAATCCGCATCAGTACATGCAATATGGGGAGAAGGCTTACTTGCTGCCGCGCGATGACATCAGCTGGAAACTGTACGTTGATCAGTGGCTGCACCTGAGCAAGGCCACCGGCAAATATCAGCAAACGCTAAGCGAATGGATTGCCGTACCTACCGCCCAATAACCCTGTGGCGAGGGAGCTTGCTCCCGCTGGACTGCGCAGCAGGCCCAATCTTTCAAGGCAAAAGAAAGGGCCGCTTCGCGACCCAGCGGGAGCAAGCTCCCTCGCCACAGGTCATGTGTGATCAATCCTCATGCAACATGCCAGAGCTGTACTGATTCAAGCTGCTGCCAATACTGTTCCCGCCAAACTTCAGCGTATTGGCATTACTACGCCCTTCCTGCGACTGACAATCCGAGGAAAAACAACTCGTAGTCGTTAGCCCACCCGCCCCCGAACAAGCACTCAACACCGATACAGCTGCAGCAATCAACAGCACTTTGACGACACTGGCGCTCATGGCACGATACCCCTCGGGATGAAAAGCGACGATCTTGTGCCAACATCCTAGGCCCGCCCCGCACGCGGCAACATGAAACTTTGCGGATCGACAGCGCGGGTTCAGAATCGCCTCCCTGCCAGACAACGACATCCCATGCAATTGCTCCCTCTCACCGACGCCAGCCCCGCCATTCAGGCTTACGTCCGCACCCTGCGAAACCAGCCCGACGTGCGCAAATACATGTACACCTCGCACGAAATCTCCGAGCAGGAACATGCGAACTGGCTGGACTCGTTAAAGGGCAATCCACGCCAGCAAGTTTTTGTGGTGATCAATGATGAGCAGGCGGTGGGGGTTGTTTCGTTGAATGCGATCAACTTTTTGCACAAGAGCGCGGATTGGGCGTTTTATCTGGACGTGGGGTTGCAGGGTAAGGGCTTGGGCAGTGTCGTTGAATTCTGGATGCTTGATTACGCGTTTGGCGTGGTGGGGCTGGAGAAGCTGAATTGTGAAGTGCTGGCGATGAATTCGGCGGTGGTGAAGATGCATCAGAAGTTTGGGTTTGAAGTTGAGGGGGTGAGGCGGCAGAACGTGGTGAAGGATGGGGTTCGGGTCGATGTTGTTCTGCTCGGTATTAGCAAAAACGAATGGCAGAACAAGCGCCCGGCCTTACAAAGCGTGATTACCCGACTTGAGAGCCGCGCTGTCGGCAGCCCTTAAACACGAGGCGGATATCCTCTCACTCGCACAGCACGTGAATGGAAGTCAGAAATGGTAGAGCCGGCGCCGCGAATAATCGACCCCGTCAAACGTGACTGGGCGTCGGCGACTGAACAGCAGCGATTCGACGTCCATTGGGCGCTGTCAGATGCGTTTGTCGACAATGAGGTCAACTACGCATTTATCGCACGCGAAACCGAAGACTACGACCCACAAGAGATAAAGCGAATCCTCTACGAAGAGGTCGCACCTGTTTGCCATACGAATCTGGAAACCGTGATTCCAATGATCTGGTCTGCCTTCAACTCGGAGCAGTTGAAGGCAGACATAGCAGAGACTTTGAAAGCCCGGGAAAACAGCCGCTTTCGACGGCAGATAGACAAACTGCTGATACGTTGGCTGACGTTTCGATACAAATACATTTGGAAAGAGATCTCCAGGCATTATCGAAAGTGACCGACCCCATCGCTAGCTAATAGTTGGCGACCGCCGCAGCCTCCAGGCCATACCAAAAACTGTTTTTGATGGGCGCTTGGACTTTCGCTCAAGGACAAGTCAACAGCCACCACAACCCGCCCTTCAGGATTGGACTCATCAGTGAAAGACTGTGCCAATCCTCGATCGATCTTCTGAAAACCAGATCCCGGTGACCTTACCGACAATGTCCTCAACGGCGACCTGCCCCATAAAACGGCTATCGTTACTGCTATCGCGGTTATCGCCGAGCAAATACACGTGGTCTTTCTCGATCACCGTCTGCGGCGTTTGCAGATAACGACGATCCTTCACGCGCTCTGGCGGTGCAAAGAACAACCCCATGTTTTCACCGTTGCGAATGACCTTACCGTCAACGATCGACAAGGTATCGCCACCCACTGCGGCGACACGTTTGACCGCCTCCGTGCCGTTGTAGCGATAAACCACAATGTCGCCAACCTGCGGCGCGTCGATACGCGTTTTGGTGACGATGTAGTCCCCGATCGAGAGAGTCGGAACCATCGAGCCAGAGGGAATGAAGTAAGTCTTGAACCCTAGCGTCGGGCCTCGCAATGGCCCCAGCAGAACAAGCGAAACGATGATCAGCGCTACCACGTAAAGCACATGAAAACGGCTGCTGGGACTGTCCACCGAGCTGTCTTCTTTACGCGCCAGCATTGCCGCCGCCGTGGCCGATCCCAGTTTCACCAGCACGATAAAAATGCCGAAGACATACAAACCGATTGGCGTCGTCGTTACTCCGCACACGCCAAGCAAAACCACACCGACGTAGAGCAGCGCTGCCACGCGCACCGCCCATTTAACGCGACCGACATAAACCAGACCCCAGCCAGCCACCAGGCACGACATCACGAACGCTTGCAGCGGATTTTTACGAGTATTCATAAACTCTCATCGACGAGGTTGAAAGCGATCAGTGCTTCCGTGGAATTGCGGCGTTTTTCAACGCGGCGTGCGCGAAATGCTACTGAATGGCCATCATTCTGTCCATGTGGGCAAATGGGTGATTCCAGCGCTTTCCTCTCATGGCGACGGACTAACCGCCGTCGCCACGAAGGTCAGGATTTACGCCTTCAACTCGACGTTATCCAACGCCTGATTCACCGCCAACTCACCTAGCATCACCACCTGAGCAATGCCCAGCGCGGTTTTGCGGTGCGCGGGGTCGAGTGCTGCTGCGAAGTTGTTGAGCATTTCGGAGGCGGAACCGAGGGTTTCGCTGGCGTTGGCCAGGAGGGATTCGGTGTCGTACTTCGGATTGGCGAGGTACATGCGCTCGGGCTCGTTGGTGCTGGCCATGATGCGGTCAGCGGGAAGGAGGTAGTGATCGAGTGCGCGTTCGGCGGCTTCGTGGAGTTTGCGCGAATCGAGGGATTCGTAGGGGGATGCGGGATCGGTTTCTGGTGGGTTGGGCGTTACTTTGAACATAGATGGAGCCTCTAGCGCGATTACTAAAAGGAGCCATCACCCACGCTACCAAACGATGGGTGGCGGCCATACGCGGGTTGGTAGACCGGTCGCACTAGAACCCGGCGCCCACGAATGGGCCCCACGCATGACCACCATGTAATCCGAGTCCTGGGAAAGCGACTGCAAAAAAATCGGGACAGATTTATTTCCATCCAGAAACCCAGAACAAATGCAGAGCAAATAAATCCGTCTCCCTTCGCCACTAACCAATTTGGACGTTTATTGCTTGGGCTTTTCAGGACTTTCAACCGTAGGGTTGCCACTACCTAATGGCTTTTCTGGGGTAGATAAGCCTAGAGCCTCCCCAGAAGTGACTTTTGCAGACACAGCCTCTTCGACCTGACTTTTTGTTTTATCTTGAATAGATGCTTTGAGTAAATTCCTGATGCCTGTCGGAGTACACCGCCCTATATAAGTATTAAGATCAGAAACAGCAAGATCCAGCGAGTCTATCCGAAGCGGCCAAATGCCCGTCGGCTCTGAGACTCTCTTCAATAGTGTATTTTTATCCTTGGCTTGTGCAGAGGCAACCAACTCTTGCAGCAAACCAATATCCGTGGAAGCTAAAAAAGCAGAATTATATGCATCAAAGGATGATGATGAAAAACCAAACGCCGAACCTACGCCCCCTGTAACAGCAGATCCAGCATCTGCCAAGCCAAGCATGGCTGTAGTCAGGCTCCCCACCAGAGTGGTTTGCTTTTGTGAGTAGTCACGCTGTGCACGAGTCCAGTCTATCCTCGAAAAATACTCGCTGCATTGAAGATCCGTATAAGTCATTCCACTTTCGAGAAATCTCCGCAAATTTAGCTGAGTGGGCTCTTTTTTGGCCAATGCATAGGCAGCCGAAAACCTGTAACCCTGTGAACTTAACAAAGGCACATCTGTTCTAGGCTTCTCAACTTCTATTGGCCCATCCACCAAAGGGTTACGATCATTATAGGGAGTTTGTAACGATGTAAACGAACCGCACCCTGCGCTTGTTACAACAAACGGGATTACACATATGAGCTTTTTAGCTGTGTCCCTAGTTCTCATATTCGCAGCTCCAAAAACAACAGATATTTTCCATGGAGGGGATTAGGCATCTGTCTGAGTAACGAGATGCAGCTCTTGAACCTATTACACTGCAGTCAAAATGCCACTACCCGAGAGTAGGCAACAAACTGAAAAATGTCGAAGATGGCGATTCAGAAATGAGCCTTTTCATTAGTAGGGAAGGCGTCGTTGGCTAACTCATCTTGAGTTTCGCGAACAGACATCAACTGCGATATCCATTCCTGATAAACTCCCCCACCTCCCAGCCCCACCCAATCCAGAACCGCCAATGTCCCCTATTCCCGCCACACCCGCCCCACTCTCCCGCCGCTTCTCCGTCGCCCCGATGATGGATTGGACCGACCGCCATTGCCGTTTCTTCCTACGCCTCCTATCGAAGAACGCCCTGCTCTACACCGAAATGGTCACCACCGGCGCGCTCCTCAACGGCGATCACGAACGCTTCCTCCGTCACAACGAAGCCGAGCACCCTCTCGCCTTGCAGTTGGGCGGTAGCGTTCCGTTGGATCTGGCCGCCTGCGCCCGCATGGCCCAGGAACACGGTTACGACGAAGTAAACCTGAACGTCGGCTGCCCAAGCGATCGTGTGCAAAACAACATGATCGGCGCGTGCCTGATGGGTCACCCGCAACTGGTGGCGGATTGTGTGAAGGCAATGCAAGACGCGGTGTCGATTCCGGTGACGGTAAAGCACCGCATCGGCATCAACGGTCGGGACAGTTACGCCGAGCTGTGTGATTTCGTCGGCACCGTCCGCGATGCCGGGTGCACCAGTTTCACCGTGCATGCGCGGATTGCGATTCTGGAGGGGTTGTCGCCGAAGGAGAATCGTGACATTCCGCCTTTGCGCTATGACGTCGCGGCGCAGCTGAAGGCGGATTTTCCGGCGTTGGAGATTGTGCTGAATGGCGGGATCAAGACGATGGAGGCTTGTCACGAGCATTTGCGGACGTTCGACGGTGTGATGTTGGGGCGTGAGGCTTATCACAATCCGTATTTGCTGGCGGAGGTGGATCAGCAGTTGTTTGGCAGTTCGGCGCCGGTGATCAGTCGGGCTGAGGCGTTGGCGCAGTTGCGTCCTTATATAGCCGAGCATTTGTTGGCCGGAGGTGCGATGCATCACATCACGCGCCATGTGCTGGGCCTGGGCACGGGGTTCCCGGGGGCGCGGAAATTCCGTCAACTGTTGTCGGTGGATATTCACAAGGCCAAGGATCCGCTGGCGTTGCTGGATCAGGCGGCTGAGTTGCTTGAAGGTCGTTGATTGAAATTTTGAGTGTGCGGGCGACGCATGAGCGTTGCCCGTTGTTTTGTTGTACCGACAGGATGTCTTTTGTTTATGCCCGCGTTTACTTTTTCTGCTTTCAAGCGTTTCACCCTCCTCGCCTTGTTCAGCTTCACTTGCGACGTTTATGCGCACTGCGATGGCTTTTGCATGGGCCGTACCGATACGCCGTGGGAGGTGACGCAGTTTTCCGGCTTCACTTTGGTGTCTTTAATCCTCGCACCTATTTCGTCTAGCCAGGAAACGACTGACAGTCACAAGCGTGTTTACTCTGCCGAGGAACAGGAAGACGCGCGACTCTATCTGGCCAGCGACGGCATGCTGCAGGCCGCGTATTTCACGTCGGCCTTGCAGCGCTTTCGCCAGGAGTCGCCGGATTCGCCGCTAAACGATCTGGCCATTGCGGCGTTGATCAGCAGCCAGTGATCAGGCGGCCGCTGCTGCGGTCCAGTTGACCCAGCCAAACAGCCACGTCGCCAGAATCAACAAACCAAAGCCGATCCGATACCACGCGAACGCGGCGTAGCTGTGGTTGGCGATAAACTTGAGCAAGCCGCGCACGGCGATCATCGCGAAGATGAATGCGGTGACGAAGCCTAAGGCGAAGACTGGCAGGTCGTTGGGCTGGAACAGGTCGCGGTATTTGTAGCCGGAGTAGACGGCGGCGCCGACCATGGTCGGCATGGCGAGGAAGAACGAGAACTCAGTAGCGGCTTTGCGCGACAGGCCGAAGAGCAGACCGCCGATGATGGTCGAGCCGGAGCGCGAGGTGCCCGGAATCATCGCCAGGCATTGTACGAAACCTATCTTCAGTGCGTGAGACCAGCGCATGTCGTCGACGTGCTCGACGCTGATCACGTGATTGCGCTGTTCGGCCCACAACATGATGACGCCGCCCACCACCAATGCCACGGCGACGGTGATCGGGTTGAACAGGTATTGGTGGATTTTGTCAGCAAACAGTACGCCGAGTACCACGGCTGGCAGAAACGCAATCAGCAGATTGAGGGTGAAGCGTTGTGCGTTGCGTTGGGTGGGCAGGCCTTTGACGATATCGAAGATCTTCGGTCGAAACTCCCAGACGACGGCAAGAATGGCACCCAGTTGAATAATGATGTTGAACGCCATGGCGCGTTCGCCGCCGAAATCGAGCAAGTCGGCTACGATGATTTGGTGGCCGGTACTTGAGATTGGCAGGAATTCAGTCAGACCTTCTACCGCACCTAATATCAACACCTGGAAAAGGGTCCAGAAATCCATTAATCCTCCGTCAGAGCGCTCTTGATGAGCGACCGGGTAGTAACACTCAGGGGTTGAGTATCTGAAGTTACACAATTGGTTTGTTTGAAGAGCAAAAGATCGTCCGATCGCGGCCCGAACCTGCGGCAGCTCCTACAGGGGGAACGTATGCAAAGTAGGAGCTGCCGCAGGCTGCGATCTTTTGCTCTTGAAGAATAGGTCTTATGAATTGCCACACTCAAGCCATGTTAGTAATCGTCGGCCGACGAACTAAGAGGAAAATATTTAAGCCTTCCCTGGAAAAAAACTTGCCCAACCAACAAAGTGTGATCAATATCACACAATCCCGAGATGGCCAGACAGTGGCAAAAGGACATAGACAAAGCCATCGCAATAGACTCAAAATAGTGGCACCATTGCATATCGCCACTATCTAATCACTAGTTCACAGCTCCGCGAAAATCAACTAAAAGCTTGAAAAGCTTATTTATTGTTAGAAAACTCGCGAGACACGTCTAAAATCCGCGCAAATGTTACCAATTGTCAGTCACAGATGAGAACCGGTGCTTTAACATCCCGATGTCAGCACTAATTCGAGTCAATGCATGATGCTCTCAGGGAACTTAGCGACTAGAAGCCCGCGCCCGAAAAATGACGAACCTGGTGTTCTCACTCTGGGTCGTACCCGTTGCGTGGCTGAACATTTTAGTGCGCTGGTCGCCAAGCATGTGCACACCGATATGGCACTTGAGGCTAGTTCCTACACTAGTTCTTATCAGCTAAATGAATATTGCGACTCTTATCGGGCCATCTTCCTGGTCATCGACAATCCACAGGCGCTTGAAGACAATCTGGCGCTGGTGCAGAACCTGCGCTCGGGTAATTTGAAACCGATCATTTGCGCGGTCATCACCGGTCGCGGCGCCTTCAACAAGATCAAATATTATCTTGCCGGCGCGGACGCTTGTATCAAGCTCAATACCCTTGCCGATGATGGCGCCGACTTGCTCAGCGAATTCTTCAGCAGTGAAGAGTGGCAGCGCGATACCAATCTCACGCTTGATCCGACGCGGATCTGCCTGATGGACACCAGCAAGAAACTCGACATCTCTTTTGCCGAGATGAAGATCCTGGAAGCCTTTGCGCAAACCAGCAACCACATTCTCAGCCATGATGAAATCGCCAGCATCATGGGCCTGAACAGCAATTTCTACGACCCTCGAGCGCTGGAAAAATCGATCAGCCGCTTGCGTGGAAAAATCAAGGACATGTATGGTACAAACGCGATTCAGAGCATTCGCGGCTATGGCTATCGCCTGCTGCGGGGTCTGATATCGACTGCCTGAGTCACGGGCAGCCAATCCCTTTTGCAACGTACGAAGGATCGTCCAATGCAACCATATCGTTCTATCTGCATCTCACGCCTATTAGAAATCAAGCAATTGAATGAGCGCGGCAACACGACCCATAAAAATAAAACTCCATAACATAGCAGCAGTTCGAGTGGAACTTATCGAGGGCCATTATTGGGCCCAGACCCTGCCTATCGATTACTTCCAAGGAAGTCATTGCTCGCCTGCCGATTTATCTTTTAGCCAATTTTGGTGTGTATTTAGGAGAGAGACATGGAAACTAGTACAACCCTCCCAAGGAAATATTTTGTTGTCGTGACTCACAGCACAACGTCGCAACGTGAACTCGAGAGTATCCTCGCCAGCGAACGCTTCAATTCGTTTGGCAACTCTGAAGGTGTTGCGTCGCCCTCCTCCGCGCCAATGGTGATGGAGTTCACATATCCAAGCGTTAGTCGAAAGAATGTTGCTCGCAGCATTGAACATGACACCCAGCGAATTCTCGCGACTCTTGAGTCCGAATGGCTGGCAGCGCAAACCGCCAATCCTTTTCAAAGTATCCCGGCATTGACCGGTGAAAGCAGCAATATGCCACCGGCCATCGAAGGCGATCTGCCTTGCAGCGAAACCTGGCATCTCGACAACGATCAAGGTGCACTGGTCAAGGACGGTATCGAGATCAGTCTGACTGGCCTGGAAACAGCACTGGTCAGGAAAATGCTCAATCATGAAGAGCGCGTTGTCAGCCGAGACGAGTTGATCCTCAGTATCGGTCGAGAGCCGGAGCAATATCGCGGCCTGGAAATGTGCCTGAGTCGCCTGCAGGACAAATTCAAAAGCGCCAGTAATGGCGAGCGCCTGTTTCGTGCCGTAAGAAATCGCGGTTATTGCCTCATTCAGGAAATCGTCGCTTAAACGCGCAACCGACACCGCGAACAAAACAAACAGATTCAAGTGCGATTACAAAAACAACAAGAGCACTCTGTTTGGGTTCACCTCCCTTTGATAATAGAAACTCCCTGCCTCCACCCCTCCAACAGTAACAAATACGACAACACTTATTCACCCCCTGCTCTGCGACCTTTTCTAACAATCTTCTATTTAATTATTAAAAAGTTGGCACTGTGCCATCTTGTTAGAACTCGTCAGACACCATTTCCGTCGATAACTTAGTCTATTGACTGACGACAGTTCGGCATATCGATGTTGTTATCTCAAGACACTCGCTAGAACAAAAACAATAAGTCTGCATAACAACTCGGCTTTCAACTGTTGAAACCTGAATGGACGTCTTTTGGGGATATCGTATGGATCTTTCTCTTAGTATCAATCGAAGCGCAGGCCTCAAGGGACTGACCTTTTGGGGCCAATGGGCGCTGGCGCAGGGCTTTGTTGTAACGCTGTTGTTTATCCTCGCCGAGCAGCACACCGGGACGGTCGCGTTTTACTACCGTATGTGTGCAACGCTGGCGGTGCTGGCTTCGGTGCCGGCGTATACGTTCAGCGGTGTTTATCGCAAGCGTGACAACTACCTGACCGGGCTGGGCCGGCTGTTCATGGGTTGGTCGATGACGATGGCGGCGCTGGCTTGCATTGCGTTTGTCTGCCAGGCCGATGAGCTGTTTTCGCGGCAGGTGATCCTGAGCTGGGCGGTGTATGGCTTCCTCGGCCAGGCGTTTTTGTATGCGCCGCTGCATGCGTTTTCGAAGTTCTATCAGCGCTCGCGCAAAAGTGAGCACAAGACGCTGATTGTCGGCACCGGTGAACTGGCGTTGGGTCTGGCGAAGAAGCTCAGCCAGCTGGAGAATCTGCCGCTGGTGGGCCTGGTCAGCAACGGCGACGTGTCCGCGCTAGGTAAAGATGCACCGCGCGTAGTGGGCGCTCAGGAACAGTTGCTGGAGCTGATCGAAGCACACGACATCCGCCGTTTGTACATCACCCTGCCACTGTGCGAAGCGGCGAAGATCGAAGCGATGTATGTCGATTTGCTCGGGGCCAACGTCGATGTGGTCTGGGTGCCGGATCTGAACGCGCTGACGCTGCTCAATCACTCGGTGAAAGTCGTGGATGGCCTGCCGGCGATCTACCTGAACGAGAGCCCGCTGACCAGTCGCCCGACCGCTGCCTTGAGCAAGAGTCTGGTGGAGAAAACCGTTGCGTTGCTGGCGATCATCGCGCTGAGTCCGATCCTGTTGATCATCGCTCTGGCGGTGAAATTCAACTCGCCGGGGCCGGTGTTCTTCAAGCAGGATCGCCATGGCTGGAACGGCAAGGTGATCAAGGTCTGGAAGTTTCGCTCGATGAGCGTGCACGATGACCGCGATGTGAAACAGGCCAGCCGCAATGACTCGCGCATTACATCGGTCGGGCGCTTTATCCGTCGCACTTCGCTGGACGAGTTGCCGCAATTGTTCAACGTGCTGCAAGGGCATATGGCCCTGGTTGGCCCGCGCCCGCACGCTGTCGCGCACAACCATTTCTACTCGGGGAAAATCCTCGCCTACATGGCGCGCCACCGGATTAAACCGGGCATCACCGGGCTCGCGCAAATCAGCGGCTGCCGCGGTGAGACGGACACCCTCGACAAGATGCAGAAGCGCGTGGAGATTGACCTGCAGTACATCAACAGTTGGTCGTTGTGGCTGGATCTGAAGATCCTGGTGAAGACACCGTTTACGTTGCTGTCGAAGGATATTTACTGAGGCTCGACGCTACACACCGCAAGGGGACGAAAGTCCCCTTTTTTGTGCGTTGGATTTGGTGGTTGGCCGTGGATCCGTGGCTCAACACATAACCCCTGTAGGTGCGAGCCTGCTCGCGATCGCGGTGGGTCAGGCAAGACGATGTCGGCCGTTCTGACGCCTTCGCGAGCAGGCTCGCTCCCACAGAGGAATGGGGTTGCGCACAGGGAGCGGGATGGACACAAAACATTGTGGGAGAATCTCCCACAGGGATCTGGGTGTGGCAGTGGATCTGTGGCTCAACACATAACCCCTGTAGGAGCGAGCCTGCTCGCGATGGCGGTGGGTCAGGCAAGACGATGTCGGCCGTTCTGACGCCTTCGCGAGCAGGCTCGCTCCCACAGAGGAATGGGGTTGCGCACAGGGAGCGGGATGGACACAAAACATTGTGGGAGAATCTCCCACAGGGATCTGGGTGTGGCAGTGGATCCGTGGCTCAACACACACCCCCTGTAGGAGTGAGCCTGCTCGCGATCGCGGTGGGTCAGCAACGCGGATGTCGGCTGGTCTGGCGCTATCGCGAGCAAGCCTTGCTCCTACGGGATGTACGGTGTTTGTGGGATCAGCGCTTACTCCGTGATCTTCTCGAAATTCCGATAAAACACGTCCCCTTCCCGGCTATCGGTCATCGAGTGCAGCTGGAAGCTGCGGTTGAGTCGTGCACCACCGTCACGGGTCAGCGGCGCCCAGACCAGGTTGGCGCGGCGCATGGTCGACATGCTCATCATTTCGTCGAACGGAATCGACAGGTAGAGGCCCTTGTCGAAACTACCCTCGCCATACTCGGCACTGCTCGCGGTGGTGATCGTCGCCCACGCACCAAAGCGCACACCGTTGAAAAACTCCCGCGAGATATCCAGCGTGCCACCCCAATCCCCAGCCAGATAACGACCGACGCTGACAGCCGCCAACGTATCGAACGGCAAATCCGTATACCCGGTGATATGCCCGGTCACCACCGAGTAATCACGCAGGGCAAAACCCTGATCAAAATCACGCTGGCGCACCCAGTTGATATCCGCGCCCACCGACCAGCGCTCGCCGGTCGGCCGGAACAACACCTCACCGCCCACACCGGCAAACATCGACTCCAGATAGCCGCCGTAAACCATGCCATACAGGTCTTTATCCAACTGCTCGGCATGGCTGACCTGGAACAGCGGCATCGTCGTGTTGGACGTGGTCAGGTACTGACGCAAATCCGTGCGCACGCGCGGCAAACCGCTCGGCGCATCGTAGGTGAATTTGTCGAAGTTGTTGACCAGGTTGGCGCTGAGCAAACCGTTCCACCAAGTGTTGCGATTGAAACGATATTCAGCGTCCGCATCGGCAGTGAATTGATAGAGCAAACCATCTGGGCCGCCGACGTTCTGTTTGAAGCCCAGCCCGACGCCATAACTGAAATGCTGCGGCGCTTCGGTGTAGAGGGTTTTCTCGTTGTGCGGCATCGCCGGATTGATCTCGGTGGTGCGGTGCAACGACTGCAGCGGTTCCTCGTTGTTGATCACTTCGCGGAAAGTCTGGCGCGGCACACTGGTTTCTTCCAGGGGCAAGTCATAGCGCTTGTTGACCACAGTGAACCAGTCGATATCGTCATTGACGCTGTTGTCGAGAATCCGGCTCGCCCGCCCGACTGCCTTCGACGAATGGAAGTATCGCTGCTGCTCGCCATAGACGATCAGCTCGGAATCACGCTGGGCAATACGCTCGACTTTATAGCCGGCATTCTGCTGCAAACGCTGCGATACGTTGGCCCAATCGACCTGTTCCATCGACGCGGTCGGCGCCTTCGCCGGCAGTGGTTCCGGTGTCGGGTCGTAGGTCTTGGCCGGCGCCTTGCGACTGACGAAATTGGTGTGCAACGTCACACCAAACATCGCCGTGTTGCCGCGTTCCCACGCTGCGCTGAGGTCAATCGAATCGGTGACCTTGAACACCGCACCAAGGTTGATCGGCGAGTCCTGCTTGATCTCGTTGTCCTTCGGCTCGTGCTTGTAGTCGTTGCCTTCGAATTCGAGTTTCAGGCTGAGGCGATCCCACGGCGTCTGATAGCTCACGCCACCGAAAAACGACGGCCGGCCACGAAAGTATGAGCCCGAGTTGACGTCACCGGTGCCTTCTAGAGCTGGCCGGGTATCGAAACGATCGCTGACGTAGCCCAACGGGTTGTCGATATCGCCGCGATTACCGAGGTAGCCCCAGGCAATCCCGGCGCTGAAATCGAAGTTGTCGTAGCGTTTGTTGGCGACGAAAAATTCACTGGAGAACAAACCCGTACCGCCGACGTCTCGGAAGCCCAGCGCCACGTCGGGCAGCCAGTGGCTTTCCTGCCACAGCCGGACTTTGACGTCGACCGCCTTATCCTTATAGCTTTGGCTGCCGCTAAGGGCCTCCGAGCCGTAAGGCCGGTTGGTGATCGCGGTGTAGCGAAACGAGCCTTCGAGCCAATCCAGCGGCTGCAACGAAACGCTGTAGCGACTGTACGGTTCGGTGCGGTTGGCGTTGACGCTCAACTCGCCGGCCGGGGCCATGCGCGCCGTTGGCGTCTGCAACAGACCGGTGCCACCGAAGTCATTCTGGGTAATGCGCGGCTCTGCATGAACCAAACCACACGGCAATAACAACACAGCTGCAAAACGTAACTTCAACGAACCACCTCGGCCAGCTGCGTGGCAATAAATTCAGCCAACTGCTGATTCAGCTCAGGGATAGGCGGATCAAGATCGTCATTTTTAACCGGCACCAGAATCTTGCTGCCAGCCACGGGAAAGTGCCCGCTCTCGCGATTCCAGTGGGCAATGCCGACGCGCTGCGAAGCGCCGTTGGGCTGGATCAGCCACAGGTAATCGGCCTCGGCGTCACTCAGAATTGTGCAGCCTTGCAGGTATTCACGCGCCTCCAGCAACGGCTGATACGGCAAGTGGCACGGCTCGGCGACGGCACCGATTACTTGCACTTCATCGACGCGTTTCGGGTAGATCAGGCGATCGCCATCGCCGAGACGAATGTTGCGTGCGAAGCCGACTTCCAGTGCGACCGGATCGAGATCGGCGATCTGCCGTCCGGTGACCGGCATCTGCCGCACTTCTTCAGCCATGCGCTGCGCCAACGCCGCACGACTCGGCCGGTCGAAAAGCATCGACATGCGCTGCAGCACGTCCAGATCGAACAGCACGCCGACCTTCAGCCGTGTCTGCTCCTCAACCAGCGACTGACGCAGCAATCCGCCCGCCAGCCAATAGCCTTGCGCATTCGGCACCGCAACGCTGATCACATCGAGCAAACGCCCGCCCGGCGGCAGTTCAACGGGACCCGGATTGGCCACGTCACCGGTGACAGTGACGGCTGCGTGGCTCATGCCAGCGATCAGCATCAGGCACGCCGATAGCAAACCCCGGCGCGTCACGGCAGGTGCCTGCGATCAGGAGTCAGCTGCACAATTTTCACGCGCAGTTGCGAAGTCAGTTGCTGCTCGCTCTGCAAGATGAAACCGTCACGCGGATCGACCCAGTAACGATTCGTCGCGTTCAAGCCGATGGCCGGCGCGTCAATCTGTTCATCGACACGCAGCACGGTGTATTGCTTGTCGAGAATCTGCAGGGTTTGTTCCGATCGCCGGGAGAAACGACTGTTGACGATCACCCCGACTTCCTGGCCCTTGTACAGATCGATCCAGCGCCGCGTGGTGAAACCATCGGCGACCCGATGCAGACCTTGCTTGAACGGCGCGTCATCGGCCAGCCGCGTGCCATCCAGGTCGCCTTCCAGCCCGAGGCCGACACTGCGTACGGCGAGGCCATCGCGCAGGAGCAATACCTGTTTGCCGGAAGCGACCCAGAACTGCAGATCCTCGCGCTCGCGCATCAGCGCCAGCACACCGGAACCGGACGGCGTGGTCAGTTTCAGTTGCGGGTAGTTGACCGCAGCCACTTCGGCCGCCGTCACGTCCACCTCATCCGGGCCGACGACCGCTGCCTTCAGGTTGTTCAACGAAGCGCTCATCAACGGGTTACAGCCACAGAGCAACGAGGCCGCCATCAGGCAGACGCCAACTTTCAAGATGTTCAAAGTCGGCAACCTTATTTGCTGTTGTTACTGAATTCGCTCCAGTTCTTCGCAGCGGAAGCGCCTGTACCGACAATCGATGCCGACGGCACCAACTGACTGATGAAGCGGTTCCAGCGAGTCACGTTGGCAGGCCCGACATAGACGACGTCTTGAGGACGCACTTCGAAGTGCGAAGCGAGCGCCATGGCGGTCGGCGATTCAGCCTCCAGTTGATAGATTTTCGCCGGTTCGACATCGAGGTTTTCCACACCGCGAATCACGTACACCGCATTGCCATTGGAAGTGGTCTGGCTCAAGCCACCGACCGAACCGAGTACGTCGGACAGGTTCATCGTCGCCGTCTTGAAGCTCAATGCACGCGGCTGGTTGACTTCGCCCATGACGTAGATGCGTTTGTTGTCGTTGTATGGCAGGTACAGCTGATCGCCGCCCTTGAGGTAGACGTTCTGCAACTCGGAATCCGGTTGGTTGAGCGAGTCCAGGTTCAGCGGATAAACCCGTCCCTTGCGGGTCAGCAGCAGTCCGGACAAATCGGCGTTATTGGTGTCGATGCCGGCCGAACCCAAGGCTTCGACGACGCTCAGCGGATTGGTCGAAATCGCTTGTGGACCAGCCTTGGTCACCGCGCCGGTGACCACGACTTTCTGACTGGCGAAACGCAACACCGCGACATCCACTTGCGGCTCGGCGATGAACGCCGAGAGCCGCTGTTCAATGTCAGAGCGCAGTTGCTGAATGGTCCGGCCGGTGGCCTGGACTTCCTTGATGAACGGGTAATAGAGCGTGCCGTCGGAGCGCACCAGGCGGCCGTTGGCATCGATCTGTTGCTGCGCGCCGGACGGGGCCGTCAGCTCCGGGTGATCCCACACGGTGATGTACAGAACATCGTTGTTGCCGATGCGGTATTCGGCGGGTGTCGCCAACAGTTCCGCAGGCACTGACTCACGCTTTTGCGTGGCACGGTTCATGGAGATCAGTTTGGGGGTGATCGGGATCAACTCGACCCGGCTGCTTTCACTGGCGCCTTGGCGAGTGATGCTGCCGGTGCTCAGGTACTGACCGGGGGAAAACATGCAACCTTGCAAAGCGAGACTTGCCAACATTAAAAGATAAACACTACGAGTCATAATGGCACTACGCTATTCAAGGGCGAATCCAAAAACAAAGTCACCCGACTTGCGTCGGGCGACCTTGTACTGCACTAACAGAACTTCCTGTTAGTTATGCGTGCCGGTTGTACCGGTGGTACCCGTCGTACCGGTGGTACCGCCGTTGGCACTGCCACCACTGTTGGACGCCGCTACAGCACTGGCAACCATTGCAGTACTGGCTGCAGGCGCTTGAGAAGCCGCTACATTGCCACCTACATTGGTTACCGCTGTCAGCGGCGCTTCAGCAGCGGCAGCCCAGTTGCTCAACATCGTCAACAGGGCAATTGCCATCACTTTCTTCATATCAACTCCTTTCTAACATTCGACCTGTTAAAAAACCGGTCTGTGTTAGCGGTGGTAGAGTTCAAGCCCGCAAAAAGCGCGAACAAGATCCGTTGTTCTTTCACAGTCTTACCCAACTGATAAAAGTCGAACGGCAGGTTTATATCTACGGACTTGCAAAAGGCATTGCCAGTGTAATTTCCCGACGTAATCTAACAACCTGACTGAAAATAACATTGGACTAAATGGCCATCATTGCAGATAGCCTTTGGGATGATTCGACTGCCAGCGCCAAGTATCGGTGACCATGTCCTGCAAGTTGCGCGTGGCCGTCCAGCCAAGTTCTCGCGCCGCCTTGGAAGCATCCGCCCAACTCTCGGCGATATCCCCGGAACGACGCGGCATCACCCGATACGGCACCGGCTGCCCGCAAGCCTGTTCGAAGGCGCGCAGGACTTGCAGCACGCTGTAGCCATCGCCAGTGCCGAGATTCCAGGTGTGGATGCCGGTGCGCCCGCTGATCGACTGCAACGCCTTTAAATGGCCGTCCGCCAGATCGACGACATGGATGTAATCGCGCACGCCGGTGCCGTCCACGGTTGGATAATCATCGCCAAAGATCGACAGCTCTTGCAGGCTGCCCACCGCGACCTGGCTGATGTAAGGCAGCAGATTGTTGGGGATGCCATTGGGGTCTTCGCCCATATGCCCGCTGTCGTGCGCGCCAATCGGGTTGAAGTAGCGCAGCAAAGCGATGCTCCAGCGCGGCTCGGACTGACACAGGTCGCGCAGCACGTTTTCGACGATCAGTTTCGACTGGCCGTAAGGATTGGTCGGCGTGCCGGTGGGGAAATCCTCGCGAATCGGCATCTGCTCAGGCTCGCCATACACCGTCGCCGACGAGCTGAACACCAGCCGGAACACCCCCGCCGCTGCCATCGCCTGACACAGCGTGATGCTGCCGCTGACGTTGGTTTCGTAGTACTCAAGCGGCTTGCGCACGCTCTCGCCCACCGCTTTCAGCCCGGCGAAATGCAGGACGGCTTCGATGCTGTGCTCGCGGAAAATCCGGTCGAGCAAAGCGCGATCGCAGACATCGCCACGAATCATCTGCGCGCTCTTGCCGCAGATGGCTTCAACGGCGTGCAATGCCGCATCGCTGCTGTTACAAAGATTATCCAGTACGACAACTTGATAACCTGCTTCAAGCAATGCAAGTGTGGTGTGCGAGCCGATATAGCCAGCACCACCCGTTACCAGAATCTTCATAGCGCGGTCCGTCAATGGATAAGTACCCGGTAGCGTGTCAAGCCTGATTTATCGGAGTTGTGCTGCAATCCACATAAACAAGCCGACAACAACCTCGAACAAAATTAGTTCAACGACTGGCAATAAATATTTTTCCAGCTCAAACTGTATTGCCAGGTACTTATTAGCACTTCAAGTGCACCCATCACTATCAACAGATACCGACTAAAAATAACTAAAAAGGCTCTAACCGACATCTCATAACATTGTCATGCTTTACCCTAACGATTAATTGCCATGAACAACCTGACTCAGGTATTAAAGCAATCGTTCAATACTATTGAAACTTGCCCACTTGCATGAGTGCGCGCATTCGTCGCCTGTGTTCCATGACTGTCCAGGATACTTTTATGATTCGTAAATGTTTGTTCCCCGCTGCCGGCTATGGCACACGTTTCTTGCCGGCAACTAAAGCGATGCCCAAGGAAATGTTACCGATCGTCAACAAGCCTTTGATCGAATACGCCGTTGAAGAAGCACGGGACGCCGGCCTGCAACACATGGCCATCGTCACCGGCCGGGGCAAACGCGCGCTGGAAGACCATTTCGACATCAGTTACGAGCTGGAACATCAGATCCGCGGTACCGAGAAAGAGAAGTTCCTCGCCGGCACCCGCGAGCTGATCGACACCTGCACCTTCTCCTACACCCGTCAGGTCGAAATGAAAGGCCTCGGCCACGCGATCCTCAGCGGCCGTCCGTTGATCGGCGACGAGCCGTTTGCCGTGGTGCTGGCCGATGACCTGTGCCTGAACCTGGAAGGTGACGGCGTGCTCACGCAGATGATCCAGCTGTACAAGAAATTCCGCTGCTCGATCGTCGCCATCCAGGAAGTCCCGGCCGATCAGACGCACAAGTACGGAGTGATCGCCGGCGAGCTGATATCCGACGGCATCTACCGGGTCAACAACATGGTGGAAAAACCGGCACCACAAGACGCGCCATCGAACCTGGCGATCATCGGCCGCTACATCCTCACGCCGGATATTTTCGACCTCATCGCCGATACCGAACCGGGCAAGGGCGGCGAAATCCAGATCACCGACGCGCTGATGAAACAGGCGCAGAACGGTTGCGTGCTGGCCTATAAATTCAAAGGCATGCGCTTCGATTGCGGCGACGCCGAGGGTTATTTGCAGGCGACCAACTTCTGCTACGAGAACGTTTACCTCAAGGGCCGCTGAGACGGCCCCGACGCCACCTCACGCCCACTCTTCACTTCAGGCAGGCCACCATGAACATTGCACAACATTCCGTAGAGATTGAACGCGAGGTGGGTAACCTCGGGGTGATGAGCTGGTTGTCACGCCATCAGCCATTGCCCAGCGCCAATGAAACCTGGCTGGGGACGATCTTGCTGGTCGAACGCATTGGCGTGTTTCCCGCGTCCGGCGATATCCGCCGGCCGATGCGCGATCCCTATCCCCTGCTCGCTCATCTGAAAAAGCTGTATGGCGAGCAGGCGCTGGAAATGGATGACAGTGACGGGCTGAAAGTGATCTTCGGTGACTGGCGCTTCCGGGTGCGGATTTGCTGCAACGATCCGGCGATCATCATTAACGTTGAGACTCGATGCGATACGCGATTGATGCCGCAGAAGATTGCAGAGTTGTTGAGCCAGGTCGACAGTTTCACACCGGACGCCTGATCGTTCCCACGCTCCGCGTGGGAATGCCGCCCGGGACGCTCCGCGTCCCTTCGCTGAGTGACGCAGAGCGTCACAGGATGCATTCCCACGCGGAGCGTGGGAACGATCATCGCGCCGGGGTTTGCGCGTTATTTCATGGAGGCGTCGCAGCGGTCCTTGGTGCCGGTGATCCAGGCGTAGAAGTAATCGGCAATCACCTTGCCGCCCGTGGCCGGCACGGGGTGAATCTTGTCCGGGCCGATCATCGCCGCCGCGTAGCGTTTGACGTCGGGGCCGAATGCGCATTGCAGGTTGGTGTAACCCAGATGCTGCTCGCGTGCCCACGGCTCAAGTACCTGCGCATACGCCGACATCGGATAAGCGCTCGAGCGTGTGGTGTCCTGACGCATGATCAGGTTGATGCTCGCCTGCGGTTGGATCTCGCGCAGCATTCCCACCAAGCCCTGAACATTCTGCAGATACTTCGCCGGTTTCACGCCGAAACCCTGATCGTTGCCACCGAGCATGATCAGATAAACATCCGCAGGAATCTTCGACACAGCGGCTTTCCACTGCACCTGCCATTGCGGATCCTGGTGATAGAAATCCGCAGAAGCCGCACCCGATGCCGCCAGTTTCGAAACCCGAACGCCTTTCTGATCGTTGCTCATCCATAAGCCGAACAACGTCGGCGCGCCCTTCACAACTTCCAGTTTGAAGGACCAGTCTTTCGCTGCCGAGAGGCCTGCCAGTGGCACTTCCTGAACGCCCGAGCCTTCAAGTTTCAAGGGCTGCCAGTCTTGCGATGGCGCCCAGCGGTACCGGATTTCGCTGGCTTCGCCGTTGCCCAGATAGAGCAATTTCGCTTGGGTAACCGCCGTATTAATTGCCGGCGACGGGCTTGCATCGACCTGCAACCATGCGCCCGGTTTACCCGTCACGGTGCGGCTGTCCGGGCTGGCCTGCCCCAGGTCTGACACCTTCCAGTCTCCGCCAAAATACTTTTCACTGCTGCGGGTGTACTTGAAATGCGTCCCGCCGAGCGCCGCGCCGTGGTTGAAGCCGACATAACCCGGCCCGGCAAAACCCACCTCCCCGGCCACGCGTTGCACCAGTTTGTTCAGATAAAAATCCTGCCCGGCACTGTAGCTATCGCCGATCACCGAGACCGACAACACCGCGCCGGCCTTGCCTTCGCGCCACTGCGCAAAACGCTCGCGGGCATCGCCCACCTCAACCACCGCTGCTGCTGCTGCTGCGGGTTGCGCGTCATTCACTGCCAACATACAAATTTCCTTCAGTCTGGAATGGCCCTTCGCGAGCAGGCTCGCTCCCACAGGGATTGTGGTCATCGGCGAAACCCTTGTGCACAGGGAGAATTGTGGGAGCTGGCTTGCCAGCGATGGCGGTGGCTCTGGCAATGACGCTGCATCTTCCACAGGGATTGTGCGGCTGGCAAAGATCCATGTAGGAGCTGTCGAGTGAAACGAGGCTGCGATCTTTTGATCCTGACATTCAAAGACAAGATCAAAAGATCGCAGCGTGCCGCAGCTCCTACAGATCAGGTTTGCGGCACTGGGGTGATCGGTGCCAATGGTTTCTTCTTCGCCGCACGCTCGCCAAGGAACAGCACGGAAGTGAAATTGAACCGACTGAAAATCATCGACAACACCACCGGACCGAGCAAGCCAAAGCTCAAGCCACCCAGCACCAGCAAGCCCTCATCCTTAATCCCCAAGCGCCCCAGCACAAAACGCGAAGTCGCCGCGAACAGCACATGGAACAGGAAGATCGCATAGGAATAACCGCCCAACCACGTCAGCGCCTTCGAGCGCATATCACTCGACAGCAAAGCGATACACGACACGCAACCCACAGTCAGACCCACCAGGCTACGACGATCAACAATCAACTCACGATCAATCGCCGCCACATACAGCAGCGTCAGCGAGATCAGCACAAACACCAGCGGCCCGATCACCTTGAAGCGCTGCTTCAACGCATCGACGTTCTCTTGGCCAATCATCCCCGCGACGAAAAACGGCAGCAGGTAAATCGCGCCGTTAATCCCGAAAGCATCGAACGTGAACGGCGGCAGTAAAAACAATACCGCGGCAAACGCGAACAACCCATACAAGCGCGTCGCCGAACGCAACATCCCGCGCCATTCCAGCAGCCCGACGAACATGAAAATGATGAACACCGCCTGCAAGAACCAGAAGTGGTTGATCGGTACCCAGAACGACAACAACGCGTCGATCACCCCGACGTCCTTGTTCACCCCAGGCCCGACCGCTTGCAGCACCGAGAACGGCACGCCGACGCAAAACAGCGGCACGATCAAGCGGCGCACCTTGCCGGAGAAAAACGCCGAAAAGTCATTGCCGCGAATTTTGTAGATGGAATAGATGTACCCGGAAATGAACGTGAACAGCGGCATGCGCACGTACACCATCGAATCGGCAATCACCCGGAACGGCGAGCCGATATCGATCTTCAACCCACCGCCCAATGGTCCGATGACGTGATAGAGCACCAGCAGCAGGCACGCCAGGCCACGCAGGGTTTCGATCTCCAGGGACTTTTTCTTGCTCGACATAAAGCACCCGCCTCAATTCAGAATTCTTGATTCAACCTGCACCGGTTTGTTTGCCCGCAGCATCAATCCGAGGCCGACGAACAACACTGGTACCACCATTGAAAAGTGCCGGGCGAAGGAGCCGAAGTCCGGTTCGAACAAACCTTGCACCAGCAGAAACGCCAGCGGGATCGCGATCAGTTCCTTGGGCTTGGTCTGGATCGGCGCGCCCTTGTAATCGGTCGAGGTGATGACTTTGAACAGCAGCAACGCAGTCATGATCATCAACGCGACGAAGATCACCTGGCCTGGTCCGGACAGCAGAATCAGCTCCACCGGGAACGACAGCCGGAAGAAGATGATCATCGAGTCCAGCGCTTGCGAAACGAAATCGCTGCCGCTGAGCCACGAGACGATCAACGACTTCGAGCCCTCCTCGCCCGCCGTGCGCAGTTCGTTGTTGCTGGCACGAATCGACGACACCGGGAAGCCCAGCGCAAGCTGGATCGACATCGCCACGGCCAGGTAGAACAGGAACAGCATCAGAAAGAAGGTCGTGCGCGACACGTACTTTTTCATCACGCAGACACCGACCCACGACAGCGAAAACAGAATCCAGTAAGGCCGGATCAGCACGCCGTAGATCACCGCCGAGAGGAAAAAACCACCACGGTATTTGCGCGATAACGAGCTGAGCAAAATGCTCAACACCGCCACCGAGACGATGATTTCCTTGGTCAGGTTTTCCAGAAAGAACGAGCGCACGATCCCCCACAGACAGAGGGTGCCGAAGATCGCCAACGGCATGCGGCGGAACACCACCACTGGAATCGCCGTGAGGAAAAAATTGCAGAACATGCCGTAGGCCCAGGCATTGGTCAGGTTGATCCCGGTGGGCCGCAGCAGGAACGCCGAACACTCGTAGGACGAGCGATCCGGTGAGAACGGGTTCCAGAAATTGCAGTTGTCGGCCCGCGCGTAGGACGACCATAACGTCATCGCATCCGGCCCCGGATCGCGAGGAATCAACAACGGCATGGCCACCGACAGAAACAGCCCGGTGAAGAGGATCAGGAACGACAGCGAAGAGTCGAGTTTCTTGCCGCGAAACTCGATGCACGGCAACTTCAGGCCCATGACAGCGCAGCCTTTTTCGCAGCGGTCACGCGGGTCAGCAAAGCAATCACGCCGAGCTGCACGACGATCGCAAAAACGTTGCCCCACGCGGCGCCATAGATCGAGTAATGCTTGATCAGCACATAGCTGACCGGCACCGAAACCAGCAGGCAGATCGCCGCACTGGCGAGCGAGACACGACTGTTTTTCGAGGCGATCAAACCACCCCAGACGATGTCGCCAATCGCACGCAAGGCAAAGGAGAAGATCAACACGTCGAGGATCGCATTGTCCGGACGCGGCACACTGGTCGCGACGTAATCGAGCACCACGTTGAAGAACAGATAAATCGCCACCGCCACCGCCGCCGACACCACCAGCGAGCGCATGACCCATTTGTTGACGAACAACTGCTTGACCGTGAAGGCCTGCTGGTCGGCCTGAAAACGCTTGGCCAACACGGGAATCCCGACCACCGCTACCACCGCATACGACAAGGCTTGCAGGGTGTTGGCCGCCGACCACGCGTAGACGTATTTACCGAGGCTGGCGTAGGGCTCCAGATCGATGATCAGAAAGCGTTCGGCGTATTGGCTCAACGCGATCAGACCGGTGCCGAGATAGAACGGCAAGCCGGCCTTCCACACCGTCGCCGTGGCCAAGGTCCCGGCGACTCGGCCCTTGTGCACGTTCACCACAATCAGGTAACCGGCGATGATCACCAACACGTTGGCCGCCACCCACAACCACAAGACACTGGCGACGCTCGACACCCAGCCGAACATCATTCCGGCTACGGCCAACATCGCCCACAAACCGGTCTTGATGAAGAACAGCAACGCGCCGGCCGTGGCTTTCTGCGCAGAAAACACGAAAGAGTTGATCTCGAACGACAGGTGTTCGGTGAGCAACACCAGGGTCACACAGAGGATCAGCGCAGCCGTCGCTTCAACCTGCTGGAACAGTGAATAGATCAGCACCGTCACCACCGACAACAGCAGCCCGACGGTCAGGTACAGCAACAGCACTTTGTCGACGACACGACGCGAGCTGCCGCCGACGCTGATCAGCCGATTGATCTCGGAACTGAAACCGACGCTGTAGAACTTCGACGCGATCAACGACGCGGCAACCACCACGCCGTAAAAACCCAGCGCCTCGTAACCGAGGTAATGGGTGAGCGCCAACACCAGCAAAAACTTCGCGCCCAAGGCTCCGCCGCGAAGCAGTAGCCGAAATATCATCGAACGACACCCTTGATGATGTCGTCCATGGCCACGGTTTTCGCTTCGATTTCACGACAGGTGTCGGTCAGGCGCTTGCCGAAATTCGTCAGCGCGTCCGGTGCGTAAACCGTGTCGATGATTTTATCGACATCGATGTCGCCGCCATTGATCACCCAGTCTTCCACGCCCATGTCCTGATAGGCGCCAAACCCTTTGCGCTCATAGCTGATGTGGTACGCCGGCACGCCAGAGAGCAACGATTCGATGGCGCCGTGCAAGCGCACGGAAATCACCAGGTCCGGTTGATATTTGGCAATCGTCGCCTTCAACGACAACAGGTCTTCAGTGATGCCCAGTTCGCGATAGAACGCGCCGTCATCGTTGCCGCGCACCGCGCTCTGTACGGCGCAAACCACTTTGCTTTTGTTCTTCAGGCGCTGCAGCAGCAACTTCAGATTGGCCACGTAAGCGACTTTCTTTTCCTTGCTCCACTCCGGCGGCTTGCGCAGCACCACACAGACGGTGGCGGGCGAAGCAGCGCAGCGGGTGAACTTCGGCTGCTGGAGGATTTTGCTCGCCAGCGACTGCACTGCCAGATCCGGCGCACGGTAGACGTTTTCACAGGCGTCGAAGATCGCTGAGGAACGGTTATCGCGCACGAACACCGCGTCGGCGCTGGCGTAATGCTCGACGATCTGACTGCTCTCGCCGTGGAACGGGCCGATGCTTTGCGGCAGGTACACCGACGGCACTTTGCTGAGGATCGCGGTTTCCAGTTGCTTGGCGTGGCCGAGCTTCAACTTGATGTGTTCGAAAGCGCTTTTCGAGCGCATGTAGCCGCCACCGACGCCGACGATCAGATCGGTTTTGCGCAACAGGTCCGCCAGTCCCGCGTAGGACTGGTTAAGAAACACTGCCTGCTTGACCCGGCCCAGGCCCTTGGCCGCCATCACCGGCGCATCGAAACGCGGGTGCGGCAAGTAGCTGAAAGAATCCGGATCGGAGGCGACCACGCTGATCGCCGTGTCATCGCCAAAGTTGCGCTGCACCAAGGCAATGGCCAGATCGACGAGCAGGCCGTCACCGGAGTTGGACGCACTGTAGCCATGCAAAATCGTTACGTTCATAAGCTGAGTTCTACTTAATAAGTGGGAGCGCAATACACGTCGTAGGTCTGGCGGATCATCAACGCGGCGCTGAAGCGCTCACGGACAATGCTGCGCCCTTCGGTGCCGAGGTCGAGTAACCGCGGCTTCTGGATTTGCGCCAGCACATCGGCCAACGCCTGGTGATCACCGGACGGAAACACGTAGCCAGACACGCCGTGCGTGACCAGTTCCGGCAGCGAGGTGCAATTGCTGGCGATCACCGGCAAGCCCATCGCCATGCCTTCCAGCGGCACCATGGCAAATCCTTCCCAGCGACTCGGCACGATCAGCGCATCGGCTTTTTGATACAGCGCCTGCACTTCGCCCGGGGTGACCCAAGGTAAATATTCGACGGCGTCCATCGGCGGGCACTCGACCGAGTCCTCGTTCACCGCGCTGCCGACCACCGTCAGTTTCAGGTCATTGCGCTGCACCTTGGCGAACGCCTTGAGCAACACGTCGAAGCCTTTCTGGTAGTCGAGACGGCCGACGAACAGCAAGTGAATCGGCTCGGGACTCGCCGCTTTCGGTGCGTCGTCCTTGTGATGAATGCCGTTGTAGATCAGCTTCATCCGTTTGCGCTCGATGCCGAAGCGCGCGGCTTTATCCAGTTCGTACTGGCTGACGCAAATGATCACGTCGGTGACCTTTTGCAGCACCCGCTCGATCCACGCATAGACTTTCTGTTTGATCGGCGAGCTTTCCATCAGGAACGAAAACGCATGCGGGCAGTAGACGATTTTCGGCTTGCGCCACGGTCGCAACAGCACGCACACGCAACGGCCGATCACCCCGGAAAAGGTGCTGTGCAAATGCACCACATCGGGTTTTTCCTTGAGCAGCACCTGGCTCAGGCGCCAGGCGAAGCGCAGCAACGACGGCACATTGCGGCCGGTACGGGCGAACGTGCGAATCTGTTCTGCGCCGATCCCGTGCAGCTCTTTTGCCTGATCGTCCGGCACCAGATACACCAGCTCGTAGTTCGCCGCATCATCCTCGGGGGATGCCGAAATCGTGCGGATAACGGTCGCGACGCCACCTTTGATCGTCTCTGCCACGTGCAGTATTTTCTTCACAACTCACCCACTTAAAACAGGAAAGAACAATCGCTGACAGTCAGGATTTGTCGGACGCATATTCGTAGTTGTAATAGCCGTAGCCGCCGTTGCCGTAGTAACTGGCCGCGCGCTTCTCGACACCGTTGAATACCGCGCCCTTCAACTCGATACCGTTCTGTGCGAAACGGCGGATGGTCAGTTCGATCTCTTTGGCCGGGTTCACCCCGAAACGCGTGACGATCAGGCTGATCCCGGCTTCACGGCCGACAATTGCCGCATCGGTCACAGCCAGCAGCGGCGGCGTATCGATGATCACCAGGTCGTAGCGCTCGCTCAGTTCGGCGAGCAGCTCGCGGAAGTTGGCGTGCATCAACAGTTCCGAAGGATTCGGCGGCACCTGGCCGCGACTGATGAAGTGCAGGTTGTCGACTTCGACCCGGTTGATCGCCTGCTCGATGCTGCAGCGTTTGACCAGCAAGTCCGAGAGGCCATTGGTGATCGGGGTGTTGAGGGTTTTGTGCAGGTGCCCTTTGCGCATGTCGGCATCGATCAGCACCACGCGCTGGCCGCTCAGCGCCATGACGGCAGCGAGGTTGGACGAGACGAAGGTTTTGCCGACCTGCGGGCTCGGCCCGGAAATCATGATGCGGTTGTTGGTTGAATCGAGGCCGGCGAAGTGCAGACAGGTGCGCAGGCTGCGAATCGATTCGATCGACAGATCGGTCGGGTTGCGCAAGGCCAACAGGTAAGCAGGCTTATCGACGCCGTCGCGCGCACGACCTTTTTTGCTGTCCTCTTCCTGCTGCAAGGCGCTGTAGGGAATCGATGCGTACACCGGCAGGCCAAGCTGTTCGATGGCTTCGGGACCTTCCAGACCACGACTGAGGGATTTACGCAGCAGCACCAGCGCCACGCCGACGAAGGCACCGAGGAATGTGGCGATGATAACGATCAGGGCTTTTTTCGGCTTGACCGGGCTGGTCAGGTCGACATCCGCCGCATCGACCAGACGCACGTTACCCACGGCACCGGCGCGAACGATGTCCAGCTCTTGGGATTTGTTCAGCAACTGCGTGTAGATCTGCGAGGCCACTTCGACATCGCGGGTCAGGTTGAGCAGCTCTTGTTGGGTCGCGGGCAGATCGCCGACCTTGCCTTCCAGCGACTTCTGTTGCTGGGTCAGTTCGCCGATCTGGCTCATCAACGCGCGATAGGCCGGGTGTTGTTTGGTGAACTTGCGGTCCATCTCCGCCTGCTGCATTTTCAGCTCGGAAATCCGCGTTTCGAGCGCGACGGACTGACCGAGCACCGATTGCGTTTCCAGCGAGATGTTCACGGTTTTGCCGTGGGTCTGATAGGCGTTCAGCGCGTCGCTGGCCTTGGCCAGATCACGCTTGACCTGGGGCAACTGGCTTTGCAGGAATGCCAGGCTTTGCGCCGCTTCCGCCGAAGTACGACGGACGTTTTGATCGACGTACAGCGCAGCGATCTTGTTGAGGATTTTCACCGCTTCAGCCGCGTCGCTGCTGGCCAGCGCCAGTTTGATAATCCCCGATTCCTTGCCCTGCTCGGAGATATCCAACGCATCCTGATAACCCTGGATGGTCACGATACGTGGGTTGCGCACCACTTCGAAACGCGTGCCCGGGTTGGCCTGCAGTTGCGTGATCTGCCCTTCCACACCGTCCTGCGCGAAGGCTTCACCGGCAACGCCGTCGACCAGCAGGTTGTCGTTGTCATCGAGCAACCGGAAGCGCTTTTGTTCACCCGCGATGAGGGTGAGTTTCTTGCCGAGCAGCTCTTTCGGCAGATTGAGCCGGGCAAACTCCAGGCGCTCGCCGCCCCAAGCGTAACTGTTCAAGCCGAAACGCGGCGCAGCGACGCTGGTCTCGGTCTCGCCGCGATAACGACGGGCAAGAAAACCGCCAATCACCGGGAAGGTATTCGGCGTGACATCGATATCCAGACGCAGATCGTCAACGGTTTTGCCGATCACCGCGCGGGACTTGATGATGCCGATTTCGGTCACTGACGGCGATTGCCCACCGAGCATGCTGTTGAGGTCGGAAAAGCCGAGCATGTCGTTCTTTTTCGGCTCGACCTGCACCAGCGCATTCGCCAGGTACACCGGGGTGGCCAGAACCGCATAGGCCACGCCGGTGACCATGAAGGCACCGGTAAGCGCACCAATCAGCCATTTCTGGTCGATCAGGCTGCCGAATATGCCGAGCAGATCAATACTGTCTTGATCGTTGTCACGGGTGCCGATTACTGACGGTAACTGCATAAGTCTGTTCTTACCATTCACTGTTCTGAAGAATATTGATCAATGCCCGAGGCGCTGCGCCCATGAACTAACAGCATCTTCAATCAATGCATGAGCATGAATAAAAGCGGCCTGGCCTTGACGATACGGGTCTTGTATTTCGCGCTCGCTCTGCCATTTGCCGAGTAGAAACACTTTGCCCCTCGCGTGAGCGGCAATCTTCAGTACTTGATTTACATGCTGTTTTTCCATCACCAGAATCAAGTCTGATTCGTTGACGATGTCCGAAGTCAGTTGCCGCGCCTTGAACGCTTCGGCACTGTGCCCATGGTTTTCCAGGACCTCGCGGGCCGAAGGCTCGACGCCCTCGCCGACCCTGGCGGACAAGCCCGCAGAGGACACGGTGATCGCTGAAGAGGCCAGCGCGTTACGCAGCAACAGTTCTGCCGTCGGACTACGGCAAATATTGCCCACGCAGACAACTAGGATCTTTCTGAACAAGGTTTTACTTTCCCGTGTAATGTCAAACGGCCAACATGCGAGAGAACTTTAGTGAACCCTCAAGATCTTCCTGCACTCAGAAATAGACTCGCCGTGTTAGTACCGGAGCATTAAGTACCACAGCGTTTTATAGCGCCCCAACCACAATTAGCGGACTAAAAATAACTGTGATTTTCAGCCGCTTGATTTCCGACAAAAAATAACATTCGCGCACTAAGTGCCATCATCCTTATCGAAAATTGAGAAACGAGATAAATATTCGCTGTTGTCACTTCTCTTCGGGAGAGCAGACATGAAATCCGTACATCTCAAAAAACTCGGCGCCCTGGCGCTACTGATGCTGGGTGCCACTCAGGTTCACGCCAGCGAACTGTTCCCTAACCTTCCAGCCAAGAACATCGGCGTTCAGGTGAAGATCCAGAACTTCACGGCGGCCGACGCCGCGCAGATCAAAACGGCAGGCTTCGGTTTTGTCCGCTTCGGCGTGTGGAGCGAGAGCCTGACTGCCAAGGCTTATCAACAACAAGTCAGCGACGCTTTTGCGGCGGCCAAGTCGGCAGGGCTGGAAGTCTTGCTGACGGTGCGGGCGATCAAGCCATTGCCCGCCACATCGAACGCCGAACTGACCAGCGCCGGTGAAGGCTTCGCCAAAGCGGTGACCGGCCTGGAACAGACGTACGGCTCGCAAATGGTCGCGATTGAGTTATGGAACGAGCCGGATCTGGAAACTTACTGGCCGACGGGCAAGTTCGACACCACGTTTGTGCCGTTCATGAGCGCCGTGTGCAAGACGCTGCAAGGGCAACCGCCTTCGACGCCGGTAATCGGTTACGGCTTCGCCCGGCCACCCAGCGCAGGCTCGGCCTCTACCGTGGCGCTTAATCGTATCGTCAGCGAATACCCGAAATGCCTGAGCGCGGTGTCCTATCACCCCTATGGCATGACGGCCACGCAGATCAGCAATGCGCAGGCGTTTATCCAGCAGAACTTCCATCTGCCGGGGGTCATCAGTGAATGGGGCATCTCGGCACTCGCCTCCAATGGCGGGACTGAAGGGCAAGCGAGCAAGATCAACGCGTTTATCGGCGATGTCAAAAGACTCAACATCCCGCTGACCTCCATCTATGAATGGAAGAACAGTGAAACGGGCAGCAATGAACGCGAGAAGAACTTCGGCCTGCTGACGTCCGACGGGCAACCGAAACCGGCGCGCATGTCGGTCGAAGCCCTGTTGAACGCCCAATAGCGCCCGCACACCGACCTGTACGCAGGTCGGTTGCTTTGAACCTGTTGGCTGTTTTGGCATCGTATTCATCGATAGCCGCCCCGACCTTTCAAACAATCGTTTTCAGGTTGTTGCCGCAGGGGCCATCGATACACGCACGCGCCCTTGAGTGACTGTCAGCGCTCGGGTAATGTCATCAGACCCATAGGATAGAGCACGCCCATGACTTCCAAGCTGGAACAACTCAAACAGTTCACCACCGTGGTTGCCGACACTGGCGACTTCGAAGCGATCGCCCGGGTCAAGCCGGTAGACGCCACCACCAACCCTTCGCTCCTGCTCAAGGCCGCGGCCATTCCGGCGTATGCCGAGCTGCTGAATGCTTGTGTCAGCGACTGCAAGGGTGATGTCGGCCTGGCCAGCGACCGTTTCGGCGTTGCGGTCGGCCAGGAAATTCTCAAAGTGATCCCGGGCCGTATTTCCACCGAAGTGGATGCGCGCCTGTCGTTCGACAAGGATGCCGTGCTGAAACGCGCGCATCGCCTGATCGAGCTGTATGACAAGGCCGGCGTTGGCCGCGACCGCGTCCTGATCAAGATCGCCTCGACCTGGGAAGGCATCCGCGCCGCCGAAGTGTTGGAAAAGGAAGGCATCCAGACCAACCTGACCCTGCTGTTCTCCTTCGCCCAGGCAGCCGCATGCGCTGACGCCGGGGTGTTCCTGATTTCGCCGTTCGTGGGCCGCATCTACGACTGGTACAAAAAGGCCAACGGCAACGACTACACCGGCGCTGATGATCCGGGCGTACAGTCGGTAACGCGCATCTACAACTACTACAAGGCCAATGACTACAAGACTGTGGTCATGGGCGCGAGCTTCCGCAACCTGAATCAGATCGAGCAGTTGGCGGGCTGCGACCGCCTGACCATCAGCCCGGACCTGATCGACAAGCTGGCAGCCGACACGGGCAAGCTGGAGCGCAAATTGGCTCCGGGCCACGCCGGTGAAGCGCGTCTGAACCTCAACGAAGCGCAATTCCGCTGGTTGTCCAACGAAGACGCGATGGCTACCGAGAAACTGGCTGAGGGTATTCGTCAGTTTGCCCGCGACCAGGAGAAGCTTGAGGCGTTGTTGCAGGCCAAGCTGTGATCTGAGCTGGCGAAATGCAAAAAGGGCGAACCTGTTAAGGTTCGCCCTTTTTTGTGCCTGCGGGGAAATTCGTGGTGATCTTGCGGCCGCTTTCGCGAGCAGGCTCGCTCCTACAGGGGATCTGTGGAGCGATTGCGATTATGTGGCTAATGAAGAACCTGTAGGAGTGAGCCTGCTCGCGATAGGGCCAGCAGCCCCTACCCCATTTCAGACCATCAATGTCTTTCGAGGGCATTCACCAGATCATGGAACGCTTCACGATTGGAATCGTTCAGCCCCATGAGGATCTTGTGTGCTTCGAGCACCTTGATCCGCACCACTTCTTCCGACTGGTCCTGATCCGGCAGGTCGTCCAGGCACTCGGGGCATGGCACCGGGTGATTGACGATGTTGAACACCTGCTCGAAGCCCATCGATTGCAGCAGACGGGTGATGTCATCGTGGGTAGTGACGACGGTCGGCAACAAGCCGACCTTCTGCCGCGACAGGATCGACAGTTTGGCCAACAGGCCCAACGTCGTGCTGTCGATGCTGCGGGTTTCGGTCAAATCGATCACGATCGCGTTGAAATTCAACGCGGTGAAGATTTTCTCAATAGTCGCATCCAACGCCGAACACAGGGTCAGGCGAACTTCACCGACGAACTTCAGGACGAAGGTGCCGTCCTGCTCGGCGAACTGGATTCTACCGGTACTCATTAAAGATTCCTGCTCAACACCAACAGGGCGATATCATCCGGCATCTCCCCTAGCGTGGCCAATCCAAACACTTGCCGCAGACCATCCAGGCTGCCGCCCGCCGACTTCACCCGTTGAGGCAAAGCGGCTTCTTTTTCTTTGAGCGTAGGTTCTGGCAAAAGATCCAGAATGCCATCCGACATCAGCGTCAGGCTGAACGTCGGCGGCAGCTCAAGCACGTGATCTTCGTAGGTGGCTTCATTGAAGAGGCCAACCGGCAGACCGCGTCCTTCGAGATAACGAACACTGTCAGGCGTGTACAACACAGGCAACGGCAGATGGCCGCCGATGCTATAGGTCAACAAACCGGTCTCCTCGTCGATGACTCCACCGACCATTGTGACGTGTTTACCCAGCTTACAACTGATCAGCCCCCGGTTGATATGACCAAGGACTTCCGAAGGCTTGAATTCCGGCAAAGTGCCGTTGCGCTTGGATTCGAACAGCAAGCGCGTGGTCATGAACTTCAGCAGCACGGTGACAAAGGCCGAAGAGGCGCCATGACCGGATACATCCGCCAGGTAGAACGCGACCCGGCGCTCGTCGACACGGAAATAGTCGACAAAATCACCCGACAGATACAACGACGGGATGATCTGGTGCGCAAACTTGAACTCGTCGATGCTCCACGGGCTTTCCGGCAGCATGTTCATCTGCACCTGGCGACCGGCGTTCTGGTCTTCCTGGAGCAGGTTCAGGCTCGCCTCAAGCTCGCGATTGGCCTTTTCCAGCTTCTCGCGGTAGCGCTGGTTTTCCAGCAGCAGGCGCGCACGATCCAGGGCCCGGCGCACGGAGTGCTCGAGCACGGCCAGATCTTCGAGAGGCTTGATCAGGTAGTCCGCCGCGCCCAGGCGCAGGGCCTCGACCGCGTCGTTCATCACGCCGGCACCCGAAACCACGATCACCGGCGTTTGCGGCGACAGCTCGGTGACCTGACGGATGAGTTCGAGACCGCCCATCTGCGGCATGCGCAGATCGCAGATGACCAAGTCGGGCTTGTCTTGCTCGAATACCTGAAGACCCTGTTGGCCGTTGCTGGCCTGCAGGACACTGAAACCACTGTCTTCCAAATAGGCCGCGAGACTCGCGCGCACTACTTCGTCATCATCGATTATCAGCAGCGTGGCACTGGTTTTTGGCATGTGGGCAAACGGCGCCAGAATTAGGTTGGCGTAGTTGGCTGGGCATTTTGGCCCTGCGCAGACTACTGGATTCGCTTTCTAGCCACTCTGTTGCACCGCTTTCGAGCGTTCGCCCTGCACACGGTTACACCAGAGGTGCCCTTCTAAGGCGCAGACGGTACTCCCATCCGCAGAGCGTTTCAAGCATGCGCCGATGGTCGCTTGACGACTTTACTTGTCAAATCACCGAGAGTTATAAGAACAGCTCAAACCGTAACCCAATGGAAGGACGGAACCATGAGTCAAACCGGTCGGGACTACAGCGAAAAGCGCGATTTCATCCGCATGCGGGTTGATGCCGATGTCGTGTTGATTCATGCAGGCGATCAGGTTTCAGCGACCTGCATCGATCTGTCCAGCAGCGGCATGCAGGTCGAAGCACCGCGCCAGTTCACGGTTGGCGACCGTTTGCGGGTGCGCATCGACTCCGATCACGCGGCGCTCAGCGGCCTCGAAGCGGAGACCGAAGTGGTCTGGGTCAAGGCGCAGGATGGCGACAGCCAGAGGCTCGGGCTGAGCATTCTTGCGATGAAATAGCTGCACACAAAAAAGGCGACCCTGAGGTCGCCTTTGTTTTTACCGGTCGAGATTAAAAATCGTCTTCGACCTGGCCATCCTTCACCTTGAACTCGCGGTTCTGCAGGTAAGCATTGCGGATGAAGGTGTATTTGTCGCCGCTGATCAGTTTCTCGCTCGACAGCAGGCTGGCGCGGGTGTCGACGATGTTCAGGCCGAAGATCGAGTTACGCGCTGGCACATCGTTGATGTAGCGGTACATGCCGGTGTAGCTGTCGACGTATTTCGACGGTGCATCACGCAGGGTGCTTGGGCCGAGCAATGGCAGCATCACGTACGGACCGCTGCCGACACCCCAGTAGCCGAGGGTCTGGCCGAAGTCTTCGTCGCTGCGGTTCAGGCCCATTTTGGTGCCGACGTCGAAGAAACCGAGCAGACCGAAAGTGGTGTTGAAGATCAGACGTGCCGTGTCGACGCCAGCGGCGGCCGGTTTGCCCTGCAGAACGTTGTTCGCCAGGTTGGTGACATCACCGACGTTGCGGAACATGTTGTGGATGCCGTCTTCGACAAACTGCGGCGTGACAAACTCATAACCCTGCGCCAGAGGCTTCAGCGCGTAGGTATCAACGAAGTCGTTGAACTGGAAGATCGGACGGTTGACGCTTTCCCAAGGGTCTTCTTCCGTTGCGGCCTGAGTGGCGAACGGCGCCAGCAACAGGCCGGCATAGACACAAAGCTGAGCGAGCGGATGGCTCCAGCGCATAGAAAAACTCCTTGGATTTGTACTGTCGCGGGCAACTGGGCTCACGCATTAAGGCCGCTAGTATAAGCGCAAAAGCCCATTTGGGCAGTCCGGGAATGCACTGACTTGTAGGACATTTCCTGCACGCCCTTTCACGCGGCTGTCATCCAACTGTCACCGACAAACCCTAGCCTTGTGGCTATTTCAGGGACGTTGCCATGTCACATGCCGAAACCTTGCCTATCGCTGCGCCCAGTCTGACCGCCGTGCTGTTCGGACTCAGCGGTTGCCTGGTGGATTTCGGCGCCCGCGCCCGGCAACAGACTCCCGCCGCGTCCGCACACGCCGATGCCACACCGGGTGCGCTCGAAAGCTTGCACAGCTTGCAGCGGCAGCAGATTCCCTGTGCCTGGCTCGATGACTTGCCCCCTGCCCTCGCACAACCGCTGTCGGCTGCGCTGCCGGCCTGGATCAAATCACCGCAACATTCGGCAACAATCAATCCATGGCCGGCGCCCAACGCCTGCTGGCAAGCCTTGATGGATCTCAACGTCAGCAGTCTCGATGGCTGCGTCTTGGTCAGCGGCGAACCGCGCCTGCTGCAATCGGGCCTGAATGCCGGGCTGTGGACCATTGGCCTGGCGTCGTGCGGTTCGCTGTGCGGCCTGGCGCCAAACGAGTGGCAGGCCCTGAGCCAGAAAGAACGCGAGCAACTGCGCGGCAAGGCCACGATGCAGCTGTTCGGGCTCGGCGTACATTCGGTGATCGATCACCTGGGCGAGCTCGACAACTGTCTCGCCGACATCCGCCTGCGCCGCCTCAAAGGCGAAAAGCCCTGATCGGGATCATGCACACCTGACGAGAGTGGATTAATCTAAAGGTCAGCCATAGACCTTTGGCGCGCGGCTGCGGTCAATGCCAGTGCCTCTCGATAAAAGGAAAACACCATGCCCGCCCAAGAACTGCAAAAACAGCTCGAAACCCTGCGCGAGCAGCTGGAACAGAATCCGCCGCTGTCGGAAGTCGAACGGGAAGATTTGCACGCGCTGATGGCGCAGATCGAATCGGAAATTCAACTGGAAAATGCCACGCAAGACGCCAGCATCGCTGACGGCGTGAACCTAGCGGTCGAACGCTTCGAAGTTGAACACCCGGCCATCGCCGGCACCCTGCGCAATATCGTCAACGCGCTGGGCAGCATGGGGATCTGATTCCCCAGCCATACAAAAAAGCCCTGCCATCACTGGCAGGGCTTTTTCACTTCCGGACTGGCAATGCAATCCCCTGTAGGAGTGAGCCTGCTCGCGATAGCGGTGTGTCAGTTAACATCATCGTCAACTGACTCACCGCTATCGCGAGCAGGCTCACTCCTACAGTTGATCTTTATTGACGCACGAGCCGGTGATTCGGCAGCTGTACGCTTTCGGTGCTGCGGTACGGGTTGATGTCCAGACCACCGCGACGCACGTAACGTGCAAACACGGTCAGCTTTTCCGGTTTCAGCAACCGCTGCAGGTCGAGGAAAATCCGCTCCACACACTGCTCATGGAAGTCCGAGTGCTGGCGGAAGCTGACGATGTACTCGAGCAAGCTCGCATGATCCAGCGCCGATCCGCGATATTCCACCACGACACTGCCCCAGTCCGGCTGACTGGTCACCGGGCAGTTGGATTTGAGCAAATGGCTGTAAACCGTCTCCTCGACGATCCGCGAGTCATCGCAACGCAGCAGTTCCGGGCGCGGATGCTCATAGTTGCTGACGCTGATATCCAGATCGTCGATGCACACGCCCGGCAATGCCACGACGCCTTCCGCTTCTACATCCTTCAGACTACGCACGCGCACGCCCACCGGTTTGCCGGCGGCGGCCGACAAATCCTTGACCAGCGTCGCTTCCAACGTGCCAACGTCGGCAAACGGCGTCTGGTTCAGCGAGTTCAGGTACAGCTTGAACGACTTCGATTCGATGATGTTCGGCGAATCCGCCGGGATGCTGAATTCAGCGATCGCCACCACCGGTTTGCCGGAAGGCAGCAGCCACGACAGCTCGAAGCAGTTCCAGAAATCCACGCCTTTATACGGCAGGGTTTCGGCGGTCAGGCCCAGTTCGGCCCATTTCGCGGTGCGCGGAATCGGGAACAGCAGGGACGGCGTGTACGTGGCGATGTATTCGCTGGATTTGCCCAGCGGCGAGTGTTCGGCTGCGGGATGCATGGCGGAAACCTGACTGAAGAATCAGCGGATTCTACCAGCCTTTGCGCGCGCCTTTGAGTGCTTACTGACTGACAGTCAATTTGCCGACCATGCCCGCCTGGTAATGCCCGGGAATATTGCAGGCGAATTCCAGGCTCGTGGCCTTGCTGAACGTCCAGGTCAGCTCGGCGGACTTGCCCGGTTCGACCAGCACACTGTTCGGGTCATCGTGTTTCATGGTGTGGCCCATTGCGGCGTGATCCATGCCCGCCATGTCGTGGGACATTTCCTTCATGCCAGTAGGCGTGAGCATGCCGCTTTGCTGCATCTGCAACATTTCCTGCTGGTGTTTGGCGTGCATTGCCGCGTCACCCAGGTTGAACTCGTGCAACAACTGGCCTTTATTCACCAGCACAAAACGCACGGTCTCACCGGCCTTGACCTGAATCGCCTTCGGGTCGAACGACATGTCGTTCAGCACCACTTCAACGCTGCGCGTGGCTTGGGCGGCGGGCGCCGGCTGGCCGAAGTCGTAGGTGTGCGCGGGGGCTGCCCACACCGGCGAACTCAACGCCAACAAACACAAGGCCAGGGATTTACGCAAAAACATGGTCGTACTCCAACAAGATAAGGTTCAGCTTGTGGGAAACTTTAGCCGGCCTGCGCTGGCATCAAGCTGACAGGCAGATTACAACTTTGTCAGGTTGGCGCCTGTCGTCTGCTGTCACGCTATAAAGCTTTCGTTACCAGAACCCGAATCACCCCGGACAACCCGAGTCGCCCATGAAACTGTTGATCGTCGAAGACCAAGCAAAAACCGGCCAATACCTGCGCCAGGGCCTGACTGAGGCCGGGTTCAACACCGAGCTGGTGGCCGACGGCAACAGCGGCCAGCAATTGGCCTTGAGCGGTGAGTATGCGCTGTTGATCCTCGATGTGATGTTGCCGGGGCGCAATGGCTGGCAGATTCTGCACGCGGTGCGCAGTGCCGGGCTGGATACGCCGGTACTTTTTCTGACCGCCAAAGACGCGGTGGAGGACAGGGTTCACGGCCTCGAACTGGGTGCCGACGATTATCTGGTCAAACCGTTCGCCTTCTCCGAACTGCTGGCGCGGGTACGCAGCCTGTTGCGTCGCGGCAGCGGCACGCCGCAGGAAACCAGTCTGCAACTGGCCGATCTGCGCCTGGATCTGATCCGTCGCCGGGTCGAACGCAGTGGCCAGCGCATCGACCTGACCGCCAAGGAATTCGCCCTGTTGGAAATGCTCTTGCGTCGCCAGGGCGAAGTGCTGCCGAAATCGCTGATCGCCTCGCAGGTCTGGGACATGAATTTCGACAGCGACACCAATGTCATCGAAGTGGCAATCCGCCGCTTGCGTCTGAAGATCGACGACGACTTCCCCAACAAACTGATCCACACCGTACGCGGCATGGGCTATGTGCTTGAAGAGCGCGCAGTCTGATGCGCCGACTGTCCTTGAGTTCACGCCTGGCCTTGTTGTTTGCCGCTTGCACCGCCGTGGTTTCGTTGTTCGCCGGGGTGCTGTTCAACCGTGCCAGCGAGGCGCATTTCATCGAACTCGACCAGCAACAACTGGATGGCAAACTGATTGGCCTGCGCCGCGCCCTGCAGGATCTTCAGCCTGCTCAGCGTGAAGTGCGACTCGCGGATGAGCTCAGTCGTCAAGCCGATTTGTCGCTACGTATCACCGGCGCTGATGGCCAGCGCTGGTATGACAGTTCGACGCAGATTCCCAGGAATTTCCCCCAACAAACCGGCTTGTCGACGATCAGCAATGACGGCACCGATTACCGCGTGCTCAACGCCCCGCTCTATCCCGATAAAACCGATTCGCCACAACTGAGCCTGCTGCTCGACATCACCCATCACCAACACTTCCTGCAACGCATGCAGCACTTGATCTGGCTCACGGTCGGGCTCTCGGCATTGGCGACGGCGCTGCTCGGTGCCTGGGCGGCACGCAGCGGTTTGCGCCCGTTGCGGTGCATGAGCGCGGTGGCCCGTGGCGTTTCCGCACAATCGCTGAATGCGCGCCTGTCGCAAGAGCAAATGCCGCCAGAGCTTGCGGAAATGGCCCACAGCTTCAACGCCATGCTCGCACGACTCGACGACTCGTTTCAGCGCCTCTCGGCGTTCTCTGCTGACATTGCCCATGAATTGCGCACGCCACTGTCGAACCTGCTGACCCACACGCAAGTCACCCTCACCCGTCCAAGGCCGATCGAGGATTACCGCGAAGCGCTGCACAGCAACCTCGAAGAGCTGCAATGGATGGCGCAACTGGTCAACGACATGCTGTACCTGGCCAAAGCTGACCACGGTTTGCTGATGCCCAAGCGTGAACCGCTGGAACTGAAGGATGAGGCTGATGTGTTGCTGGAGTTTTTTGCGCCGCTGGCGGAGGACGCCGGAGTGACGTTGACACGTGAGGGTCATGCGCGGATCGAAGGTGACCGCAACATGTTGCGCCGCGCTTTGTCGAATTTGCTCGATAACGCGCTGCGGTTTACCCCGGCTGGGGGTGATTTGAGCGTGCGGATCGTTGATCAACCGGGCGCTGTGCGTATTTCGGTTGAAAACAGTGGAAAAGGGATTTCAACAGAATTGTTACCGCGATTGTTTGACCGGTTTTATCGGGCCGACCCGGCGCGACAGGAAGGCAGCAGTGAGCATGCGGGGCTGGGGTTGGCGATTACACAGTCGATCGTCCGGGCCCATGGTGGGCAGATTCATTGCGAATCAGAGTTGGGGTGGACGCGCTTTGTGATCGAGTTGCCTCGAACCTGATCGTTCCCACGCTCTGCGTGGGAATGCCGCCCGGGACGCTCCGCGTCCCCTGCAGAGCCGAACGCGGAGCGTCCGTTGAGGCATTCCCACGCAGAGCGTGGGAACGAGCATGGAGGTCGCTTACGAATATCTCAGGGCGTGAGCTGGCTCGATCTTCGCCGCTCGCCACGCCGGGTACACCGTTGCCAAGAAGCTTAGAATGAACCCCGCCGAGCAGATCAACAGCACATCCCCAGCCTGCAATTCCGACGGCAGATTGCTGACGAAGTACACGTCAGAACTGAAGATATGCTGCCCGCTCACGCGCTCGATCCAGCCAACCATCTCGCTGACATTCAGCGCAGCAATCACGCCCAGTACGCCGCCAATAATGGTGCCGACAATGCCAATCACCGTGCCTTGCACCATGAAGATCGCCATGATCTGCCGTGGCGTGGCGCCGATGGTACGGAGAATCGCGATGTCCGCGCCCTTGTCGTTCACCACCATGATCAGCGTCGCGATGATGTTGAACGCCGCCACCGCGACGATCATCAGCAACAGCAGGCCGATCATGGTTTTTTCCATCTTCATCGCGCTGAACAGACTGCCTTGGGTGTGAGTCCAGTCGTCAGCCTTGAACTCCGCGCCCAAACTGGCGGCGATGTCCGAGGACACCTTCGGCGCGGCATACAGATCCTTGACCGCCAGACGCACGCTCTGCACCTGATTCGGCTGCCAGTGCTGCATGGTCGCGGCGTCAGCCACGTGGATCAGGCCCATTGAGCCGTCCAGTTCGGCGCCGACCTTGAACACGCCCACCACGTTCAGCCGCTGCATACGCGGGGTGATGCCACCCGGTGCGGTGCTGACTTCCGGGACGATCAGGGTGATTTTGTCGCCGACGTTGAGACGGAAACGACGCGCAGTAATCTCACCGATCACCACACCGAACTCGCCCGGTTTCAAGTCATCGAGACGGCCCTGCACAATGTGTTGGGCAACGATCGACACCTTGCCTTCCTGGGCGGGATCAACGCCGCTGATCTGGATCGGCTGCATCAACCCTTTATAGGAGAGCATGCCTTCCATTTCAGTGAACGGGACGGCGGCGGTCACTTCGGGATTCTTCATCGCGGCGACAGCAACCGGCTGCCAGTCATCGATCGGCTTTACGCCAACGATGGTCGCGTGCGGCACCATGCCGAGGATGCGCGAGCTCATCTCGCGCTGGAAGCCGTTCATTACCGACAACACCACGATCATCGCCAGCACGCCGAGGGCGAGGCCGATCATCGAGGTCATCGAAATGAACGAAACGAAGCGATTGCGGCGCTTGGCGCGGGTATAGCGCGTGCCGATAAAGATCGATAACGGTCTGAACATTCGCTGGGGCACCGTATAAAAATAAAAGACCCGACGCCTTTGCAGACGTCGGGTTGCAGCCAATCAGATAGGCGTGAGGCGACCTTCTTGCAGGTGCAGTACGCGGTCCATCTGGCGGGCCAGGTTCATGTCGTGAGTCACCACCAGAAACGCGGTGCGCATCGAGGTGCTGAGTTCCAGCATCAAATCCTGAATGCCCTGGGCGGTGTGAGAGTCGAGGTTGCCGGTCGGCTCGTCGAGCATCACCAGGCCTGGCTTGTTCACCAGCGCGCGGGCGATCGCCACACGTTGACGCTCCCCCCCGGACAGTTCGGATGGCTTGTGTTCCAGACGATGGCCGAGGCCGACGCGTTCCAGCAAAGCAGTCGCACGCTGACGCGCTTCAGGGATCGGCGTCTTGCCGATCAGCAGCGGCATGCAGACGTTTTCCAGCGCAGTGAATTCCGGCAGCAAATGGTGGAACTGGTAAACGAAACCGAGCGAACGGTTACGCAGCAGGCCACGCTTCTTTTCGCTCAGTGCCGACAATTCTTCGCCGTCGAGCCAGACGCTGCCCTTGGTCGGCGTATCCAGGCCACCGAGCAGGTTGAGCAAAGTACTTTTGCCCGAACCTGAGGTGCCGACGATCGCCACACGCTCGCCCGGGTGCAACTCCAGTTGCAGGCCGGCCAGCACTTCGACCGACTCCGGGCCTTCGTCGTAGGATTTGCCCAGGTTGCGGCAGCTCAAGATTGCTTGTTCACTCATGCCCGACTCACTCATAACGTAGCGCCTCCGCCGGCTGGGTGCGCGCGGCACGCCAGGCGGGATACAGGGTGGCGAGGAAACTCAGAACCAACGCCGCGGCGCAGACCATGACGACATCCTGGCTCTGCACCTGCGACGGAAGATAATCAATGAAATACACGTCAGCATTAAGGAATTTATGGCCGATCAGGCCTTCCAGTGCCGAGATCGCGGCGCTGACGTTAAGCGCAGCGAAAATACCGACCACCGCACCAATCGCTGTACCGACCACACCGATCACCGTGCCTTGCACCATGAACGTGCGCATGATCGTGCCCGGCGTCGCGCCCAACGTGCGCAGAATGGCGATGTCGCCCTTCTTGTCGTTGACCACCATCACCAGTGTGGAAATGATGTTGAACGCAGCGACGGCGACGATCAGCAGCAACAGCAGGCCGATCATGGCTTTTTCCATGCGGATCGCCTGATACAGATTGCCGTGGGTACGGGTCCAGTCGCGGGCGTAGTAATGGTCTTCGCCAAGCTGCTGGGCGATGTTCCATGCCACACGCGGCGCCTGGAACAGGTCGTCGAACTTCAGGCGGATGCCCTGTACCTGATCCGGTTTCCAGCGGTGCATCTTCGCCAGATCCTGCAGGTTGGTCACGCCCAGATAGCCGTCGAGTTCGCCAGCGCCGACATGGAAAATGCCGACCACGGTGAAGCGTTTCATGCGCGGGAACATCCCAGCCGGGGTCAGGCTGACCTCCGGCGCGACGAAGGTGACTTTGTCACCAATGCCGACACCGAGCTTGGTCGCGGCCTTGTCGCCGATGACGATGCCGAAGCTGCCCGGCGTCAAATCGTCGAGTTTGCCCTGCTTCATGAAGTTGTCGATGATCGACACATTGCGTTCGAGCGCAGGGTCGATGGCATTGAGCAACACCTTGGAGACCTGACCGTTGTTGGTCAGCAGGCCCTGCATCTGGGTGAACGGCGCAACGGCTGTCACCTGCGGGTTCTGCTTGACCTTGGTCGCCAGGCTTTGCCAATCGTTGATCGGCTCAGTGGATTCAATGGTCGCGTGGGGCACCATGCCCAGCACGCGGGTGCGCATCTCATGATCGAAGCCATTCATCACCGACAGCACGACGATCATCACGACCACGCCAAGGGCGAGCCCGATCATCGAAGTCAGGGAAATGAATGAC
>NZ_JBIVGT010000015.1:0-6394 GCF_044748825.1 Pseudomonas sp. NPDC089741 | reverse complement strand
AAAGGATCGTCCTTGTGGCGGGGGTCTATAACCAGCTTTACACTAATACCTCCGCCGCTACCATGGGTTCGCCATGTCGACATTAGATGAAGAAGCTCGCCGCTAATACTACCGTATCGAGTACACGATCGCACTGGAAATTCGGCCCCTGTCTGCTCCCGAAGCCGCAGGCCAGGAAGTGTTGCAGGATGCTTCCCCGCTGTTCAACCTGCTCAGCGAACTGCACCTGAGCGAATTCGAGTCGCAACACCTGTTGCGCCAGATCAGCGAGCGTGACCGGGCTATTGCCGCGTTCCTGAAATCGCAGAACAAACGCATCGACCTGCTCAGCCAAGTGGTCGCCCTGACCGTGCTCGGCCAGATCGGCGAGCCACAGCCGGTGATCATCTCCGAGGGCGGGATCGACTTCCAGCACCCGACGCCGATTGCCACCGGCGCACACCTGTCGGTGAAACTGGTGCTGATGCCGCAAGCGCTGGGCCTGTTGCTGCGCGCGCGTGTGACCCATTGCGATAGCAAGGGCGACGGTTATGACGTCGGCACCGAGTTCGAACACCTGACCGACGCCCAGCGCCAGCTGCTCGCCCGCTATATCTTGCAAAAGCAGGCCCAGGAACGACGCCTGGCCCGCGAACAAAACGAATCAGGCATTTAATTTAAGGAAGAACCGTGACCCTCATCTACGGCCACCGCGGCGCCAAGGGCGAAGCACCGGAAAATACCCTGAGCAGTTTTCAGGAATGTCTCAAGCACGGCGTGCGCCGCTGCGAACTCGATCTGCACCTGTCCAAGGACGGCGAGTTGATGGTCATCCACGACCCGACCCTCAAGCGCACCACCGACCGCCGTGGCAAAGTCGTTGAGCACACCGCCGCCGATCTGGTGACCTACGACGCGCGCAAGGGTGGCCCGGGCTGGATCAAACCGTGTCCGATTCCGACACTGGAAGAACTGTTCGAAAAGTGTGATTTCGAGCACTGGCAGCTGGAAGTCAAAAGCGCTTCACGCACCCGCGCAGCAACTACGGTGCTGGCGATTCGGGAGATGGCCCAACGGCACGGCCGGCTCGACAAGGTGACGATCACCTCGAGTTCGCGGGAAGTGCTGAAAGCGGCGCTGGATCTGGTGCCGGATGTGTCGCGCGGACTGGTTGCCGAGTACGCCTGGCTAGACCCGTTGAAGGTCGCGGCCAGTTATGGCTGTGAGATTCTCGCGCTGAACTGGACGCTGTGTACGCCGGAACGCCTGCAGAAGGCCCAGCGTCAGGGGCTGCATGTGTCGGTATGGACCGTCAACGAGCCTGCGCTGATGCGCAGACTCGCCGACTTCGGCGTTGACAGCCTGATTACAGACTTTCCCGGTTTGGCCACTGCCACGCTCGAGAATTGCTGAAATCGGTCTCCCCGGCCGGCTCAGGCCACCGGCCGGAGCCCGTCAAAAAAGCCGATTGAGGCCGTCGTACGCCGCTACCCGATAGGCTTCAGCCATGGTCGGGTAGTTGAACGTGGTGTTGACGAAATACTTCAGCGTGTTCAGCTCGCCCGGCTGGCTCATGATCGCCTGACCGATGTGCACGATCTCCGACGCCTGATAACCGAAGCAGTGAACGCCCAGCACTTCCAGGGTTTCGCGGTGGAACAGGATCTTCAGCATGCCTTGCGGCTCACCGGCGATCTGCGCACGCGCCATGCTCTTGAAGAAAGCTTTGCCGACTTCGTACGGCACTTTGGCCTGGGTCAGCTCCTGCTCGTTCTTGCCGATCGAGCTGATCTCCGGAATGGTGTAAATGCCGGTCGGCACGTCATTCACAAAGCGCCAGCTACCGTTATCGACAATGCTGCCAGCAGCCGAACGACCCTGGTCGTGGGCGGCACTGGCCAGGCTTGGCCAGCCAATCACGTCACCGGCACCGTAAATATTCGGTACGCAGGTGCGGTAAGCCTCGTCGACTTCAATCTGGCCACGGCTGTTGACCTTGACGCCGATGTTTTCCAGACCCAACTGGTCGGTGTTACCGGTACGACCGTTGCACCAGAGCAAGGCGTCGGCCTTGATCTTCTTGCCGGACTTCAGGTGCAGGATCACACCGTTGTCGACGCCTTCAACGCGATCGTAATCTTCGTTGTGGCGCACGGTGATGTTGTTGTTGCTGAAGTGGTAGCTCAACGCCTGGGAGATTTCCGAGTCGAGGAAGCTCAGCAACTGACCACGGTTATCGACCAGCTCGACCAGCACACCCAGACCGCTGAAGATCGACGCGTATTCGCAACCGATCACGCCGGCGCCGTAAACGATCAGTTTGCGCGGTGTGTGGCCGAGGCTGAGGATGGTGTCGCTATCGTAGATACGCGGGTGGTGGAAATCGATGTCCGCCGGACGATAAGGACGCGAGCCAGTGGCGATGATGATGTGCTTGGCCACCAGTTTTTCGACCACGCCGTTGGCGCAGACCACTTCGATGGTTTGCTCGTCGGCGAAGCTGCCGGTACCGAAGAACACGTCGACACGGTTACGAGCGTAGTAGCCGGTACGCGAGGCGACTTGTTTGGAAATGACTTTCTCGGCGCTTTTCAACACGTCCGGGAAGGAGAACCAGCGTGGCTCGCCGATCGCCCGGAACATTGGGTTGGTGTTGAACTGCATGATCTGCCGCACCGAGTGACGCAGTGCCTTGGACGGAATGGTGCCGAGGTGGGTGCAGTTGCCGCCGACCTGGCGACGGCTGTCGACCATCGCGACCTTGCGCCCTGCTTTGGCGGCGTTCATTGCCGCGCCTTCTCCCGCCGGGCCGGAACCCAGCACCACCACGTCGTAGTTGTAGACAGCCATGCGTACTCCTCAGAACAGGCCGCGGTGCCAGCAGCACCGGCGGCTAAATCACGCCGAACGGCGGCGCGAAGGAACAATTGGGGGTCAATCAAGAACCCGGACACAGTCTATAGAAGCGTCAACGCCGCGCACATTAACCCTTGGTCGCGTCGTAGGCTACTTTTGCCTGCACTACAACGCCAGCTTTCGTATTGTTCTCAGTCAGTTTTTGCGCCACTGAGGCGTTCGAAAGCCGCACTGGTGCGGATCACAAAACCTGTATCGGCACGAATCACAAAGAATGCACCAATGTCATGTTTTTCGGCGTAGCCCCACGCCCTTTCCGGCCCGAGAATCATCAGCAGCGTCGATAGTCCATCGGCCATCAACGCTGAAGGATGAATCACCGTGACTGACGCCAGGTTGTGTAGGACAGGTGCACCGGTGCGCGCATCGAAGGTGTGGGAATAGCGCCGGCCATCCTGCAGGAAATAGTTGCGGTAATCGCCGGAGGTGGAGACGCCGTAGCCGTCGACATTAATGGTGCGCTCGGCGATTTGCTGATCGTCGCGGGGCTCTTCCAGGGCGATACGCCACACTGAACCGTCGAGCTTTCGGCCCTTGGCCTTCAATTCGCCGGTGGCTTCGGCGAGGTAATCGTGGATGCCCAGTGCATCGAGCCGGGCGGCCATTGTATCGACGGCATAACCGGCGGCGATGCTGTTGAAATCGACTTCGACGGCGGCGTCCTTGCACAGTTGACTGCCATCGATGTGCAGATGCTGATGACCGACGCGCTGCAGCACCGCGGCCAGTGCGGCGGCGCTCGGGACTTTTTCTTCGCGCCCTTGCGGCCCAAACCCCCACAGATTCATCAGCGGTTCGACGGTGAGATCGTAGGAACCTTCACTTTTCACGGACAGCTGTTCGCCGACGCGGACCAATTCGAGCACCGAGGCGGGCATGATCTGACAGCTGTTGGCGGGCAAGGCGTTGAAGCGCTCGATATCCGAATCGTTGCGGTAAGTCGACATCTGCCGGTCTACTTCAGCGAGGATACCCTCCACTTCGCCGCGAACTTGCGCCGAATCAGCTAGACCGGCGTGGCGCACGTATTTGATCGACCACGTGCTGCCCATGGTCGGGCCACCAAAACTTTCCATCGAATCGCCGTTGCCGCAGCCGGACAATACGGCGACCAGCATCACAACACCCAGCCAACGTCCAGTGAACAATTATTCATCTCCCTGCAAAACCACGACGGCCATTATGGATTAAAGGGCCCGCTCGCTCCCAACGGATGCTACGCGTTTATAAAAATCCAATAATGAGTAACTGAACATGTCCACCACCACGGGCAAAGGCAAAGCGATTTTTCGCGTTGTCAGCGGCAACTTCCTCGAAATGTTCGACTTCATGGTCTACGGCTTCTACGCCACGGCCATTGCCAAGACCTTCTTCCCGGCCGACAGCGCCTTCGCTTCCCTGATGCTTTCGCTGGCCACTTTCGGCGCCGGCTTTCTGATGCGGCCGCTGGGGGCGATTTTCCTCGGCGCCTACATCGACCGTCATGGCCGTCGCCAGGGCCTGATCATTACTCTGGCGTTGATGGCTGCCGGCACGGTGCTGATCGCCTGCGTTCCGGGCTACGCCACTCTCGGCGTTGCCGCACCGCTGATCGTACTGTTTGGCCGCTTGCTGCAAGGTTTCTCGGCGGGCGTGGAGCTGGGCGGCGTGTCGGTGTACCTGGCAGAGATTGCCACACCGGGACGCAAGGGCTTTTTCGTCAGCTGGCAGTCCGCCAGTCAGCAAGCGGCCGTGGTCTTTGCCGGATTGCTCGGGGTCGGTCTCAACCATTGGCTGAGTCCGGAACAGATGGGCGACTGGGGCTGGCGCGTGCCGTTCCTGATCGGCTGCATGATTGTGCCGGTGATCTTCGTTATTCGCCGCTCGCTGGAAGAAACCCCGGAATTCCAGGCGCGGAAACATCGCCCTACCCTACGGGAAATTGTCCGTTCGATCGGTCAGAACTTTGGCATCGTCATCGCCGGCATGGCGCTGGTGGTGATGACCACGGTGTCCTTCTACTTGATTACCGCGTACACCCCGACGTTCGGCAAGGCTGAGCTGCACTTGTCTGACTTCGATGCGTTGCTGGTGACTGTGTGTATCGGCCTGTCGAACTTCTTCTGGCTGCCGGTGATGGGCGCAGTTTCCGACAAGATCGGGCGCAAACCCCTACTGCTGGCGGCGACGATTCTGGCGATTCTTACCGCTTACCCGGCGCTGTCGTGGCTGGTGGCGAATCCGAGCTTCAGCCATTTGCTGATCGTCGAGTTATGGCTGTCGTTCCTCTACGGCTCGTACAACGGCGCGATGGTGGTGGCACTGACCGAGATCATGCCGGTGGAAGTGCGTACGACCGGCTTCTCGCTGGCTTACAGCCTGGCGACGGCAACGTTTGGCGGGTTTACGCCAGCGGCGTGTACTTACCTGATCCATGTGCTGAACAACAAGGCTGCGCCGGGGATCTGGCTGAGTGGCGCGGCGGTGTTGGGGTTGATTGCGACGCTGGTACTGTTTCGTGGCAACAAGCATGAACTGCGCACGGCGCAAGCAGCCATCCCCGGCGGTGCCCGATAGGACGCCTTCGGGAGCAAGCCCCCTCCCGCAGGAGAATGCACTCCAATCGTAGGAGGGGGCTTGCTCCCGAAGAGGGCATAAAGCAAAGATCGCAGCCTTCGGCAGCTCCTACAGAATCAAATGCGATATCCTGTAAGAGCTGCCGCAGGCTGCGATCTTTTGATCGTCCCCAAACAAAAACGCCCCGACCAAAGTCGGGGCGTTTTCATGTGCAGCTAAGGCTTAGCGCGGGAATGCTGGCGGGTTTACCCCGGCCATGTCTTCCATCACGCGGATCACCTGGCAGCTGTAACCGAACTCGTTGTCGTACCAGACGTACAGAACAACGCGGTTATCCTGGGTGATGGTCGCTTCAGCGTCGACCACACCGGCGTGGCGCGAACCAACGAAGTCGGTCGAAACCACTTCCTGCGAGTTAACGAAGTCGATTTGCTTGTGCAGATCGGAGTGCAGCGCCATGTAGCGCAGGTACTCGTTCATCTCTTCACGGGTAGCGGCTTTCTCAAGGTTGAGGTTGAGAATGGCCATCGACACGTTTGGCGTCGGCACACGGATCGCGTTACCGGTCAGCTTGCCGGCCAGCTCAGGCAGGGCCTTGGCAGCAGCGGTGGCAGCACCGGTCTCGGTGATTACCATGTTCAGCGCAGCGCTACGACCACGGCGATCGCCCTTGTGGAAGTTGTCGATCAGGTTCTGGTCATTGGTGAAGGAGTGGACGGTTTCGACGTGGCCGTGGACCACGCCGAACTTGTCGTTGATGGCCTTCAGGACCGGGGTGATGGCGTTGGTGGTGCACGACGCCGCGGAGACGATGGTGTCCGAATCCGTGATGTCGCTGTGGTTGATGCCAGGCACGATGTTCTTCAGCTCGCCCTTGCCCGGAGCGGTCTGCAGGACGCGGGCCACACCCTTGCTCTGCAGGTGCTGCGAAAGACCCTCGGCG